>NZ_FNSA01000003.1:1546351-1855621 GCF_900104775.1 Tsukamurella tyrosinosolvens
TCCTCGCCGAGTTGTCGCACCGACACCTCGTATACCTGCTCGTACAGCTCGCGCGGAATGGCGATGCTGTCCTCGGCAATAGCGACATCAGCTTCGGCGAGAACGTTCTCCACGCTTGCACTCAACTCCGACTCGCGCTCTTGCGCCTCGCTTGCTCGCTTGGCGAGTTCGCCGAGTTCATGAAACATGGCCTCTGCTTGCTCGCGAGAGATCTCTTCATTGCTCATGTTTGTTCGTCCTTTCGTGAGGTGTGTGCACAGAATTCCTGTGCCGTGAGCCGCAATCAAACCACGGTTCATGTCAGGCGTCAAAGCTGGTCACCCTGGGGGAGTATCCCCTGGTCCCCTACGGTTCCCGTGACGCTCATCCGGTGTCTGCCAGTGCGTATACGGGTTATAGGGGTGCCGAGATCAGCACGAATCAAAGCAATTCCCCACCTGCCCGGAGTCGTCAATTCTCAAATGGTCGAGCAATTACTCGGCGCATTCACAAGACCGCCTGCGCACTCAATTCGTGGCAGTCTTGATAAGGACAAACGAAAGCCGCCCAATCTTCTCGGGGAGAAGACGGGCGGCTTTCGTCGTTGTGGTGCGGCTACACCGCCGCGAGCACCATCTCGATCAACTGCACCGCTTGGTCGCGGGTCAGCTCGATGGTCGAGTGGTTGGCGTCATCGCCCCGCCCCTCGGACATGAACAGCGCGATCCGCTCGCCGTCGTCATCGTGGACTCGGGCAACCTCCAACGTGCCGCCGCAGGGGCTCTCGCTAAAGATGACGCCTTCGGTCGCGATCTCGGGCAGGTGCATGGACAGACTCCAATCGGTTGGGGGAGTGGGGAGAGGGGCCGGACTCGGCTGCATCGCAGACGTTAGGCGCTCTGTCCGAGATTGTCGATAGATAAGTCGAAGATGCATGTACTGGAATTTCAACTCCGAGATGCAACTCGCACGCGGCATGGCTGGATGCCGCGATACTCCGTCGACCGCCTAGGCTGGAGTCATGCAAGCTCACCTCTCATCGCCCCACGCTGCCTTGGCAAAGGCGGCAGTGTTGGCGAGCCCGTGTGGGGCTGGAGTGGGGCTAGAGGGCGTTACCAACGTGAAGTTCGCAGGTCAGAAGGGTTAGACTGTGGCAGAGTTTATCTACACGATGAAGAAGGTGCGTAAGGCGCACGGCGACAAGGTCATCCTCGATGACGTGACGATGTCGTTCTACCCGGGCGCGAAGATCGGCGTGGTCGGTCCGAACGGCGCGGGTAAGTCGTCGATCCTCAAGATCATGGCCGGCCTGGACCAGCCGTCGAACGGCGAGGCCTTCCTGGACCCGGAGGCCACAGTCGGCATCCTGATGCAGGAGCCGAAGCTCGACGAGACCAAGACGGTCAAGGAGAACGTCGAGGACGGCCTCGGCCAGACGATGGTCAACCTGCGCCGGTACAACGAGGTCGCCGAGCTCATGGCCACCGACTACACCGACGAGCTCATGGAGGAGATGGGCAAGCTGCAGGAGCAGCTCGACGCCGTCGACGCCTGGGAGGTCGACTCGCAGATCGAGCAGGCGATGGACGCGCTGCGCTGCCCGCCGGGCGACTCGGCGGTGGAGAACCTCTCCGGTGGCGAGAAGCGGCGCGTCGCGCTGTGCAAGCTGCTGCTCAGCAAGCCCGACCTGCTGCTGCTCGACGAGCCCACCAACCACCTCGACGCCGAGTCGGTGCTGTGGCTCGAGCAGCATCTCGCGAGCTACCCGGGCGCCGTGCTGGCCGTGACCCACGACCGGTACTTCCTGGACCACGTCGCGCAGTGGATCTGCGAGGTCGACCGCGGCAAGCTGCACCCGTACGAGGGCAACTACTCCACCTACCTGGAGAAGAAGGCCGAGCGCCTCGAGGTGCAGGGCAAGAAGGACCAGAAGCTGCAGAAGCGCCTCAAGGAGGAGCTCGCGTGGGTCCGCTCCGGCGCCAAGGCCCGGCAGACCAAGAACAAGGCCCGCCTCGAGCGCTACGACGAGATGGCGGCGGAGGCCGAGAAGCACCGCAAGCTCGACTTCGAGGAGATCCAGATCCCCACGCCGCCCCGCCTGGGCAACGTGGTGGTCGAGGTCTCGAACCTCGACAAGGGCTTCGACGGCCGCGTCCTCATCAAGGACCTGAGCTTCACGCTGCCGCGCAACGGCATCGTCGGCGTGATCGGCCCCAACGGCGTCGGCAAGACCACGCTGTTCAAGACCATCGTCGGCCTCGAGGAGCCCGATTCGGGCGAGGTGAAGGTGGGCGAGACGGTCAAGCTCAGCTACGTCGACCAGAACCGCGCCAACATCGACCCGAAGAAGACCGTCTTCGAGGTGGTCTCCGACGGCCTCGACTACATCACCGTCGGGCAGAACGAGATGCCCTCGCGCGCCTACGTCAGCGCCTTCGGCTTCAAGGGCCCGGACCAGCAGAAGCCCTCGGAGGTCCTCTCCGGTGGTGAGCGCAACCGGCTCAACCTGGCGCTCACCCTCAAGGAGGGCGGCAATCTGATCCTCCTCGACGAGCCGACCAACGACCTGGACGTGGAGACCCTCTCCAGCCTGGAGAACGCCCTGCAGCAGTTCCCCGGCTGCGCCGTGGTCATCTCCCACGACCGCTGGTTCCTCGACCGGACCTGCACGCACATCCTGGCGTGGGAGGGCAACGTCTCCGAGGGACAGTGGTTCTGGTTCGAGGGCAACTTCGAGGCCTACGAGGCGAACAAGATCGAGCGCCTCGGTGCCGAGGCGGCCCGCCCGCATTCGGTGACGCACCGCAAGCTCACGCGCGACTGACCTCGGTCCGCGAACGACGACGCCCCCGGCCCCGTGCCGGGGGCGTCGTCGTTCATTACTGGCCCGTAGCCCCCACCCCCGCCGTAATGTGGTGCCCGGAGCTCACTGGCTCCGTCACACCTTGGCAACGGCGCCACGTGCTGACCCGGCATTTGGCGTGCGCTGCCTCGACCCCGCAGGAGGAGCACGCCCGTGGCGCAGTCCGCGATCGATCCGTCCGTCTTCACTCGCGTCGCGTCCGTCGTGGCCGCGCAGCCGCCCGGAAGGTCACCGTCGGACTTCGTGGCCTGGCTGTCCGAGGACAACGCCCGAATCCTCGGATCCCGGGTCGACGGTGTCGGCACCGGCGTCCTCGCCGACCCCGACGCGAAGCTGTTGGCCGTCATCGACGCGATGCCCGCGCCCGAGCCCGGCTCCATCGCCGTGGTGGAGCTCGCCCAGCCGCTCGGCGACGCGGCGGGCTCGCCCTTCCTCCTGGCCGCGGCGCCCTCGGACGGCGGCCCGGTGGAGCTCTTCGCGATGGCGCTCACCGTGCTCGGCCTGCACCACAACGTCTTCGGCATCCCGATGGTGGGCGCGAAGATCGAGCGCGTGCTGGCCCGCATCGGCGTGGACCGGACGGACCCGGCGAACCAGCGCCTCATGGAGTACATCCAGACGTACCCCCGCCTGCGGCTCGTCGTCGCCGACGAGGACGAGCTGGCCCGCGTCTTCGGTGCCCTGCGCGACCTCGGCGACGACGACCTCGCCCTGTTCCTGCGCACCGACAAGCTGGCCCGGTTCGCGCGCGCTCTCGTCTACCTGCCCCGGGATCGGTACACCTCGCGGGCGCGCGGCGTTCTCATCGACGTGCTCGAGGACGAGACCGGCATGCACGTCGACCGGTTCACCGCCCGCGTCACCGAGTCGGCGATCGCGCGGATCCAGTTCGTGCTCCTGCCGCGCGGCGAGGACACCGTCCCCGTCTTCCAGGCGGCCGACGAGGCGCGGATCCGCGCCCGGCTCGGCGACGTGAGCCGGACCTGGGACGAGGACGTGCTCTCGGCCGCCGCGGCCGCCGGCGCGGACGCGGCCACCGTCTCCGCATACCTCCCGGGCATCTCGCCCAACTACAAGGAGGACCAGACCCCCGAGGTCGCGCTGCTCGACATCAACCGGATCGCCGCGCTCCCCGCACAGGGCAGCGACCTGGTCTTCTACGACCCGCCGGAGGGCCGCGGCGCCAACCTCGGGTTCACCATGTACATGACCGGCGGCCAGGTGACGCTGTCCCAGGTGCTGCCGGTGCTGCAGTCCCTCGGCGTGGACGTGCTCGACGAGCGCCCGTACACGGTGCGCCGTCCCGACGGTGCGCTGTGCTCGGTCTACGACTTCGGGCTGCGGGTCTCGCCGGTGCTGCGGGCGACCGCCGCGGAGGGCGTCGCGGAGGCGGACCTCCCCGCCCACCTGGCGCGGCTGCGCCGGCTGGCCAGCGAGGGCGCGGCCGCCGTGTGGCGCGGCGAGGCCGAGGTCGACAGGTTCAACGAGTTGATCTTCGCCTTCGGCCTCGACTGGCGCCGGGTGGCGCTGCTCCGCGCCATCGGCCAGTACCTGCGGCAGTGCGGATTCCCGTACAGCCCGGGCCACATGGCGCAGGTACTGCTCGAGCACCGCGACGCCGTGCTCGCGCTGGTGCGGCTGTGGACCGCCACCTTCGATCCGATCGCGGCCGACTCCGATGCGGCCGCCGCCGCTGAAGCCGACCTCAAGGCCGCCTTCGCCGCGGTGACCAGCCTCGACGCCGACCGGATCCTGCGGGCCTACCTGCACGTCGTGCAAGCGACGGTGCGCACGAACTTCTACGCCGACAAGCCGGTGATCTCCATCAAGCTGGAGCCCGGCCGTATCCCGGAGGCGCCCAAGCCGCGCCCGCGGTTCGAGATCTTCGTCTACTCGCCCCGCGTGGAGGGCGTGCACCTGCGCTTCGGCATGGTCGCGCGCGGCGGCCTGCGCTGGTCGGACCGCCGGGAGGACTTCCGCACGGAGATCCTCGGCCTGGTCAAGGCGCAGGCGGTCAAGAACGCCGTCATCGTGCCCGTCGGCGCGAAGGGCGGCTTCGTCGTCAAGCAGCCGCCGGAGCTCACGGGCGACGGTGCGGCCGACCGCGACGCGCAGCGCGCCGAGGGCGTCGCCTGCTACCGCATGTTCATCTCGGGCCTGCTCGACGTGACTGACAACCTCGGCCCCGACGGGGACGTGCTCCCGCCCGAGCGCGTGGTGCGCCGCGACGCCGACGACACCTACCTGGTGGTCGCCGCCGACAAGGGCACCGCCTCGTTCTCCGACATCGCCAACGACGTCGCCGCCGGCTACGGCTTCTGGCTGGGCGACGCCTTCGCCTCCGGCGGCTCCGAGGGCTACGACCACAAGGGCATGGGCATCACCGCCCGCGGCGCGTGGGAGTCGGTGAAGAAGCACTTCCAGGAGATGGGCGTCGACACCCAGACCGAGGACTTCACCGCGGTCGGCGTCGGCGACATGAGCGGCGACGTCTTCGGCAACGGCATGCTGCTCTCCGAGCACATCCGGCTGGTCGCGGCGTTCGACCACCGCGACATCTTCCTCGACCCGAACCCCGACGCGGCCACCGGCTTCGCCGAGCGGCAGCGCCTCTTCGACCTGCCACGCTCGTCGTGGAAGGACTACGACACGACGAAGATCAGTGAGGGCGGCGGCGTCTTCAGCCGCGACCAGAAGTCGGTGCCGATCAGCCCGCAGGTCCGCGCGGCACTCGGCCTGGCGGACGACGTCACCGAGATGACCCCGCCGGAGCTCATGCAGGCCGTCCTCCTGGCCCCCGTCGACCTGCTGTGGAACGGCGGCATCGGCACGTACATCAAGGCCTCCACGGAGACGAACCTCGACGTGGGCGACCGTGCCAACGACGCGATCCGTGTCGACGGGCAGCAGGTGCGCGCCAAGGTGATCGGCGAGGGCGGCAACCTCGGCGTCACCCCGCTCGGCCGCATCGAGTTCGACCGTGCCGGCGGGCGGATCAACACCGACGCCATGGACAACTCGGCGGGCGTGGACTGCTCGGACCACGAGGTCAACATCAAGATCCTGCTGGACCGGCAGATCGCCGCGGGAGCGATCGCCGCGGACGAGCGGCACGACCTGCTGGTGTCGATGACCGACGACGTCTCGCGGCTGGTGCTCGCGGACAACGTCTCCCAGAACACGGCACTCTCGGTGGAGCGCTCACTCGCCCCGAAGATGGTCGACGTGCACGCGCGGATCCTGGCGGACCTGTCCCGCAACCGCGGCGTCGACCTGCGGCTGGAGGCGCTGCCGACCCGCAAGGAGACCGACAAGCTGCAGGCGGCGGGCCTGGGCCTCAGCTCGCCGGAGCTGTCGAACCTCATGGCCCACGTCAAGCTCGCGGTCAAGGACGACGTGCTGTCCGGAGACCTGCCCGACAACGACGTGCTCGTCGCGAAGCTGCCCGAGTACTTCCCGGACCACCTCCGGGAGCGCGCGGGAGACGCCGTCTTCGCGCACCCGCTGCGCCGCGAGATCGTGGCCACGCAGACGGTGAACGAGATGGTCGACAACGCGGGCGTCAGCTTCGTCTACCGTCTCGCCGAGGAGACCGGCGCCGGCGCGTCCGACGCCGTCCGCGCCTTCGTCGCGGTGAGCCGCGTCTTCGACCTGCCGCGCACCTGGGCGGAGCTCAAGGAGGTGCCGGTCTCGGCGGGCGAGACCGCGGCGCTGCTCGCGGAGAGCCGCCGCGTGCTCGACCGCGGCGCCCGGTGGATGCTCACCAACCGGCCGCAGCCGATCGCTATCGGCGCCGAGGTCAACCGCTACGCGGACCGCATCGCCGCGCTGTCGGCCGCCATGGGCTCCTGGGACCTCCGGTACGACCGGCACGCCTGCGCGTCGTCCGAGCGCGCGATCGCCGCGGGGGTGCCGGAGGAGCTGGCGTACACCGTCGGGCGCGCGCTGTACCGGTTCAGCCTGCTGGACGTGGTGGACATCGCGGACATCGCCGAGCGCGAGGACGACGAGGTGGGGCAGCTGTACTTCGCCCTCATGCAGCGCCTGCGGGTGGACGAGATGCTCGCGGCCGTCGCCGAACTGCCGCGCGGCGACCGGTGGAGCGAGATGGCGCGGCTCGCGCTGCGCGACGACCTGTACGGCGCGCTGCGGGGCCTGACGATCGAGGTGCTCAACTTCACCGACCCCGCCGAGCCCGCGACGCAGAAGATCGGCGACTGGGCCTCGCACAACGCGCGTCGGCTCGAGCGCGTCGGCGCGCTGCTCGGCGAGATCCTCGATCCGGCCGACGGGACCAGCCCGATCGCGAACGACGAGTCGCGGCTGTCCGTCGCGACCCGCGCGCTGCGGTCGCTGCTGCGCCACGTGGGGTAGGCCCGGGGCGGTCGGCTAGCGTGGAGCCGTGACCGACTACAGCTTCACCGCGGCGGGCGTCACCGGCGTGCGCACCGTGACCGACGACGGTGCCGCCCTGACGGTGCCCGTGGACGTGCGCTGGTCCGATATGGACGTCTACCAGCACATCAACAACGCGCGCATGGTGACGTTGCTGGAGGAGGCGCGGATCCCGCTGCTGTTCGCGCCGGACGCGCCCACCCGCGACCTGCTCGACGGGCTGCTGCTCGCCAAGCTCGAGGTCGAGTACCGCGGGCAGCTGCGGCACCAGGATTCGCCGCTGGAGATCACGCTGTGGACCTCCGCGGTGCGGGCGGCGGACTTCGTGGTGCATCACGCGGTCCGGCCCGCGGGCTCCGGCCTCGACACCGCACCGGCGGTGGTCGCGCAGGTGCGGCTCGCCGCGTTCGACGTGGCGGAGCAACGCGTGCGGCGGCTGTCGGGGGAGCAGCGCGACTACCTGAAGTCGTTCGCGCGGTGAGCGATCGACGCCTGACGGTGGCCGGCGCGGGTCCGCGCTCGAACCTCGCGGCCTTCGTCACCCGCCTGCTCCGCACGGACGACTCCGCCGTGATCCGCGTGCGCCGCCGCGACGACGAGCGCGTCGAGGTGTGGGGGAGGACGGGCTTCGGGGTGCTCGCGGTCCGGGTGCTCACCGGCACGGTCGCGCCCGAGTCGCTGGTGTGCAGCGCCGCGACCGTGCTCGACTCCCTGCGGCTCGCACCGTCGGACGAGGGCGGCTACGTGGACGTCGGATTCGCCCTCGACTCCGCGTGGCGCGGCGCCCTGCCGCCCGCGACGGGCTTCGCGCACGTCGACGACGTGCCCGCCCAGGCGCTGCGCGCCGTCGCGGCGCGGGGCGTCGAGGTGGGCCGCGAGACCGGCGGCCCCGCGGGGCCGCCCGCCTCCCTGCTCGACTCCGAGGTGGTCAGCGTGAGCACCGACGGGACCACCGTCCCGATCAGCCTGCGGACCGCGTTCGCGTTGGAGGCCATGGGATTCGCCGCTGATGGCGCCGACGAGCCGGTCCGCATCTCGGCGTCGGCGACGTGGGTGCGCGTCGACGCGCGTTTCGGCTCGCTGTACCAGCGGCGCGAGGCGGGCCCGGGCCTACTGGTCTGAGTCCCCGTCCGAGCCCCTGGCCGCCTCGTAGAGCTGGGCGGTCCGGTTCTGCTGCGCCAGCCGGCGCAGCGTCTGCAGCACCTTGTCCGAGAGGACGGTGCCCACGATCGCGGTCCGCAGTGCCTGGGCGTCGTCCCCGGTGAGGGTGTCGAGGTCGGAGGCCGCCACGATCTCCGCGGCGTCGGCCCAGCGGTCCAGGGTCTCCCGGCCGCCCACGTCGCAGGTGTCGGCGAGTGCCTTGAGCTGCGCGCCGAGCTGCGGCAGCAGCACGTCGCCGTCCTCGATCCGCCAGCCGCGCTGCTCCACGAACGCGGTTGCCAGCGCGGTCCATTCGGCGTCCTCGTCGAACTTCTCGGCCTCCATGAGCGCCTCCTGCGCGACCCCGAGGAGCTCGTGGCGCGGCACCGTCGGGCTGTCGAGGGCGTCGATGACGCGCCGGACCTGCGCGAGGGAGAGCCCGCCGGAGTCGACCAGGGCGCGGATCAGCCGCACGCGCTCGACGTGCGCGGGCCCGTACTCGGACTGCGTCCTGGTCACCGGCTCGCCGGGCGCGAGCAGCGACTCCCGCAGGTAGTACTTGAGCGAGGCGGTGCTCACGCCGGTCTCCGTGGAGAGTTCCGACAATTTCATCCCTCGATCTTGACACGGGATAGCTTCACTCTCCAATATGGGTAGTGACACTATCCAAGGTGTACCCAGCTGGGAGAGACAGATGAACCACGATCTACAGACCGACACCCACGACGGTGACCTGGTGGTGTTCCTGCTGGGCATGCGCCCGCGGCGCACCTGGCGCCTGGGGCAGGCGGCGTTCGTCGGGCGTTCGCTGCGCCGGATGCAGGCCGAGATCGAGCGCGACCGGAAGCGCGGTGGCGCCCTGGGCTACCTCGGCGGCTTCAAGGCGATCGCGCCCGGCGGCCCGCTCCTCGTGCAGTACTGGCGGAGCTTCGAGGAGTTGGAGAGCTACTCGCACTCCACCGATTTCGCGCATCGGCCGGCGTGGCTGCAGTTCTACAAGATGGCCCACGCCGAAGGGCGGTCGACGGTCGGCATCTGGCACGAGACCTACCGGGTCCCGGCCGGCGCCCACGAGTCGATCTACGCGGACCTGTCGGCCCCGGTGGGGCTCGCCGCCGCGGTCGGCGCCCAGCCCCTGGCCCGACGGGGCCGGACGTCGCGGGAGCGCATCGGGGCCTGAGGCGTCGACCACGCCCGGCGGCGCACCGTCGGGATCAGGCCAGCCAGCAGGCCGCGTTCGGCGGCAGCAGGCCGTCTACCAGGGGCGCGCTGGCGAGGATGACCTCGCCGCCCGGCAGGTCCACGGGGCCGTCCGAGGCGTTGAGCACACAGGTGAGGCGGCCGCCGGTGCGCCGGAAGGCCAGCGCGCCGGGACGCGGCGCGCCGTACCACTCGATCGCGTCGCCGCGGAACTCCGGCCGCATCCGGCGCAGCTCGATGGCGGTGCGATACAGCGTCAGCGTCGAATCGAGGTCCTCGAGTTCGGCCTCGGCCGTGAGGCCCTTCCAGTCGTCCGGCATCGGCAGCCAGGTGTCCGGGCTCGTCGAGAAGCCGTACGGGGGCTGCGCGCCCTGCCAGGGCAGGGGCACCCGGCAGCCGTCGCGGCCGCGCTCGGTGTGCCCGGACCTCTCCCAGGTCGGGTCCTGCAGCACCGCGTCGGGGAGGTCGACGTTCGGCAGGCCCAGCTCGGAACCGTTGTAGAGGAAGACGGTGCCCGGCAGCGCCAGCTCCACCAGGATCATCGCCCGCGCGCGGGCCGTGCCCAGCTCGCCGCCGCCGAACCGCGTGACCTCGCGGGGCACGTCGTGGTTGGAGAGCGTCCACGTCGGGATGCCGTTCACCGACTCGACCGCGATCAGCGAGTTGTCGATGGCCTCGCGGATCTCGCGGGAGTCCCACTCCGCCTCGGCGAGGCGGAAGTTGAAGCCCAGGTGCAGCTCGTCCGGCCGGATGTACTCCGCGAACCGGTCGTTGTCCTTGACCCAGACCTCGCCGACCGTCACGCGGCCGGGGAACTCGTCCATCACCTGCCGGATGCGCCGGTGGATCGCGTGCACGCCCGGATCGTTGAACCGCAGGTCGTTCTCGTCGTTGTCCATGATCTGGTTGTTGACCAGGTCCATGTCCGGCAGCCCCGCGGGCTTGGCCATCCCGTGCGCGACGTCGATGCGGAAACCGTCGACGCCGCGGTTCAGCCAGAATCGCAGCGTGGCCGCCAGATCCTGGAAGACGTCCTCGTTCTCCCAGTTCAGGTCGGGCTGCTCGGGCGCGAAGATGTGCAGGTACCACTGGCCGGGCGTGCCGTCGGCCTCGGTGACGCGGTGCCACGCCGGCCCGCCGAAGATGCTGGGCCAGTTGTTCGGCGGCTCGTCACCGTGGGGGCCGCGGCCCTCGCGGAAGATGTAGCGGTCGCGCTCCGGGCTGCCCGGCCCGGCGGCCAGCGCGGCCTGGAACCACGGGTGCTGATCGGACGTGTGGTTCGGCACCAGATCCATCGTCACGCGGATCCGGTGGGCGTGCGCCGCCGCGATCAGCTCGTCCATGTCCGACAGGGTGCCGAACAGCGGGTCGATGTCCCGGGGATCCGAGACGTCGTAGCCGTGATCGGCCATGGGGGAGCGCATCACGGGCGAGAGCCACAGCGCGTCGACCCCGAGCAGCTCCAGGTAGCCCAACCGGTCGATCACGCCGCGCAGATCACCGACACCGTCGCCGTTCGCGTCCGAGAACGACCGGGGGTAGACCTGGTAGAAGATCGCGTCCTTCCACCACGGCGGCTCGGTGTAGTGGGGCGTGCGGACGGGTGGCGTCATCTCACTCCTGTTCAAGCGCCCATGGGGGTGTTCACGAGCATCTGTGCGGCCATCTCACAGTAGGCCCTGAGCTGCTGCTTGTGATCCGGGCTCATCCGCGCGTCGTCGATCGAGGCGATGGCGACGTCCATGCACCGCAGCCACGCGTCGCGCTCGATCTCGGTGATGCGGAAGGGGACGTGCCGCATCCGCAGTCGGGGGTGGCCGCGCTGCTCCGAATAGGTGCGCGGGCCGCCCCAGTACTGCTCGAAGAACATCCGCAGCCGCACCTCCGCGGGGCCGAGGTCCTCCTCCGGGTACAGGGGCCGCAGCAGCTCGTCGCGCGCGACCTCCTGGTAGAAGCGGTGGATCAATTCCGCGAAGGTATCCGCGCCGCCGACGGCGTCGTAGAAGGTCTGCTGGTCCGGCGTGCTCACACCCACCAGTCTTGCACGGGCCGCCGCGGCGGCCGTCCCCGTGGTTCGCCGTCCGGTCGTCCCCGGGCCGGGTGCGCATTACTGTCGAGCCGGTGAGCGGGAATGCGCACGAGCGCGACGACGGGGCCGAGGTCCGGTACCTGCGCGAGCGCGTCGCGGCGCTCACCGCGGAGGTCGACGAGGCGCGGCGCTCCCTCCCGATGTTCCGGGCGATCGCGGCGGCGGCGACCGACCTCATCTACGTCAAGGACCTCGCCGGTCGCTACCTGTTCGTCAACGACGCCGTCGCGCGCCTGTACGGGGTCCGGGTCGCCGACTTCGTCGGCAACGACGACCGGCAGATGTTCGACGCCGCGGCGGCGTCGCAGCTGCGGGAGACCGACCGCGAGATCATGCGGAGCGGCGTCGCGCAGGAGCTCGAGGAGTCGACCACCGTCGACGGGCTGGCCCGCACCTTCCTGTCCACGAAGTCGCCGTACCGCGACGCCGCCGGCGAGGTCATCGGCTTGATCGGCGTGTCCCGCGACATCACCGACGCCCGGAGCACGGCCGAGGAGGTGGCCCGGCTGCGCGCCCTGCAGGCCGCCGCGACGGCGGCCGCGACGGGGGACCCGGACCGCGCGGCCGACCTGGCCACGTTCCGGACCTTCCAGGCCATCGCGGACGCGGCGCCCGACTCCGTCTACGTCAAGGATCGCGAGGGACGGTTCGTCTTCCTCAACCGGGCGGCCCTGCGCGTACTGCAGGCCACCGAGCTCCCGATCGGGGAGGTGCTCGGGAGCACCGACGACGCCTTCCTCGACGCCCCGGCGGCCGCCCGGATCATGGGCGCCGACCAGGAGGTCATGGCCACGGGCATCGCCCAAGAGGTCGACGAGTCGGCCGTGGTCGACGGCCGTCCGCGGACGGTCCGCTCGCTCAAGGCGCCCTACCGTGACGAATCGGGGCGGGTGATCGGCCTCGTCGGGGTCTCGCGCGACGTGACGGCGAGCCGGCAGCTGGAGGCCCGGCTGCTCCGCGCCGAGGCGCGCTGGCAGTTCGCGCTCGACACCGTCGGCGAGGGCATCTGGGACTGGGACCTCCCCTCGCGGGAGGTCTACTACTCACCCCGCTGGAAGAGCATGCTCGGCTACGCGGACGACGAGATCGGCGACACGACTCTCGAGTGGGAGCGGCGCGTACACCCCGAGGACCTCGAATCCGCGCTCCGCGCGATGAACCGGCACATGCGCGGGGAGACGGCGGAGTACAACTGCGAGCACCGGATCCGGACCAGGTCGGGCTACTACCTGTGGGTGCGGGGACGCGGCCGCGTCATCGAGCGCGGCGAGGACGGCACGATCGTACGGATCATCGGCAGCCAGACCGACGTCACCGCCGAGGTCATCGAGCGCCGCGCCCTCCAGGACGCGGCGGAGGAGCTGGGGCGCCTCGCCGAGATCGACGAGCTCACCGGCATCGCGAACCGGCGCGGCTTTACGCGGGCGCTCGAGGCCGCACTGCGCGACGCGTCCGAGTCGGGCGACGTCGTGCACCTCGCCCTCATCGACGTCGACGGCTTCAAGACGTACAACGACACCCACGGGCACGTCGTCGGCGACCACGTGCTCCGCGAGCTGGCCGCGGTGATCGCGCGCATCCCTTCGCGCCGCGGCGAGGTGGCGGCGCGGTACGGCGGCGACGAGCTCGCGCTACTCCTCGTCGGCGACGTCGACCTGGCCGCGGTGCTCGAATCGGCGCGCCGCGACATCCTCGCGCTCGGCCTCGCGCCGAACGGCCTCCCGGTGTCCGTGAGCATCGGCGGCGTCTCCGCGACGGCGGCGACCACGGCGCCCGGCCTGTTGCTGCACGAGGCGGACCGTCGGCTGTACCGGGCGAAGGCCGACGGCCGGAACCGGGTCGTCGCCGGATAGCGTCCGACCTGGGACGGAGCGGGGCCGCGTACGCTCACGGATCGTGACGAGCGACGCGACGCCGGCCCCCGGGACCGGCGACCCCGCCGAGCGGACGCGGGAGTCCGCCGACGAGGTGCACAGGCTGCGCGCGATGGCGAACGCGCTGAACTCCGCCGTCGCGGACGGCGCCGGAGAGCCGCTGCGGATGCTGCAGGCCGTGGCTGATGCGGCGCCCGACCTGGTCTTCGTGAAGGATCTCCAGGGCCGGTACGTCTTCCTCAACGCCGCCGCGGCGCGCGTGAAGGGCGCCCCGGTCCCCGACGTCCTGGGCCGCGACGACACGAACTTCTTCGACCCCGAGTTCGCCGCCCGCCTCATGGCGACGGATCGGGAGATCATGACCTCGGGCGTGGCGCGCGAGGTCGAGGAGAAGCCCGTCGTCGAGGGGGAACTGCGCACCTTCCTCTCCCTCAAGGCGCCCTACCGGGACGCGGCGGGCACGGTGATCGGGATGATCGGGATCTCCCGCGACATCACCGAGGCGCGTCGCGCCGCAGCCGAGCTCGCGCGCGCCGAGGCCCGGTGGCAATTCGCGATCACCAGTGCCGGGGACGGCATCTGGGACTGGGACCTGGCGACCGGGTCGGTGTTCTACTCACCGCAGTGGAAGGCGATGCTCGGCTACGCGGGCCGCGAGTCGGAGGTCGGCGACCGTACCGCCGAGTGGGAGCGGCGGGTGCATCCGGCCGACCTGAATGACGCCCTCAGCCGGGTGAACCGACACCTGCGAGGCCTCTCGGACGAGTTCTCGTTCGAGCACCGGATGCGTACCCGCGCGGGCACGTGGATCTCGGTGCTGGCGCGTGGTCGGGTCATCGAGCGCGCTGCCGACGGTGCGCCGCTCCGGCTCGTCGGCATGCAGACCGACATCACGCGGCAGGTGGCGGACCGTCGCCGCGCCGAGCGCCAGGCGGTCGAGGCCGGCCGGCTCGCCGAGATCGACGACTTGACGGGGATCGCGAACCGGAGGGGGTTCGGTCGCGCCCTGGATCTCGCGCTGCGCGCCGCCGCCGAGGAGGGCGGCCTCGTGCATCTCGCCCTGATCGATGTGGACGGCTTCAAGCGCTACAACGACACGCACGGACACACGGCGGGCGACGACGTCCTGCGCGCCGTCGCTGCGGCGATCGCGGCCGTCCCGGAGCGTCCCGGCGAGGTCGCCGCGCGCTACGGCGGAGACGAACTGGCCCTGCTGCTGGTGGGGGACCGCGACCTCGTCGCGGTGCTCGAGGCGGTACGCGGCGTCGTTCTCGAGCTGGGCCTCGTGCGCGACGGTTTCCCGGTCACGGTGAGCATCGGCGGGGTGTCGGCGACGGCCGCGACCACTGCGGCCGGCCTGTTGCTGCACGGGGCGGACCGTCGGCTGTACCGGGCGAAGGCCGGCGGCAGGAACCGGGTCGTGGCGGGTTAGGTCACCTCACGTTCACCCGCTATCCGCCGATTCGCCTCGGGAAATGCGCGGAAATCACCGTGCGGATCACCGTCGTCCGTGGTGCACTACTAGAGGCGAAGGGACCTCGGCCGCCCCGGCGGGGTCCGTGCGACGGTGAGGAGTGTCGATGAAGCGAACGCACGCCGCGGGTGGCCCCGCGACCACGGCGCTCGCCGACGACTCCCGGTCCGGTGGTGCCGTGTGGGGCAAGCGCCGGGTGCTGCTGCTCAACGCCACGTACGAGCCATTGACGGCGATCTCGATGCGGAGGGCGATAGTCCTCATGCTCAGGGATAGGGCCGATGTGGTCCACGACGATCCGAACGGTCCGCTGGTTCATTCAGCGGACCGTTCGCTGTCTGTGCCGTCGGTGATCCGGCTGCGCACCTACGTCCGCGTCCCGTACCGGGCGCAGGTGCCCATGACGCGGGCCGCGCTGATGCACCGCGACCGGTTCCGCTGCGGCTACTGCGGCGGCAAGGCCGACACCATCGACCACGTCCTGCCGCGGTCGCGCGGCGGCGGCCACGGCTGGGACAACTGCGTCGCGTGCTGCGCCTCCTGCAACCACCGCAAGGCCGACCGGCTGCTGTCCGAAATCGGCTGGACGCTGCGCACCGAGCCACGGCCGCCGCAGGGTCGGCACTGGCGGCTGCTCTCCACGCTCAAGGAGGTCGACCCGATGTGGAGTCGGTATCTCGACCTCGATGCGGCATAGGCTAAGTTGTTCCACAGACCGACCAGCGTCGTCGGGCGTCCGACAGAGAAGGAAAGGGGCCCACAGTGAGCTTGCTCAACATCGTCGGCGGGATCACCGTCGTCGCGACGATCGTGATCGTCGTCCTGTGTGTCATCTCGATGGCCACCGGCCGCAACGAGAAGTACCAGCAGCCGGGCGAGTACAAGCTCGGCGAGCCGTGGACCCGCGAGCCCATGCTGTTCAGCGCGGTCGACGAGGCCCCCGTGGGCCCGCACGGTGCGCACCACGGCGACCATGACAACGAGAACCTGATCGGGGGTGCCGCTCGTGGCAAGTGGTGATCACACGCAGACCGTCGCCGTGCCGCAGGGCGAGCTGCCCATCGGTACCGCGATCACCTCGAGCGGTCGGATCTCCGCCGCGCGCCAGGCGAGCGACAGCCCGGCCAACCCGCCGTTCACGCGCGAGGAGCTGATCGGCCTCGACGAGGCGCTGATCCGCGCGACCCGCGACGCGAACGCCCGGTTCTCGGTGTACATCGGCGACCTGGGTGACGACGCGCACGCCGGTGCCGAGGCCGTGCTCCGCCAGGCCCCCGAGCCCGAGTACGCCGCGCTCATCGCCGTCTCGCCGAACACCCGCGACATCGTGGTGCTGACCGGCAGCGGCGTCGCCGACCGCCTGGGCGACAAGGTCGCGCAGCTCGGCGTCACCGCCGCGATCCCGCCCTTCCAGGCCGGCGACCTCATCGACGGCGTCATCGCCGCCCTGCGCGTCATGGCCTCGGCCGTGAAGCCGCCCACGGCGTAATCCGCCTCGACGCGACGAGCCCACCGGATCCGTTCCGGTGGGCTCGTCGCGTTTCTCGTGGTGGCGCCGGGCCTACGCGGGGAAGTCCCCGTCGACGTAGAACCACCGCCCGTCCTCGCGGACGAACCGGGAGCGTTCGTGGAGGACCCCGTGCGCGCCGTCCGCGACGTAGGTCGCCCGGAACTCGACGACGCCGGTCTCGTCGCCCTCGGCTCCGTCGACGGTGTCGACGATCTGCAGGCCGCGCCAGCGTACGTCCCCGTCGAGCTCGAGGTCCGCCGGGCGGGTGCTCGGGTGCCACGAGGCGAGCAGCCAGTCGACGTCGCCGTCGCGGAAGGCGGCGAACCGGGAGCGCATCAGCGCCTCGGCGGTCTCGGGGGTGTGGTGCGCGTCCATCCGTGCAGCGTACGGCGATGGTCATCACGTTGTGCGCGGCGCCCGATCGTGTTCTGATCGAATTAAAGTATTGAAGTTTCAATGATTGGACACGGTATGAACCTCAACCGGACGATCCGCAACGCCGTCGCCGCGGTGTTCACGGTCGGAGCCCTCGTCCTGGGCGTCGCCGCCCAGGCGAGCGCGGCCCCGTCGACCCCGCGGGAGGTCGTCACGGCCTTCTACACCGAGGGCTTCGTACAGCGCGATATCGCCGGCGCGGCGCAGCGCTACATCGGCGACCACTACATCCAGCACAACCCCGAGGTCGCCGACGGCCGCGACGCCTTCGTCAAGGTCCTCGGCCCCGTCGTGAAGGACCCGAAGTACAGCACCTCGATCGTGCGCATCGTCGCGGACGGCGACATCGTCGTGGTCTACGCGAAGTCCGTCTACGACGGCAAGGCCCAGGCGGTCGCCGACATCTTCCGCGTCGCCAACGGCAAGATCGTCGAGCACTGGGACGTCATCCAGGACGACCCCGGCAAGACCGTGAGCGGCCACCCCTTCATCAGCTGAGCCACCACACACCGCGGCCCCGGGATCGAAGGATCCCGGGGCCGCGGTCGTCGGTGCGTCAGGCGCGGTCGAAGGCCCGCGCCGCCAGCGAGCGGACGATGCCGGCGCGTCCCTCGAGGACCAGGCGGCGCAGGGCCGGGGGCTTGTCGCCCGCGAGCCACGCGTCCGCCGCGGCCACGGCCCCGTCGGAGATGTCCCACGACGGGTACAGGCCCACGACGACCGTCTGCGCGACCTCGGAGGAGCGGCGTGCCCACACCTCGTCGATCGCGCCGAAGTAGCGGGCGGTGAACGGCGCCAGCAGCTCGCCCTGGCCGGGCGCGACGATCCCGGCGGCGATGGCGCGGGTCAGCGTGTTCGACAGCGAGTCGTCGCCGAAGACCTTCTCCCAGGCCTCCTCCTTGACCCGGATGTCCGGGCGGGCGGCCAGCGCGGCCGCGGCGGACCGCTCGCCGGCGGCCGTCGGATCGCGCAGCACCTCCGCGTCGATCTCGTCGGTGCCCACGGCCCCCGCCCGCGCGAGCGCGGTCAGGAGGCGCCAGCGCAGGTCGGTGTCGACGGTGAGCCCGTCCAGGCCGACCGAGGCGGGCTCGGCACCGTCGTACAGCGCCCGCAGCGCCTCGACCTCGGCGCGCCCCAGGGCGGACGCGGCCAGCGCGTTGACGAAGGCGAGCTGGAAGTCCGAGCCGGCCTCGGCCGCGCGGGCCAGCCGCAGCAGGCCCGAGGCGAGCCGCTCGCGGCCCTCCGCGGCGGCCCACGCGGGATCCGCGTAGGACTCGACGGCTGTCTGCGCCTGCAGCACGACGCGCTGCACCACGCCCACCTCGGTCTCGGCGCCGATGCCGCCGAGGACCAGATCCACGAAGTCGCGCGCCTTCATCTCCGCCTGCCGCGTCATCTCCCACGCCGCGGACCAGCCGAGCGTGCGGGGGAGGGAATCGGCGATGTCCGCGATGCGGCTCGTCACCGTTGCCAGGGAGACCGGATCCAGCCGCACCGAGCAGTAGGTCAGGTCGTCGTCGTTGACGAGCACCAGCTCGCCGCGGTGCACGCCGACGAGCTCGGGCACGTCGGTGCGCTCGCCGGCGACGTCGAGTTCGACGCGCTGCGTGCGCACGAGCTTCCCGTCCTGATCGGCGTACACGCCCACGGCCAGGCGGTGCGTGCGCAACTCGCCCGCGCCGGGCTCCGCGCCCTCCTGGACGATGGCGAACCGGGTGAAGTTCCCGTCACCGTCGACCTCGAAATCGGGGCGCAGGATGTTGATGCCGGTGGTCTTGAGCCACTGGGCGCCCCAGTCCGAGAGGTCGCGGCCCGACGAGGCCTCCAGCGCGCGCAGCAGGTCGTCGAAGGTGGCGTTGCCGAACTTGTGCTCCACGAAGTACGTGCGCAGGCCCGCCAGGAACGGCTCGAGGCCCACGTAGGCGACGAGCTGCTTGAGCACCGAGGCGCCCTTGGCGTAGGTGATGCCGTCGAAGTTGACCTCCACGGCCTGCAGGTCCGGGATGTCGGCCGCCACCGGGTGCGTCGACGGGAGCTGGTCCTGCCGGTACGCCCACGACTTCTCGACGTTCGCGAACGTCGTCCACGCGGAGGTGTACTCGGTGGCCTCGGCCTGGCTGAGCACCGAGGCGAAGGTCGCGAAGGACTCGTTCAGCCACAGGTCGTCCCACCAGCGCATGGTCACCAGGTCGCCGAACCACATGTGCGCCATCTCGTGCAGCACCGTCTCGCAGCGCCGCTCGTAGAGGTACCGGGTGACCTTCGACCGGAAGACGTAGTCCTCGAGGAAGGTGACCGCGCCGGCGTTCTCCATCGCGCCCGCGTTGAACTCGGGTACGAACAGCTGGTCGTACTTACCGAAGGCGTAGGGAATGCCGAAGTTCTTGTGGTAGAAGCCGAATCCCTGCTTGGTCTCGGTGAACAGCCGGTCGGCGTCCATGTACTCGGCGAGGCTCGCGCGGCAGAACAGGCGCAGGTCGATCGTTCCGTGCTCGTCCGTGTAGGCGTCGCTCCACACCGCGTACGGGCCCGCGATGAGCGCGACCAGGTAGGTCGACATGGGCTCGGTCGTGACGAAGGTCCAGCGGTGCGCGCCGGTCGGGAGCGGCTCGCGGGTCGCCTCCGCGCCGCCCGTCACCACGGTCCAGGCCGACGGTGCCGTGACGGCCACGTCGAACACGGCCTTGAGGTCGGGCTGGTCGAAGCACGCGAACATCCGCTTGGCGTCGGCCGTCTCGAACTGCGAGTACAGGTACACGGCGCCGTCGGTCGGGTCGACGAAGCGGTGCAGGCCCTCGCCGGTGTTGGAGTAGAAGAACCGGCCCGAGATCACGAGCTCGTTCTCGGCCGCGAGGCCGTGCAGGGCGAGCCCGCCCTCCTCGGTGTAGCCGGAGGTGTCGACGGGCCGCCCGTTGAGGGTGGCCGTGATGCCGCCGGCGATGAGATCGATGAAGGTCTCCGCGCCGGGCGTCGCCGTGAAGGTGATCGTCGTGGTCGACCCGAAGGTCTTCTCGCCGGGCGCATCCGCCCCGTCGGTGAGGTCGAGGTCGATCGCGTAGCGCGAGACGGCCACGGTGGCGGCGCGCTCGGCGGCCTGGACCCGGGTGAGATTCGGCGCGGACAAAGGGACGCTCCTTCTGGACTCGGCGGACACGGAGCCGGACGCACCGGCTCGACCCGTCCCACAATGCCACCCGCCGTCCCCGCGTGTCCGCGCGGGAAGCAGATCGGCGTGCGCGATGTTGCACCGGGGAGCAGGATCTAATCGAGATCTGACCGTCCCACGAGCAGGAGCCGAAGTGACCGATACCGCCCCGTCCACCGCCAAGGATCGCGTCGAGTTCTGGTTCGACCCGCTGTGTCCCTGGTGCTGGATCACCTCGCGCTGGATCCTCGAGGTCGAGAAGGTGCGCGACATCGACGTGCAGTTCCACGTCATGAGCCTGGCCGTCCTCAACGAGGGCCGCGACGACCTGCCCGAGATCTACCAGGAGCTGATGAAGACGGCGTGGGGCCCGGTGCGCGTCCTCATCGCCGCCGCCCAGCGCCACGGCGACGAGGTGCTGCCGAAGCTGTACACGGCGATGGGCACCCGGATCCACAACGAGCAGAACAAGGACCTGGCCGTGGTGATCGCCGAGTCGCTCGCCGAGACCGGCCTCGAATCCGACCTCGCCGCGGCTGCGAACAGCACGGACTTCGACGAGGCCCTGCGCGCGAGCCATCACGCCGGCATGGACAAGGTGGGCGACGACGTGGGCACCCCGACGATCCACGTCAACGGCACCGCCTTCTTCGGCCCCGTGCTCTCGCGCATCCCGCGCGGCGACGACGCGGGCCGGGTGTGGGACGGCGCCGTCCTGCTGGCGAGTTACCCGCACTTCTTCGAGCTGAAGCGCAGCCGCCACGAGGAGCCCGCGTTCGACTGAGCCCGGAACCGACTGACCCGGAACCACAGAACCCCCGCCGTACCGGATCGGTGCGGCGGGGGTTCCGTCGTCGTGGGCCTAGGAGCCGGACGGGCCGCTCGGCGGGGTACCGGGCTGCCCGGACCGGCCGTCCGAGCCCTGGTCGTCCTGCGTGCCCGGGTCGCCCTGCGAACCCTGCCACTGCGCGAAGTAGCCGCCCTCCGGGTACGGCTGCTGAGTGGGCGCCGGCTGGTCCGTGGGAACCTGCGTGGCGCCGTACGGCCCCGTCGGGACCTGGTGCACGTGCCCCGGCACGACGGGCGCCGACGCCACCTGCCCGGGAGCCGGGGCCAGTACCTCCTGCTGCGTGTACGTGGGCAGCGGGCCGGCGGGCACGACCGCGCCTCCGCCGACGCCGCGCATCGGGCCGCTGGGCGCGAACCACAGCGAGCCGGCCTTGGTGCGGTTGCGCAGCGCGGCAGCGCGCCAGGTGAGGACGGGGTGCGACGCGGTGAGGTTCACCAGCCAGGTGAAGAAGCCCTTGTCGGTCGACGCGCGGTCGGCGAGTTGGTCGAAGTCGACCTCCTTGCCGAGGTACTTGCCCGCGCCGAGGACGCCCATGCCGCCCGGGGTGCCGGCGGGCTGGTTGAAGTAGCCGTAGTTGTCGGCCGTGTACTCCTGCGAGCGGGACAGTGCCGCGCCGATCACGGGCAGGTATCCCATCGCGAAGGAGCCGACCTGCCGCCAGTAGGAGACGTGGCCCGCGGCGATGTGACCGACCTCGTGGCCGATGATGTACGCCAGCGCGTCGGGGTCGCGGGCCTCGCCGCCGATCTCGAACAGGTCGCTGTAGACCACGACGAAGCGACGGAAGCCGTGGCCCGAGGCGAAGGCGTTGATCTGGCCGTTGCCGATCACCACGAACGCGTCGGGGACCTCGCGCATGCCGTACCGGGCCGCGGCCTCGCGCACCATCCGGTAGCCCTCGGGGAACTGCGTCGGCGTCATCTGCACGCCCTGGACGCGGGGCGACGCCCAGGTCAGGCCTCGGCCGAGCCACAGCAGGATCGGCACCACGAGCGCCAGCAGCAGGTACTCGTTGACCACACCGAACGCGGCCAGGAGCAGCGCGCCGCCGTAGATCAGGACGGTCACGAGGATCACGATCACCAGCAGCGGGATCTCCCACGGGTGGCGCCGCGGCGCCCCGGCGTACGACGGAGGCTGCGGCATCGGCGGAACGGGGCCGCCCGGGAAGTGCCCGCCCGGGAAGTGGCCGCCCGGCAGGTGGCCCGAGCCGAACGGCGGACCGCCCGCCTGCGGGGCGGTCGCGCCCAGGCCCGCGGTCACCGACGGGTCGTGGGCGCCGAGCTCCGGCAGGGCGTGGTGCGCACCGGAACGGTGACGCTCGGTCGGGAAGTCCGCGGCGGGGATGGCGGAGGTCGCCGCGTCGGACGGCGCCGGGGTCGCGGTCGGCTCCTCGGGCTGCACGACCGGGAAGAAGCCCGTGCTCGGCATCGTCGATTCGTCCGGTTCGGAGCTGAAGGCCCCGCTGCGGGCGGACTCGGTGGGGGAGGAGTCGCCCTGCGGCTCCCGGCCCGGTGTCTGCTCGGTGCTGTCATCCATGCCATCGAATGTAGGCTGTGCCGCCTTCGGATGCTCGCGCGACGCGTGTCAGACTTGTTCCCATGCGCGTTTACCTCGGCGGCGACCACGCCGGATTCGAACTGAAGTCCCAGATCGCTCGGCACCTGACGGCCGCCGGCCACGAGGTCGTCGATTGCGGCGCCCACACCTACGACGCCCTCGACGACTACCCCGCGTTCTGCATCGACGCCGCGAAGCGGGTCGTCGCCGACCCGGGCAGCCTCGGCATCGTGCTCGGCGGCAGCGGCAACGGCGAGCAGATCGCCGCGAACAAGGTGCCCGGCGCCCGCTGCGCCCTCGCCTGGAGCGTCGAGACGGCCCAGCTCGCGCGCCAGCACAACAACGCGCAGCTCATCGGCATCGGTGGCCGTATGCACACCGCCGACGAGGCCCTCGCCATCGTCGACGCCTTCCTCGCGACCCCGTGGTCGGACGAGGAGCGCCACCAGCGCCGCATCGACATCCTCGCCGAGTACGAGCGCACGGGCGTCGCCCCGGCCGTGCCCGGCGCACCCGAGGCCTAGCGAAGCGCGCCCTCGATGCCCGAGGGACACACTCTCCACCGGCTCGCCCTCGCCCACGACGCACTGTTCGCGGGCGAGGGCGTCCGCGTCTCCAGCCCCCAGGGTCGGTTCGCGCCGGAGGCGAAGCGTCTCGACGGCCGTGTCTTCGAGCGCGCCGACTCGTGGGGCAAGCACCTGTGGCACCGCTACGACGGCGGGCTGATCGTGCACGTGCACCTCGGCCTGTACGGCGCCTTCACCGACTTCGGGGTGTCCGACGGTGCCCCCGCTCCCGTCGGACAGGTGCGGTACCGCATCGTCGGGCCGCGCGGCGGCACCGACCTGCGCGGCCCCACCGCGTGCGAGCTCGTCACCGAGGAGCAGGTCGACGGGGTCCTCGCCCGCCTCGGGCCCGACCCGCTGCGGCCCGATTCCGACCCGGAGGACGCGTGGCGGCGCATCGAGCGGTCCCGGCGGCCCGTCGGGGCGCTGCTCATGGACCAGAAGGTGATGGCCGGCGTCGGCAACGTCTACCGCGCCGAGGTGCTCTTCCGCGCCGGGATCGACCCGCACCGCGAGGGGCGCGACGTCTCGCGCGCCGAGTTCGACGGGATCTGGGCCGACCTCGTCGCGCTCATGCCGATCGGCGTCGAGCGCGGGCGCATGCACGTCGTGCGGCCGGAGCACGATCACGGCGCACCGTCGTACGCCGAGGACCGCCCCCGGACCTACGTCTACCGGCGCACCGGCGACCCCTGCCGGGTGTGCGGAACACCCGTCCGCACCGAGGTCATGGAGGCGCGGAACCTGTACTGGTGCCCCACCTGTCAGAGCTGACGCCGCTGTTAGCTCAGACACATCACCGGTTTCTTAACATGGATTTCAGCTCGTTCTCATCCACGGGCGCAAGGGTTGTCGCATGAACACGCTGACCGTCCACAGCAGGGCGGCCCGGCGACCGGCGGACGCCGGCCGGGCCCGGATCACCGTGCTCGCCGTCGGGGGCACGGGCGAGTCCTGGATCGACGATCCCCGCACCGAGGTGACCGGCATGCTCAGCCACGTCGTGGCCGAGCTCGACGACCGCTTCGGGTCCCGCTGGGTCGGCTACCCGGCCTCGTACGGGCCGGTCCCCGCCCGCGACGGCGTCTCCTTCGCCGAGTCCGTGTCGATCGGCGTGGAGCGACTCCTGGCCGCGATCGCCGATGCCGACGGCCCCGTCGCCCTCATCGGGTACTCGCAGGGCTGCACCGTGGTGCGCCGGGTGCTGGGCGCCATGGCCGACGGCCCGGTGTTCGCGCCGCACGTGCTCGCCGTCGGCCTGATCTCCGATCCCGAACGCCCGCACGGCAGCGATCCGTCGTTGTGCGGCTCCGGCGTCGCGGGCGACGGCCCGTCGGTGCCCGACGGTCTGCCGCTGCACTGGATCTCGCACCCGCAGGACGTGATCTGCAACGCCAGCGTCGACTCCTTCGTCCGCGACATCGCCGACGCCACCGCGTACCTGACGCTGCGCGACCTGGCGACGTGGGCGCCGCGCGCCGCGGGGGAGTACCTCGGGCACCGCTTCCAGAACGCCACCCGCACCGCCTTCGGCTCCCGGCAGTGGCGGCGCGATGTGAACCGGCTGCGCACGGCCGGTCGGGAGATCCTCGGCTACCTGCCGCGGGTGCAGTACCGCGGCCGCGACTACAACCTGCGCGGCAACCGCCACACCGCGTACGCGACGGAGCCGCTCGCCCGGCTGCGGCACGAGGACTACGAGCTCACCGGCTGCCAGATGCTGGCGCAATGGCTGCAGGTCCAGGCCACCTTCGCCCTCCCGGCGGAGCCGGATCGCGGCGCCGGGGCCCCGCAGAGCGGTGCGCCGGCGGCCGCTGGTCTAGAGTCGGGGAAGTATTTGCAGGCCGGCTGACCGGAGGTACAGCGAAGTGGCACGTGACACCGAGAGCATCGAGCGCGACATCGAGCGCGCCCGGGAGCAGCTGGCGGCGACGCTGGATCAGCTGGGCGAGCGGGCGGACCCGCGCAAGCTCGCCGAGCAGGCGCAGCAGTCCGTGATCGCCACCGTCACCAAGCCGCCGGTGCTGGCCGCCGCGGCCGGTGTCGCGGTGCTGGCCGCGCTCGTCATCGGGTCGCGCTTCAAGCGCGCCCGCCGCGAGAAGCAGCTCATCCGCGCGATCGCCGAGGGCAAGATCTCGCTCTGACCCGCATGGAACGAACGAACAGGGGCGGCGCCGGTACCGGCGCCGCCCTCGTCGTCTCCGCCCTGCTCGCCGCCGGATGCGGCGGCCCCGCGGCCGCGCCCGTCGCACTGCCCGCGACCTTTCCGGTGCAGCAGGTGCCGGTGATCGGCGAGATCCGCAAGGCCGAGACGATCGAGGTCGGGCACGCGATGTGGCGGGTCACCGTGGAGGGCCGCGACACCGTGGCCGCCGCCCGTGCCCTGCTCGCGGCCGGGCTCGTCCCCGTCGCGCCGGGCGTCCCCCTGGACGCGGGCCGGATCGGCGCCGTCTACCGCGGCCACGGCTACACCGTCGGGATCTCGGCGAACGACGGCGACGTGACCTACGTCGTCAGCCCCACGCCCGGGGCCTGACCTCAGGGATTCTCCCGATTCCGGCATCGCGGATCGGCGCTACGCTGGATACATGGAGTTTCCGAAAGCACTGCTCGCCCCCGCCCGCGTCGGGCTGGCCGCGGCGGGCCTGGGTCTCGCCGCCGCCGAGACCTCGGTCGGGCTCGCGCGCGACGCCGTGTCGATGGCCGCGGACAAGATCGATCCCGGCTCCGGCGGCGGCACCCGCCACGAGAACCTGATCACCGCGGCGCAGCGCGTGCCGCACATCGTGCACCGCGTGTCCGACCTGCTCAGCGACGACGGCGCCATCCACCGCGTGGTCGGTCCCGGCGGCGCGGCGGACCGGGTGGCCGACCTGTTCGACGAGGGTGGCCCGGTCGACCGCGTGATCCGGCCCGACGGGCCGCTCGACCGCGCGACCCGCGAGGGCGGCATCGTCGACGCCTTCACCGCGGAGGACGGCGTGGTGCAGAAGCTGGCGGAGGTGACCGAGGCGATGAACAAGCTCACGCCGACGATCGCCGCGATGGGTCAGCGCCTGGGCGACATCGAGAACGTGGTCGGTGCCGCGAACACCGTCGCCGAGCCGGTCACGGACCTGCTGTCGAGCCTGCCGAAGTTCGCGCTGCGCACCGCGAGCGAGGTCGCGAAGGCGGCGCAGCCGCGGCAGCCGCGCCCGGCCCGGGTGACGGCGGCGCCGTCGGTCGCGGTGCCGCCCGCGGTCGTCGCGCCCGCGGTGGCGCCGCCGGCGGTGGTCGTCGTCCCGGTCATCGACGCCGAGACGACGGAGGCGGACGCGACCGACGGGCGGGCCGAGCCGGCCGCCCCGGAGCCCCGGGGGGACGACGGCGCGGCCCCCGCGCAGAGCTGATCGCCTACGCGCCGTCGGGGTCGAACGGCGTCTCCTGGTAGACGCAGTAGTTCAGCCAGTTGCTGTACAGCAGGTTCCCGTGGCCGCGCCAGCGGTTGCGCGGGAGCCGGGCGGGATCGTCGCCCGGGAAGTAGTGGGCGGGCGGCGCGACGGGGAGGCCCTGCTCGCTGTCCCGGGCGTACTCGCGGGCGAGCGTGTCCGCGTCGTACTCCGGGTGGCCGGTGACGTAGACCTGCCGCCCGTCCCGGCTGGCCGCGAGATAGACGCCGGCCTCGTCGCTGACCGCCAGCACCGCGACGTCACCGGTCGCGTCGACGTCGGCCGCGTCGACGTCGGTGTGCCGCGAGTGCGGGGCGAGGAACTCGTCGTCGAAGCCGGTGACGACCGGTGATCGCGCTGCCGTGAGCCGGTGCGGGTAGATACCGGAGAGCTTCTGCGGCAGTTCGTGTTTGCCGACGCCGTAGTGGTGGTACAGGGCGGCCTGCGCGCCCCAGCAGACGTGCAGGGTGGACTGCACGTTGGTCCGCGTCCAGTCGAGGATCCGGGTCATCTCCGGCCAGTAGTCGACGGCCTCGAAGTCGAGGCGCTCGACCGGGGCGCCGGTGATGATGAGGCCGTCGAAATGCTGCTCTGCCACGTCGTCGAAGGTGGAGTAGAACGAGTCGAGGTGCTCCGACGCGGTGGTCCGCGAGACGTGGCTGGCCATCCGCAGCAGCGTCAGCTCGATCTGCAGCGGGCTGTTGCTGAGCAGGCGCAGCAGCTGGGTCTCGGTGGTGACCTTCATCGGCATCAGGTTCAGGATGGCGATCCGCATGGGCCGGATGTCCTGATGCCCCGCGCGGTCGTCGGACATGACGAAGACCTGCTCCGCGGCCAGGACGGCCCGGGCGGGAAGGTCGTGGGGCATGGTGACGGGCACGGGACCAGCCTAGTTCAACGACGGTGCCGCCCGACTCCGCCCGGGGCGTCGGCGGGCACCGCTGCTAGGTGTAGGACTTGGCGCAGATCGTGTAGACGGGGTCGTCGAAGAAGTAACTGCGGTCCCACTCGCCGGAGCACCGGCCGGAGTCCTTGAGGCCGCCCACGACGGAGACCACGGTGATCGTGCCCGGCGCGCCGCACTGCCCGGCGGCCTTGATCCACGTCCCGGGGACCGGGGCGGTGTAGCAGTAGTTCACGTTGAGATTGGGTGTGAGGCAGTACCAGCGGCCCCGGGCGATCGACGTCTGCTCGGCGCGGCACTTCTCGCCCGGCTGCATCACCTGGGTGACCTTGTACGGCGACCCGCCGTCGTCGCAGTTGCCGACCTTAGGGGCCTCGGGCACGTCGTACAGGCAGTCGTTGATGCGGAAGACGGCGCCCGCGCCGGTCGTCGCCGACGCGGTGTCCTTGCCGGGGTCGGCGCCGTTCGAGTCGCTGAGGAGCGCGGCCACCACGATCGCGGCGATGAGCGCGACGACGGAGGCGACGGCGACGAGGGCCACGATCACGTTGCGGCCCGAGCTGGGCTTCTGCGGCGGCGGGGGAGCGCCGCCGGGGACGGGGTTCGGCGCCGCCGGGCCGCGGGGTGGCGGGGGCAGCGGGATCGCCTGTGAGTAGGCCTGCCCCGGCTGATTCGGGTTCTGGCCGCCGTACGGACCCGGTCCGGTCATGCGCCCGCCTTCTTCCCGGCCGCCTTCATCTCCTTCTTGTAGGCGCGCACCTTCTGCAGGGACTCGCCGTCGACGACGTCCGCGACCGAGCGGTAGCCGGCCTTGCTGTAGTCGCCGACCGCCGTCGCCCAACCGCGCGGCTTCACGCCGAGCTGCTTGCCGACGAGCGCCGCGAAGATCTTCGCCTTCTGCGCGCCGAAGCCGGGCAGGGCCTCGATCCGCTTCACCAGGTCGGCGCCGGAGGAGGCCTCGGTCCAGATCCGCTCGGCCTGCCCGTCGTACTCGTCGACGACGATCTGGGCGAGGGCCTGCAGGCGTGCCGCCATGGCACGGCCGTACCGGTGGATCGCGGGGGGCGTGGTGCACAGTTCCTCGAACCGGACCGGGTCGGCGACCGCGATGTCGCGCGGGTCGATACTGCCGAACCTGTCGAGGACCTTCCACGGACCCGCGAACGCGCGTTCCATCGGGAACTGCTGGTCGAGAAGCATGCCCGCGAGCAGCGCGAACGGGTGCTCCGAGAGCACCGCGTCCGACTCGGGTTCCCCCGTGATGTGCAACGTGACCGCCATGAGCGCCACTTTACTTCAGCCGTGCCTTCCCATACGGGGACCGACGCGGCGGCTAGGGTTGCAGATGACGGCCAACGGCGACCGAAACGAGGAGAAGCGGATGTCGAACATCGACTACGAGGTGCGCGACGAAGTCGCCCACGTGCGGATCAATCGTCCTGAGAAGCACAACGGTCTCACCCTGGACATGATCGACGACCTCGCCAAGGCCGCCGACCGCGCGAAGAACGACCGCTCGCTGCGCGCCGTGATCCTCTCCGGCGAGGGCAGCTCGTTCAGCTCGGGCCTCGACTTCGCCTCCGCGGGTAAGGAGCAGCGCCGGCTGCTCATGAACTTCGTGCCGAAGCGCATCTCGGCGGCCAACAACTTCCAGGCCGCGGGCTGGGCGTGGCGCAGCGTGCCCGCGCCGGTCATCGCCGTGGTGCACGGCCACTGCTACGGCGGCGGACTGCAGATCGCGCTGGGCGCCGACTTCCGCTACGCCTCGAGCGAGGCGGACTTCTCCATCCTCGAGGCCAAGTGGGGCCTCATCCCCGACATGTCGATCTCGGCGTCCATCGCCCAGCTCACCACCATCGACGTCGCCAAGCGCCTCACCATGACCGGCGAGATGTTCTCCGCGAAGCAGGCGCTGGATTGGGGCATCGTCACCGGCGTCTCCGCCGACCCGATGAAGGACGCGCTGGAGCTGGTGGACAAGCTCAAGGAGCGCTCACCCGACGCGGTGGCCGCGTCGAAGGCGCTGTTCGAGAACACCTGGTACAGCGGCTCGCGCCTGTCCTTCCCGGTCGAGCAGGCCCTGCAGCTGGGCCTCATCCGCGGCAAGAACCACGTGATCGCCCGCACCGCGGCCGCGAACAAGGAGAAGCCGGCCTTCATCGAGCGCCAATAACCCGTTCAAACGCGTCAGCCGCCGGGCCGGACGATGCCGTGGTCGGGGGCGAAGACCGGGCCCGGCCCCGGCGGACCGTCAGCCGCCCGGCCGGACGATGTCGTGGTCGGGGGCGAAGACCGGGCCCCGCCTCGGCGGACCGTCAGCCGCCCGGCCGGACGATGCCGTGATCGAACGCGAAAACTATCGCCTCCGCGCGGTTGCGGACGCCGAGCTTGGTGAAGATCGAGCCGATGTGGCTCTTCACGGTGACGATCGAGATCACCAGCTCGGCGGCGATGTCGTCGTTGGACAGTCCGCGGCCCACGAGCGCGAGGACGTCCACTTCTCGGGAGGTCAGTCGCGCCTGTTCGCCCGACGGTGTCGCTGCCGCGGGTGCGGCGGCGCGGTAGGTCTCGAGTACGCGGCCGGTGACGGCGGGGTCGAGCACCGCCTCCCCGGCGGCCACCAGGCGCACGGCGCGGATGAGCTCCTCCGCGGGCGAGTCCTTGAGGACGAAGCCGGACGCTCCCGCCCGTAGTGCCTCGGAGAGCAGGTCGTCGTCGCGGAAGGTGGTGAGCACGAGCACCGGCGGCGCGCCCGCGGGGGCGGTGACGCGCCGGGTGGCCTCCATCCCGCTGACCCGCTTCATGCGCAGGTCCATCAGCACCACGTCGGGCATGGTCTCGGCGACGGCCGCGGTCACCTCGTCGCCGTCCGAGCATTCGCCCACGACCTCGAAACCATCACGGCGGCGCAGGATCCGGCGCAGCCCGAGGCGCACCAGGTCCTGGTCGTCCACGAGGAGCAGGCGGATCGGTCGGTCGGTCACGGGCGGTCTCCTCCGGTCGAACAGCGTGCGCCCGTCACGGCGCCGGACGGAAAGGTCGCGTCCACGAGCCACGTCCCGTCGACGGGGCCGGTGGTGAGCGTGCCGCCCGCGCTCTCGACGCGGGCCCGCATCCCCGTCAGCCCGGAGCCGCCGGGGGCGCGCCGCACACCGTCGGGCACCGGGCACGAGACCCGGATGCCGAGCCGGCCCCCTGCGCCGGGCGCCACGCGGACGGCGACCCGGGCGCCCGGCGCGTGTTTGACGGCGTTGGCCAGCGATTCCTGCACGACGCGGAAGGCCGCGAGCCCGGCGCTCGCGGTGAGGTCGGTCGACGGTGCCCGGTGCTCCAGGTCCACGGCGAGCCCGGCGCGCTCGAACGAGGCGACCAGCTCGGGGATGTCGGCGAGGCCGGGCTGCGCCGACCCGGCACCGTCGGAGCGGAGGAGCTCGATGGTGGTGCGGATGTCCTTCATCGCGGCCCGCCCCTGGGTCTCGGCGTCGCGGAGTGCGTCCACGGCCTCGTCCCGGGCGTCGTCGGATTCGAGTGCCCGACGTGCCGCCGTGACGTTGAGCAGCACCACGGCCAGCGAGTGCGCCACCACGTCGTGCACCTCCCCGGCGATCGTGGCGCGGTCGAGGGCGATCCGCGAGGCCTGGGCGTCGCGTTCGGCCCGGAGCAGTAGCAGCTGGTTCTGCAGCAACTGGCCGACGGCGGCGCCGAAGCAGACGGTGAGGGCGATCAGCCACGCCTGGTGGATCGCGCCGAGCAGGCCCGCGGCGATCACCACGGCCAGGTACGCCACCAGGTGCGCGACGGTGACCCGCGGCGGGGTCACCGCCGCGACCTGGGTGATGCCGAGGATGACGATCAGGGGGACGACGTCGAACGTCGTGGGGACGCACCAGAAGAGGGACGCGGTGGTGAGGATGACGATCGAGTGCGCGGTGAGCGAGACGCCGCCCTTCCGCATCAGGCTGGCGGCCGTGTGGCACAGCGAGAGGACGATCGCCCCCGTCAGCCAGATCCATTGCCGGCCCTCGGGGCCCTCCAGGAGCCGGGGCACCGCGGCCTCGATGACCAGCGCGAGCATGGCGACCTCGGTGATCGTCATGTAGTACGGCGGGTACTCGTAGCCGAGCAGTTCGAAGTCCCGCCGGTACCGCGCTTCCAACCACCGCAACCAGCGCATGGTGTGCATCGTAGTCGCGCGCGTGCGCCCGGTCGTCCACCCTGGGGCGGATCCGCGCGCCCGCCTCGGGGCGGAACCGGATTTCCTTCCTGGGCACGCTGACCTGCGGCGATCGACTTCGTAGCGTCGAAGGCGACCCGGAACACAGCCCGGGCACCGGAGAAGGAGAAGGCCATGATCACCGTTCTCGTCATCGCAGCATTCGTCGTCGCCGTCCTGTGGCTCACCCACGACCGCGACGGCCTCGACTTCGGCGCGCGGGACATCCACCGCGCGATGGCCGCCCGGGACCGCCGGAGCGGGCCGCTGGGCACCGTCGTGCCCTGACGATCGCGACGGCCCGCCCGCGCGCCGCGTTCGGCGTGCACAATCGATGCAGGAGGACGATATGACCACGATCACACGAGCCTTCCGAACCGGGATCGGTTCCGGGCTGGGCGGCACCGTCGCGCGCACCCTGTCCATCCCCGAACCCGCGTGGCACCTGCGCGAATCCGCGCGACCGGGCGTGGACGGCGGCAACGGCGACGAGGCGGGCCCCGTCGACCCCGCCGGCGCCGCCGCCCTGCGCGCGGCCCCGTCCCTCCCGATGGGGCCGCTGCGGGCGTCCCTGAGCTACACGCTCCGCGAGGGCGACGTGACCTTCCGCGCCGCGGAGCGCTACGGCGACGTCTTCCGCTCCGAGTTCGCGGGCGGTCCGGGACAGGTGGTGCTCGTCTCCAATCCGGCCCACATCGCCTCGCTGATGTCGCGACCCGACGACGCGCCCTCGGCCACGCGGTTCTCGCCGCTGCGGCCCATCGTCGGCCCGGACTCGGTGCTCACCGCGGTCGGTCCCCGCCACAAGCAGCAGCGCGGCCTGCTGCTGCCGCAGTTCCACGGCCGCGCGGTCACCGAGTACCAGCGCCGGATCGACGCGGCGACGACGCACCGCATCGACGACTGGCGCACGGGGGAGCCGGTGGCGCTCGCCGACATCGGCCAGCAGATCACCCTCGACGTCATCATGTCGGCGGTCTTCGGCATCGAGGACGAGGCCGGCGCCACCGCCGCCGAGAGCGCGGTCCGCACCTCGATGATCCGGTTGCTGCAGCTCTCGACGCACCCGCTCGCGACGGCCGTGCAGCTGGTCAACGCCCGCAGTCCCGAGCCGCGCGGTGTGCTCAAGATGATCCTGCGCCCCCTCGACCGTGCCATCTACGCGGTGATCGCCGAGCGCCGCCGGGAGGGCGCCGACGGTGCCGACGGCGCCGGCCGCTCGGACATCCTCACCGTCCTCATGGCCGCCCGCGGCGACGACGGTGCGCCCCTGGCCGACAGCGAGATCCGCGACGAGCTGCTGACCCTCGTCCTCGCCGGCCACGAGACGACGTCGAACTCGGTCGCGTGGACCTTCGAGCGGCTCACCCGCAACCCCGAGGCGTACCGCCGCTCCGTGGAGGCCGCCCGCGCCGGCGACGAGGCGTACATCGAGGCGCTCATCAACGAGTCGATGCGCAGCCGGCCGGTGGTCCCGGTCGTCGCGCGGGAGCTGCTGTCGGACTGGCGGTTCGGGCCCTACGTCGTGGAGCGCGGCGTGATCGCCCTCGTCTCGATCCTGCTGCTGCACCACCGCGAGGACCTGTACCCGCGGCCCTTCGCGTTCGACCCCGAGCGCTTCCTCGGCGTCAAGCCCTCGCCGCAGAAGCTGATGCCGTTCGGCGGCGGCACCCGCCGCTGCCTGGGCGCGGGGCTGGCGATGGCGGAGCTGCGCGCCGTGGTCACGCAGATCCTGCTGCGGGTCGACCTCGCGATGACCGACGCGCCCGCCGAGCAGCCGCGGCACCGCAACGTCACCATGATCCCCGGGAACGGCGGGGTGGTGACGGCGCTCGCCAAACGCTAGGCGCGCGTGCCCCGCTCGTCGCCGAGCCGGACCGGGGCGATGTCGGCGAAGACGTCGCCCGGCCCGGGGTTGGTCGACGGTGCGCTCCCGCCCAGGTGGTGCACGACGCCCCACACGGCGTTGAGGGCGGTCTGCAGCGCACCCTCGGCCCACCCCGCGGTCCACGAGATGTCGTCGCCGGCGAGGAAGAAGCCGCGGTGCCGCGGGTCGAGCGACTCCTGCATGAAGTGCGTGTACAGCCGCTCCTGGTAGCGGTAGTGCCCGGGGAGGTTCGCCTTGAACGCGCCCATGAAGTACCGCTCCGTCTCCCACGAGACCGTCTTCGGCGTGGCGATGATGTGGCTGCGGATGTCGACGCCGGGGTAGACCTCGCCCAGCGACTTGAGCATGAGATCGAGCCGCGCGTTCACGTCCAGCGGCAGCACCTTGAGCGAGTCGTCGGACCAGGTGTAGGACAGGCAGATGACGCCGGGCCGGTCGGGACCGTGGTCGAGCAGGTAGGTGCCGCGGCTCATCCGGTCGGTGAGCGTCATGGACATGGTGTCGCGCCCCGTCGCGGGGTCGACGTCGCGCCAGAAGGGGCGATCGACCAGTGCGAAGACCTTGGAGCTGCCCATGTAGTGGGTCCGCTCGACGGCGGTCCAGTGGTCGATCGGCAGCAGGTCGTCGTCGCAGTCGATGGTGTTGAGGAGCATCCACGCCTGGCCGGTGAAGACCGCCGCCGGGTACGTCCGGGTCTCGCCGGCCGCGTCGGTCAGCGTGTACGCGGGGGCGCCGCCGGGGCCGGCGGTGCGGCGGATCGCGGTGACCGCCGGCCGGTGCTCGCCGCCGTTGAGGTCCCGCACCGACCGCGCACCGTCGAACGGGCTCTCCCACAGGTGCTTCGGCAGCAGGTCCGCGCCCCCGACGATGCCGCGGTGCTCGTCGTCGGCGGCGGTGCAGGTGACGCGGAGGATCTCGAGCATCGAGTTGGGGTAGTCGGTGTCCCAGCCGCCCGTGCCGAATCCGACCTGGCCGAACAGTTCCCGGTGCGCGAACGACCGGAAGTGCTCGGAGGCGGTGAGGAAGCCGTAGAAGGTCTGGTCATCGAGCTCCTCCACCAGGCGCGACCACACCGCCCGGATGCGGGGGACGTCGCGCGCGCGGATCGCGTCCTGCAGCTCGGCGGCGTCGGCGTAGTCGGCGAGCGTCGCGTCCCAGGCGCGGGCGACCTCGGCGAACTCGGGCGGGAGATCGGCGGTGGTGCGGGCGTAGTAGCTGTGGCCCTTGAGGTCGATGACGGTGCTGGGCGTCGTCTCGGCGAGGGGATTGGGGAAGGGCTCCGTGCGCAGGCCCGCGAGGTCGAGGTAGTGCTGCAGCGTGGTCGACGACGGCGGGAAGCGCATCGCCCCCATCTCCGCGACGAGATCGTCGGCGTAGCCGTCGAAGCGCTCGCTGCGCATCCGCCCGCCGATCCGGTCGGCCTCGTAGACCACCGGTTTCAGGCCGATGCGGGCCAGCTCGTAGGCGGCGGTGAGGCCGGCGAGGCCGGCGCCGATGACGGCGACCTCGGTGCCTCGGACGGCGTCCGGCACCGCGCCGAGGCCGTCGGCGTGCGCGACCCAGTCGTCGTACGCGAAGGGGAAGTCGGGGCCGAACATCGTCAGGGGCGCGTCCGAGGCGGACGGTCCGTGGGCGGGCATGGCGGGCTGGGTCATGTGGGCTCCTGGGGTGGAGGGGCTCAGTACAGGTCGGTGCGCCGGTCGCGCAGGTAGGTGTTGACGAGGCGCGCCTCGCGCAGCGCCTCGGGGTCGGCGGTGAAGGTCAGGAGGCGCTCGTCGCGCCCGGCCTGGGCCACGACGTCGCCGTCGGGCCCCGCGGCGGTGCTCAGGCCGCAGTACTCGAGCGAGGTCTCGCGGCCGCAGTGGTTGGTGTAGGCGATGTAGAGCTGGCTCTCGAAGGCCCGCACCGGCACGACCTGTTCCGCGATGCGGCCGAACGGCTCCATGAGGCCCGTCGGGATCAGGAGCAGGTCGGTGCCCGCCTCGGCGTGGGCGCGCACGGCCTCGGGGAACTCGACGTCGTAGCAGATGAGCAGTCCGCAGGTGAGCCCGCCGAGCGGGAACGTCACGGGCAGTTCGTCGCCGGGCGCGAAGGCGTTGCGGTCGAGGTCGCCGAAGAGGTGCGTCTTGCGGTAGTGCGCGAGTTCGGTGCCGTCGGGCGCGACCACGGTGGCGGCGTTGAACACCCGGTCGCCGTCCCGCTCCGCGTAGCCGCCGACGACCGTGAGGTCGTGGCGGGACGCGATCGCGGTGAGCGCGTCGTGGTACTCGCCGCCGCGGGGGCGCGCCAGCCGCGCCACCTCGGCCCCGATGTCGTAGCCCGTCACCGACATCTCGGGGGTGACGAGCAGACGCGCGCCGCTCTCCGCGGCACGGGCCGCGGCACCGTCGATCGCCGCCAGGTTCCGCGCGACGTCCGGCTCGGGCCCGAGGCCCTCCGGCCCCTGGTACATCGCGACGGTGACCGTCATCGCGCGTCCTTCGCGAGGTCGACGTCCTGCCGCAGCCGCGAGTGCTGGTAGCCGTAGACGAAGTACACGACGAGTCCCACCGCGGACCAGACGGCGAAGGCGATCCACGTGCGGGCCTCGAGTTGCAGCATGAGGTATCCGCAGAAGCCGATGCCCAGCACGGGGATCAGCGGGAACAGGGGCGTCTTGAAGGCGCGGGGCAGATCGGGTCGGTTGATCCGCAGCAGGATCACGCCGACGTTGACCAGCGCGAACGCGAAGAGGGAGCCGATCGACGTGGCGTTCGCGAGCTCACCGAGGGGGACGAGACCCGCGAGCACGGCGATGACCACGCTGACGATCACGATGTTGCGGACCGGCACGAAGGTGCGGGGGTTGACCTTGGCGAAGACGCGGGGGACCAGGCCGTCGCTGCCCATCGTGTAGAGGATGCGGCTCTGGCCGTACATGACCGCGAGCACCACGCTGGCGATCGCGATCACCGCGCCGATGGAGAGGATCACGGAGGGCCAGGTCTGGCCGGTGACGTCCGTGAGGATCTTCGCGAGGGAGGCTTCGGACCCGCCGAACTCCTGCCAGGGCATCGCTCCGACCGCCGCGAGCGCGACCAGGCAGTAGAGCACGGTGATGATGCCGAGCGACAGGATGATCGCGCGCGGGAGGTCGCGGGTGGGATTCTTCGCCTCGTTGCCCGCGGTCGACGCCGCGTCGAAGCCGATGTAGGAGAAGAAGACCATCGCCGCGGCGGCGGTCATCCCGTGGGTGCCGAAGGGCATGAACGGGCTGAGGTTGCCCGACTCGAAGGCGGTGAAGGCGATGGCGCAGAAGAAGACGAGGACGCACACCTTGAGGACGACCATCGCGGTGTTCAGGCGGGCGCTCTCGGTCGCGCCGCCGACGAGGACGATGCAGGCGAGGGCCACGATGACCATGCTCGGGATGTTCACGATGCCGCCGTCGCCCGGCGGGGCGGCGATCGCGGTGGGGAGTTCCACGTCGAAGAGGGTGCGGAGGAGTTCGTTGATGTACTGGCCCCAGCCGACGGCGACGGCCGCCACGGAAACGCCGTACTCGAGGAGCAGGCACCAGCCGCAGATCCAGGCGAAGAACTCGCCGATGGTGGCGTAGGCGTAGGAGTACGAGCTGCCGGACACCGGGATGGTGCCCGCCATCTCGGCGTAGGAGAGCGCGGAGAACAGCGCCGTGACCGCCGCCAGGATGAACGCGACGATGACCGCCGGCCCGGCCTTGGGGGTCGCCTCGCCGAGGATCACGAAGATGCCGGTGCCGAGCGAGGCGCCGATCGACAGGGCGGTGAGGTGCCCGAGTCCCATCGAGCGCTTGAGCTGCGGCCCGTCGTGCGCGGCGGCGCTGTCGGCGAGGATGCGATCGACGGACTTCCGGGCGAACAGACTCTCGGTGAAGGTGCTCATCGGGCGTTCACCGCGAGCACGGACAGCAGCTCGTAGGCCACGTGGGCCGCCGCGACGCCCGTCAGCTCGGCGTGGTCGTAGGGCGGCGCGACCTCGACGACGTCGGCGCCGACGACGTCGGTGCCGACGAGCGCGCGCAGCGTGTTGAGCAGCTCGCGGCTCGTCATGCCGCCGGCCTCGGGGGTGCCGGTGCCGGGCGCGTGCGCGGGGTCCAGCACGTCGATGTCGACGGAGACGTAGACGGGGCCGCCGGCACCGTCGGGCCCGGCGAGGCGCCGGCGCATGCGCTCGATCACGCTGGCCAGGCCGTCGTTCTCGTAGTCGTCGGAGCGCACCACCTGGAAGCCGAGGACGCCGTCCGCGGTGAGGTCCTGCTCGCCGTAGAGCGGGCCGCGGATGCCGATGTGCATGGAGCGCTCGAGGTCGATCAGCCCCTCCTCGCTGGCCCGCCGGAACGGGGTGCCGTGCGTGAACGGCGCGCCGAAGTAGGTGTCCCAGGTGTCGAGGTGCGCATCGAAGTGCAGCACCGCGACGGGGCCGCGGTCGGCGGCGACGGCGCGCAGGATCGGCAGCGCGAGCGTGTGATCGCCGCCGAGGGTGAGCACCTTGGACCCGGCGCCGCGCAGGCGCGTGATCTCGGCCTCGACGGTGCCGAGGGCCTCGACGATGTCGAACGGGTTCACCGCGAGGTCGCCGGCGTCGGCGACCTGGTGCACCGCGAAGGGGGAGACGTCCAGCGCCGGGTTGTAGGGCCGCAGGAGCTTCGACGACGCCCGGATGTGCCCGGGGCCGAACCGCGCGCCCGGGCGGTAGCTCACGCCCGAGTCGAAGGGGATGCCGAGGACGGCGACGGCGGCACCGTCGACCTGATCGAGGCGGGGCAGGCGGGCGAAGGTCTCCGGCCCGCAGTAGCGGGGGACGAGGCTCGCATCCACCGGTCCGCGGGGCTGAGACGGGCGCTGGGTTTCGTCGGACACGGATGGATCCTCTCGCAGGGGCTGCTTTTGTGGGCCGGATCACATAGTGTGGGACATCGACCGACTTGTCAACTCGAGTTTCCTGAAAGGAAACATCTGTTGGATGCAGCTGCTCCGGGGGCGGATGCCGTTCCCGCCGTGCCGGATCAGGTGGGTGCGTCGCTGAAGGCCGCGCGCCGCGCCCGCCGCCTCACGCTCGCGGACATCGCGGAGCGGGTCGGGGTCACGAAGGGCTACCTGTCGAAGGTCGAGCGGGGCCTCGCGGCGCCGTCGATGGCCGTCCTGGTGCGGTGGTGCGAGGTGCTCGACGTGCCCGTCGGGTCGCTGTTCGACGGTGGCGCCGCGGGCTCGATCGTGCGCGCGGACGCCTACCCGCCGGTGCGGTTCGGCGGCGACGGACTGTCCGAGTTCCTGCTCACGCCGTCGGGCGAGCGGCGGGTTCAGGTGCTGCTCAGCGACATCGCGCCCGGCGGGGGGAGCGGCGACGAGGCCTACGCCCTTCCGGCGGAGGTGTCGTTCGTGCTGGTGCAGCAGGGCGCCCTGCGGCTCGCCTTCCCGCCCGAGCCGGGCGTCGAGCTGGGGGTCGGCGACGCCATGACCTTCGATCCGGCTCGGCCCCACGTCTTCGCGGCCGGTCCGGACGGTGCCCGGGTCCTCTGGGTGATGGCCCCGGCCCTGCCCGCCGGGGAGCGCCGCTAGGCCCCGTCGTGCGCGCCGGAGGGCGCCGCGGCGGCGTGCGATCCGGCGCGCCGGCCGGAGAAGATGCAGTCGGCCAGGGAGAGTCCGCTGACGTACGAGTTCGAACAGATCCCGACGGCGGTGCGGCCCGCGGCGAACAGCCCGTCGACCGTCGCGCCCGCCGCGGTGCGGACGGCACCCGAGTCCTCGTCGACGACCAGGCCGCCCAGGGTGAGCATCGGCATGGGATAGGTCATCCGGTCCGTGAACGAGATGTCGAGCAACGTGAACGGCGCCGCGACGGCGGGGCGGCGGAGGTCGTCCGGTTTCCCCAGCGGGTCGGGCCGGCCCTGCGCGATCGCGTCGTTGTGCGCGTCGACGGTGCGCCGCAGCCCGGCGGGGTCGACGCCGGCGCGGCGCGCGGCCTCCTCGACGGTGGGCGCGGAGACGCTCCCGATGCGGAGCAGCCGCTCGAGCTGGAGCCGCTGGAACCAGACCGTCTGGTCGCCCAGCTGCTCGCGCGCCCGCGCCGCCAGGTCGGCGTCGACGAGCAGCCACGCGCGGTGTCCGGGCGCCTCGGCGATGGCGGCGCCCAGCGCGGCGCCGTAGCGGGACTCGTCGACCATCCGCCGTCCGTCCACGTCGACGGCGAGCGCGCCGAGGTAGGCGCTGGGCGGGGCGATGAACCGCCAGTTCGACAGCGAGTCCATCCGGTCCGTCGCGCCGCCGACCGAGCGGCCCAGTTCGATGCCGCTCCCGTCGTCGCCCGCGGTGCCGAGTGGGAGGCCCTGTGCCCAGGGGTAACCCGGCGCGTGCTCGCGCACCATCGCGCCGTTGGCGATGAAGCCGCCGGTGCTCAGGACGACGCCGGATCGGGCCCGGATCCGGATCGGCCGGCCGTGGCGGTGCTCGATCCGGTCCAGCAGTCGCTGCATCGCCGCGCGCAGGCCCTGGTGGTAGACGCCCGGCTTCGCCGAGATCCGGGTGAGGACGGCGAACCGTCGGCGGACCGCGGACGGCGCGTCCTCGATCGTGACCGCCTCGACGCCCACGACCCGGCCGTCCTCCACGACGAGGCCGGTCACCCGCGTGCCGGTGCGCACACGGACGCCGTGGGCGGCGGCCGACGCGGCGAGCGGGCCGTAGAGCTTCTTGCCCGAGACGCCGGGCCCGTGGGCGCGATGGCCCCGCTGGCGGGGCGTCGCCGCGTCGCGGAAACCGCCGGAGTTCTCGCTGCCCGAGAAGTACAGGTAGTAGTCGTCGGTGGGGTACGAGGTTTTGAACGGGCACAGCGACGGGTCGAAGGGCACGCCGTGATCCATCAGCCAATCGATCATCGCGGGGGACTGCTCGCAGAAGCGCCGGAGCGTCTCCTCGGACACCACGTCGCCCACCTCGCGACGCAGGTACGAGAACATGTTCTCCGTGTCGTCCTCGACGCCGGCGGCCCGCTGGATCCGCGTGCCGCCGCCCGCGTAGACGATGCCGCCGGAGAGGTTCGTCGCGCCGCCGCCGAGGTAGCGGTCGAGTGCGAGCACGTCGGCCCCGGATTCGCGGGCAGCCAGTGCTGCGGCGGCTCCGGCGCCGCCGTATCCCACCACCACCACGTCCGCCGTCGCGTCCCAATCCTGCGCCATGGCCGGACTATAACGTGTTCTACATCCTCCCGGGTCGGTTCCCGACGAAGGTCAGTTCCCGGTGAACCGAGGCGGCCGCTTGTCGAGCATCGCGGCGACGGCCTCGTGATGATCGGCCGTGGAATGCGCGATGGTCTGCATCGCGGCGGAGAGCTCGAGCAGCGCGTCGAGGCTCTGGTGCTGTCCCTCCCGGAGCAACCGCTTGGTCATCCGCAGCGCCTGCGGCGGATTCGCGGCCACCCGGTCCGCGAGGGCGCGGGCCGCGGCGTGGAGCTCGTCGGGCTCGACGACGCTGGACACCATGCCCCACTCGAGGGCGGTCGCCGCGTCGACGGCCTCGCCCGTGAGTGCCATCTCCGTCGCCCGGGCCATGCCGACGATCCGCGGGAGCAGCCACGCGCCGCCGTCGCCGGGGATAAGGCCCACCTTGACGAAGCTCTCGGCGAAGACGGCCTTCGTGGACGCCACGCGCAGGTCGCACATCATGGCGAGGTCGCAGCCCGCGCCGATCGCCGGGCCGTTCACGGCCGCCACCGTCGGGACTTCGCAGTGGTAGAGCGCCCGCGGGATGCGCTGGATGCCGTGCCGGTAACCCTGCCGCTGCTGCGCCGCGGTGCCGCCGAACATGCCCTCCTTGTCGCGCATGTGCTTGACGTTGCCGCCCGAGCTGAACGCCGAGCCGGCGCCGGTGAGGATCGCGACCCGCACCTCGTCGTCGCGGTTCACCGCGTCCACCGCGCGCTCGATCGCCTCGATCATCGCCTCGTCCGAGACGGGGTTCCGCGCGGCGGGGTCGTTCAGGGTCCAGGTGACGACGGGGCCGTCGCGCTCGATCAGGAGTGGTTCGGTCATGGGGAGACCCTATGCGCTCCGGACGCGCGAGGGAGGCGCGCCGAACTCCGCCGTGAACGCGGCGGTGAACGCCGCGGGCGTCGCGTAGCCGAGGCGGCCGGCGGTCTCCGTGACCGTCGCGGTGCGCAACATCGGCAGCGCGGCGAGCAGCCGCGCCCGACGGCGCCACGCGGCGGGGCTCGACCCGGTCGCGGCCCGGAACCGGGCCGTGAACGAGCGCTCGCTCCGCCCGCACCGCGCAGCCCACTCGGCGTTGCCGACGGCGACATCCGGTGCGGTGAGATAGTCGCGGCACAGCGCGCGCAACTCCTCGTCGGCGGGGAGCGGAACGTGGAGCGGGAGCGGTGCGAGCGCGGCGATCTCGTGCAGGAGGAGCGCCGCGACGGCCCCGTCGCGGCCCGCCTCGTCGTACTCGGCGTCTGCGTCGACGGCCGCGAGGAGGAGCTCGCGGAGCAGGGGCGTCACGTCGACCACGGTGCAGCGGGACGGCCACCACGGCGCCGCCGCCGGCTCGACGTACAGGCTGCGCGTGCTCACGCCGGAATAGCGGACGCCGTGCGGCACGCCCGGCGGGATGAGCACGGCGCGGTCGGTCGGAACGGACCACGCCCCGTCGTCGGTGTCGACCTCCATGACGCCCGTCGCGGCGTACAGGAACTGGGCGCGCCGGTGGTGGTGCCGGGCCTGCGCGTAGCCGTCGGGATAGTCCGTGCCGACGGCGAGAACGTCGCGCGGAAGGTCCTCCAGCGCGGCGACGGGAACGTTCCGCATGCGCGCCAGACTACCGATACTCAATGATCTGATGCCGACCATCGATTGCCGGTAAGTACGCGATCCGGTGGACTCGGAGCAGTGAGTGCACTGATCCTGGTTCTGGTCGGCATCGCCTCGGGCGTCACGACGGCGCTGTTCGGCTTCGGCGGCGGCTTCGTCGCGGTGCCCGTCCTGGTGTGGGCGGACGCCGCCCTCGGCGACGACGCCCCACGCGTCGCGGTGGCCACGTCGTCGGTGCTCATGGTGGTCGCCGCCGCCGTGGCGACGGCCTCCACGTCGCGCACCGTGCTCGCCGAGCTGCGGGGGAGCGGGCGCCTGCTCGGCCTGCTGGCGCTCGGCGGCGCGCTCGGCGCGGTGGCGGCACGGCACGTCCCCGGCGACGTCATCGCCGTCGGCTTCGTCGCCTACCTCCTGCTGACCATCGCGGCGGTCACCGCCCGGCCCGGGGTCCTCCAGGCGGGGGCCGACGGTGCGCGGCCGCTTCCGGCCGGTGCAGGCCTCCCGATCGGCGCGGTCGCGGCCTTCCTCGGGGTGGGAGGCAGCGTCGTGACGGTGCCGCTGATGCGCCGCAACGGTCACCGCATGGCGGTGGCGACGGCGCTGGCGAACCCGCTGACGCTCGCGGTGGCGCTCCCCGCGACGGCGGTCTTCCTCCTGCTCTCCGGCGGACGGCCCGTCGGCGCCGGGGCCGGATTCGTGGGCGCCGTGGACGTCCTCGCCGCCGCGGCGCTGCTCGCCGGGTCGCTGCCGGTGATCGTGTTCCTGCGCCGCCGCGGCCCGCGGCTGTCCGATCGCGCGCACGCCCGCTGGTACGTCGGGCTGCTCGTAATGGTCGCCGTGGCGATGACCGCGGCGCTGTTCCGCTGACGGGTCAGGCGGGCCAGTCGACGGCGAACCGTCGCGCGAGGACGCGTTCGCCGGCCGGGGTCACGCGGACGGCGCGGTACGTAGGGAGCCGCTCCGCCCAGCCGGCGGCGAAGAAGCGGTCGCACAGCGCGCGGCCGGCGCCGCCCGCGAGATGGTGCCGCGTCTCCGTCCAGTCGATGCAGTACCGCACGAGGGGACGGGAGGCACCGTCGGGCAGCGCGACCCCGAGGTCGGCGAGGAAGGCGCGCCCGTCGGCGGTGAGCCGGTAGTCGAGCTCCCGGCCGGCGGACGCGGGGTGGTCGGCACCGTCGTCGTGGAACAGGCCGTCGCCACCCGTGATCCGGCCGTGGTCGAGGAGCGAGCCCATGATCGCCACGCCGAGCCGCCCGGCGAAGTGGTCGTAACAGGTGCGGGCGGTGCGGAGCCGCTCGGCGCGGGTGGACGCCTTGAGCGTGGCGACCGGCTGCGGCGGCGCGAGCGCGGCGAGGCGTTCGACGAGGTCGGCGACCTCGGGTCCGGCGATCCGGTACCAGCGGTTCCGGCCCTCCGCGCGCACGGCCAGCAGCCCACCGTCGACCAGCTTGCGCAGGTGGCCGCTCGCGGTGGGGCGGGAGACGCCCGCCTCGTCGGCGAGGACGCCGGCCGCGAGCTCGCGGCCGCCCAACAGGGACAGCAGGATCCGGCTGCGCGTGCGGTCGGCGAAGAGCTCGCCGACACCCGCCAGGTCCGCGTCACCCGACATCGCAGAGGTCCTCTCGCCGGCTCGTCGTGGCGCCGATGCTGGTGGCCACCCCGACCACGAGTATGGCCGCGGCTACGGCGAAGGTCAGCGATAGCGCCGTCGAGGAGCGGCCCGTGGCGTTGTCGAGGGCGCCGAACCCGGCTACACCGAGCGCGCCGCCCGCCTGGCGGGCGCAGTTGAGGACCGCGCCGGCGAGGCCCGCGTGCTCGGGTGGCGCGGCGGCCAGCGCGACCGAGGTCATGGCGGGCATCGCGAGCGAGGCGAGGCCGACGAGGCCCATGCCGGTGACGATCGCACCGGGGTGCGACGCTCCGGCCGAGACGACGAGCGCGCCCACCGCCGCGCACGTGAACCCGGCGACCATCGGCGGACGCGGGCCGGTGCGCGCGGTGATGAAACCACTGGTGGTGGAGCCGAGCGCCACGACGATCGTCATCGGCAGGATCGCCGCCCCGGTCTGCAGGACGGTGAGGCCGTGCACGTCCTGGAGGGCGAGGCCGACGACGAGGAGGGCGCCGTACAGCGCGGAGTTGAACACGAAGCCGGTCAGGACCGCCCCGCGGAACTGGACGCGGGCGAGCATGTCTCGCGGGATCATCGGATCGCCGACCGACCGTTGTGCGGCCACGAAAGCCCAGCCCGTCGCGGTGGCGGCCGCGGCGAGGATGGTGGTGGGTGCGACGCGGCCCTGGCCGAGTTCGATGAGCGCGGCGGTACCCAGCGCGAGCGTCGCGGCGCCGAGCGCCGCGCCGCGGACGTCGAGTCGGCGGGCGTGGCGCGACGAGGCCGGCACGGTGCGCGCGGCCGCGATCCCCGCGAGGATCGCGATGGGAGCGCCGACCCAGAAGGCGGCCCGCCACCCCGAGCTGGTCGCGAGGAGACCGCCGATGGGCGGCCCGGCGGCGAAGCCCGCGCTCGCGATCCCGCCCCACACCCCCAGCGCGCGGGCCCGCTCCGCCGGGCCGGGGTAGAGCTCGCCGATCATCGCCAGCGAGCTGGGCAGGATCATCGCCGCCGCGACCCCCTGGACGATGCGCGCCCCGATCAGGACGGCCCAGCCCGGTGCGAGCGCGCACGCCGCGGTCGCCAGCGCGAACAGCGCGAAGCCGAGGGTGCAGACCCGCCGCCGCCCGAACCGGTCGGCAGCCGATCCGGCGATGAGCATCAGGGCGGCGAACGGGATCGCGTACCCGTCGACCGCCCACTGCGCGAGCCCGAGCCCGCCGCCCAGGTCGCGGGACATGGACCCCAGGACGACGTTGACGACGGTGGCGTCGAACTGGATCAGCCCGAACGCGACCGACAGGGCGAGGAGGGCGACGGTGCGCCGCCGGGCGGGATGCATGTCCCCAGCCTGGTGCCGAAACGGTTCGGCCCCCGCCGAACTGTTCCGCCGGACGATTCCCTCCGGAGACGACGAAAGCCCCGGCCGGGGCCGGGGCTTTCGTGCTGGAGCGGGCGACGGGAATCGAACCCGCGTAGCTAGTTTGGAAGACTAGGGCTCTACCATTGAGCTACGCCCGCGTGCGCCGCTTCCGGCGCGCGAGACATGTTACGGCATGCGACCCGCGGGACGGAATTCTCCCCGCCCGACGGGTCGCCGCGAGGATCAGCGGAAGCCCTCGATGTGGTCGCACGCCCAGCTCGCGTAGCTCCGGGCCGGGCGGCCCAGGATCCGGGACACCGCGTCGGTGGGTCGGGACGGATGCTCGGCGGCGACCTCGAAGGACCGCAGCATCGCATCGACCGCGGGCGCGGGCACGCCGACCGCCGCGAGCCGCCGGCGCACCTCGTCCGGCTCGATGGGCCGCACGTCGAGGGGCGTGCCCAGTGCCTCCGCGACCACCGCCAGCTGCTCGCGGGAGCTCAGCGCGTTCGGACCCGTCAGGTGCAGCGGACCGTCGGGCTCGGGCGTGCCGAGCAGGAGCGCTGCGGCCACGTCGGCGACGTCCCGCTCGTCGACCGGTGTCATCGGGACGTCGAGGTACGGCGCCTCCGCGAACCGGGCGGCGCGCACCGTCGGGCCCCACCAGTGCAGCGTGTTCAGTGCGAACGGGACAGGGCGCAGCACGTGGCGCGTGCCGTCGAAGCGACTGCTGACCTCCTCCAGCGCGCGATGGTGCGCGCCGGTCGGGCTCTGCGAGTCGGTCACCGAGGCGGTGGACAGGTGCACCAGGCGACCGGTCCCGGTGGCGTTCGCGGCATCGACGAGCTCGGTGAGGCGCTCCTCCTGGTCGGTGCCCAGCGCGGACGCGACGATCAGCAGCGCCGAGCAGCCGTGGAGTAGAGCTGCGGCCGGATCGGTCGGGCGCACCACCTCCACCGCGTCGGGCAGGCCCGCCGTGTCCGGCGTCCGACTCGTCGCGCGGACTGCGGCACCGCCCGCGACGAGCTGCTCCACCACGCGCCGCCCGATCACGCCGGTCGCGCCGGTCACCAGGATCATGTGGCTCCCATCGGTCGGGCGAAACGTCGTTTCCCACCCTACGGAAGGCGAGCCGGGGTGAAGTTGAAAAGAGTGCATCCGCAATGCAGGATGAGTGCCGTGAATCCCGACGGAACCGGCAATCAGCCCAGCTACGGCCCCGATGGTCAGTGGGCGCGGCCCGCTGATCCGCAGCAGGGCGACCCGCAGTACGGGTACCAGCAGCCGGGCCCGCCGCAGTACCCCTCCGGCGACCCGTGGGCGCAGCCGTACGGCCAGCCGCAGCCCGGGTATGCCCAGCAGGGATACCCGCAGGGCTACCCCCAGCAGGGATACGGGCAGCCCGGCCCCGGCTGGGGCGCGCCCGCGCCCGAGGTGAAGGTCGGGATCGTCGCGCTGCGCCCGCTCGACCTGGGCGACATCTACGGCGGCGCGATGGCCGCGATCCGAACCAACCCGGGCGTCATGGTCGGGCTGACGGCGGTGCTCGTTCTGGTCACGCAGGTGATCACCTTTCTGGCGCAGATCCCGTTGACGCGCATCCCAGTCGATCCGGACGCCGAGGCAGACGAGTTCCTCGGTGACCTCGCCGCGGCCTCCGGTCTCAGCATCGGTGTCGGGCTCATCGCGGGCATCGCCACGCTCTTCCTCACGGGCGTCCTGACAGTCGCGGTCGCGCGCGCGGTGATGGGGGAGCGGACCAGCTCCGGCGAGGCGGTGCGGGCGATCGGTCCCCGCCTGCTGTCGCTGATCGGGCTCAGCCTGCTGCAGTTCCTCATCTTCCTCGTGCCCACCGCGCTGGTGGTCGGTCTCGTCGTCGTCATCGCGGTGGCGGCGGGCGATGCGGGTCCCGTCGTGGCGATCCTCGTCGCGTTCCTGCTGTTCCTCGTGCTGATCGTCGGATTCCTGGCGCTCCTGCCGACGGTCTCGCTCGCGTACCCGGCCGTCGTCCTCGAGCGGGCCGACCCGATCACGGCACTGAAGCGCGGCTACGAGCTGCAGCGGCCGGGCTTCTGGCGGGTCCTCGGCATTCTGCTGCTCACCTACCTCATCGCCGGCATCATCACGATCGTCATCTCGCTCCCGTTCGGCGTCGTCAGCGTGATCGTCGACGACGGTGCCGGGCTCGAGAACCTCGCGGGCACGACGGTGACGGGGCTCGCCCTTGCGGGCGTTGGTGCAGCGATCGCGCAGGTCCTCACGGCGCCCTTCCTCGCTGGCGTGCAGACGCTGCTGTACGTCGATCAGCGGACGCGCAACGAGCAGTTCGACCAGGTGCTCCGCGACGAGGCGATCCGCCGCTGGCAGACCGGCGTGCCGGGCATCCCGACGGACGCGCTGTGGCTGCAGAAGCCGCGGGCCGCACCGTCGACCTGGTACTGACCGACCTGGTACTGCCCCGGAACGGCCTCAGGCGCGTTCGCGCGCCACGATCCACCGGCTCACCGGGGTCCGCAGCACCAGGTCCACGAAGAGCAGCGACATCGCGAGCACGACGACCGACAGGGTCGCGGTGCGCAGCAGCGCCGACGCGGGGAACCAGGTGCCCAGCAGCTCGAAGAAGCCGGCCTTACTGAGGATGTCGAGCATGAGCGGGTGCACCGCGAACACGCCGAACGCGCGGATCGTGGCGTAGGAGACGACGCGCTCGCCGACGGCCCGCCCGGAGGCGCGCAGGTCGTCCCACATCATCGCGGCCAGCCAGATCAGGATCGTCGCGGCGACGTACCACGGCAGGTAGAGCGGATTCCACGCCGCGGTGGCCGTCTCGGGCACGACGCCGGGCTCGGTGTCGCGCAGGTAGATGACGAGACTGAAGGCGCCGGCCGCCAGGCACACGGCGATCAGCCGCAGCGCGTGCGATCGGAGCCACGGGCCGACCTTCTCGTAGTGCTGCGCGGCGAGCATGCCCATCGCGACGAACAGCACGTACATGGGAAGCAGCTTCCACAGGTGGTTGAAGAGCGTCTCCCACGGCTGCCCCGGCGGGCGGGGCGTGTACTGATAGAACGCGAAGAACCCGAGCTGGATCGCGCCGGCGCTGAGCAGCACCGTCCACGGATGGCGCTCGAGCTTGTGCGCGAGCTTCTGCAGCGCGGGGAAGAACAGGTAGATCTGCATCGAGATCAGCAGGAAGTACAGCTGGTACTTCGCGTCGCCGGTGAACGTGGTGCGGGCGAGGTCGCCCAGCCAGCGCCCGGGCGACGGGAACGGATCGCCGGCGATGAGCAGGTGATCGGTGATCGAGTAGACGAGGGTCCACACCAGGTACGGGCCGACGATGAGCCCGAAGCGCTTGCGCCAGAACTCGCGGGCCGTCATGGTCCTGCCGCGCATGCTCAGGACCAGGACGAACAGCGTCACGGCGACGAAGCCGTACCGGGTGAGGTGCAGCGCCGCGGAGATGAGCCCGGTCTGCCGGATCACGTCGGGGGTGTAGTTGATCGTGGTGACGCAGTGCGCGATCACGACGCCGAGGAACAGCAGGACGCGAGTGAGGTCGGCGGTCTGCTCGCGTTTCGGCTTCGCCGGCGCCTTCTGGGGCGCGGCGACCTGCGGCGTCTTCGTCGTTTCGATGGTGGGCACCACCCTGGTGTCGTGCAAGGGCTGAGCGTCTTCACCCCGGGCTGTCGTCGTGTTTGTTTCGGTATCCTACGTGACACTCCTGCAAGAATCGGACAAGGGGCGCATCCGCCCGTGTCCGATCACGACGCCGTGGAAGTCACCGGGCGGTGATGAGCGGGATGGCCTGTTCGTCCACGGTCCACGCCCCGTGATGGCCCAGCATCCGCGACTCCATCGGCTCCTGACTGGGCGTGACCAGCACCGATCCGCCCTGCGCCACGGCGAGGACGTGACCGATGCGGTGCGCGACCACCGGGTTCGGGGGCGTGGGGCCGAACCAGTGCTCGTCGAGCGCCTGCTCGCGGGTCACCACGTGCGCGTGGGGTCCGAGCGTCTCGGACCAGCGCGCCAGGACGTCGTCGACGTGGTGCCCCCGCGCGAGGTAGACGTGTCGCACCCGCGCCTCGCCGGCGATGATCCGGACGCCGCGGTGCAGGGCCGGCAGCACGTCGAGGTTCACCAGCGATTCGGCCTGGATCATCCCGTGGTCGCCGGTCGCGAGGACGGTGCACGTCGCGGGCAGGTCTGCCAGGAGGTCCGCGAACATCGCGTCGACGGCGCGCAGCACGCCGAGCCATTCGGGGGATCCCGGTCCGTGGACGTGCCCGGCCGCGTCCAGCAGGCCCGTGTAGGCGTACGCGAACCGTCGGGTCGCGGAGTCGTGCCGGGCCACCTCGAGCACGCCCGCGCGGACCTCGTCGAGGTGCGACGCCGGATGCAGGACTCCGGCGGCGCGGAACGAGGCCCGGGTCAGGCCGGAGGTCTCCTGGTAGGCGGGCACCACGTAGTGGATCTCGGCGCCCGCGTCCGCGAGGTCCTCGAGGCGGCTGCGGCGGCGTTGCAGCTCGCGCGGCGGGTGCGATTCCCGGGCGTCGGGCCCGCTCGCCCCGTCGATGGTCCAGCGCAGTGAGTTGAACAGGCGCCGGCCGTGCTCGTCGGGCACGCCGAAGCTGTAGCCGACGATGCCGTGCGCCGCGCACGGCGCGCCCAGGGCGAGGCTCGACAGGCTGCTGGCCGTGGTCGCCGGGAAGCCCGCGTTGAGCGTCGAGCGCACGTGGGCCGCGAGCGTCGGCGCGTCCTCGGCGTGGCGGCGCAGGAGCTCCGCGCCGAGCCCGTCGATGAGCAGTAGGACCACGTCCCGTTCGACCGTCAGGCCCAGCGGATTCTCCCCGGCGATGCCGAAAGCGCTACAGACCGAGGGCAATACGTCGGAGAGCATGCCGGTCATCCGTCGATCGTAACGCTCGCAAAGGCGCGCCGAGGCGGGAACGGCGGCGTGTGACGCGCTCTCCGGCGCGGCCGCCCTAGGTGATCGCGGACGGGATGAGCGCGGCGACGCCGTTCTCCACGAGCAGGGCCTGATCGTCGTTGACGCGGGTCAGCGGGAAGCGGTCGCCGTAGGTTCGCACCACCTCGTCGATCATCGCCGGGGGATACGGCGGGAGCGCACCGTCGGCGTGCGGGATGACGACGGTGTCGACCAGGCCCAGTCCGGTGTAGTCGGTGACGCCGGGCGCGTCGGCGGGGTCGTCGAGCGGCGCCACGGGCTCGACGTTCGGTCCGGCCACGACGGAGCCCGCGCTGAGCCCGACGTAGGGGAGGCCCGCGCGGACCCGGGCCTTGAGCACCTCGCCCGTGCCGTTGCCCTGCAGCGCACCGAGGAGGACGAAGGTGTGGCCGCCGGAGAGGTACACGGCGTCGACGGTGTTCAGGTCGGAGTCGAAATCGGCCGCGTCCGTGTACTTCGCGAGGGTCATCCGAGTCAGCCGGAACCCGAGATCGGTGAGCTGGGTCCACTCGAACGAGCCGAACGGCTGGTCGGCGTACGGCGCGCCCGCGTCGTCGATGAAACCGATCCGCAGGCCGCTCGGTTCCCGCCCGGTGTGCCGGCGCAGGAAGTCGGGGAGGGCGCCCGCGTTGAGGGACAGCAGCAGCAGATTCACGAACGCGACGCTACGGGGACGGCGCTGCCCGCGGCCCCGGTCACCCGGAGTGTGAGCCGGTCGCGGTCCGCGGCCGGCTACTCCCCGTGCAACAGAAGAGGGAGAAGTCTACCCTTGTGGCAGCAGTGGTAGCAGTGACGATGATGCGGAGGTCCGGATGCGCGCACGATTCGTGCCCGCGGTGGTGGCGGGCTGCTGCGCGCTCCTCGCGGGTTGCTCCGCGACGGTGTCCGGGAACGGCGCCGGCGTCACGGTGATCCGCGGCGGCGTCGGCCCGGGCATCGCCACCCCCGCACCTGCCACGCCCGCGCCGGTCACCACCACGACGACCACGGCACCGTCGACCAGCAGCGCGCCCGCGTCGGGTGCCGCCGCCACGGCGATCGCTCTGCCCGACAACGGGAACGGCTTCACCTTCATTCAGACCCGCAGCGGGCGCACCCGCTGTCAGATCAGTGAGAGCAGCGCGGGCTGCCAGCTCGTCTTCGACCAGCCGCGGCCGCGGACCGAATCGGGCGACGAGGCCAACGGCGTCAACGTGACCAGCGACGGCGAGCTGTCCTACGTGCTCGGCAACCTCGGCGCCATCGACCCGGTGACGCTCGACTACAAGACCTACACCGCGCGCGGATGGTTCATCGTCGCCAACGAGTACGGCACGGCGTTCACCAACCGCACCACCGGTCACGGGATGGTGGTGAGCACGCGCGGCGCGGAGACCTTCTAGCGCGGCGTCGTGATCACCACGACGGCCTCGGCGCCGTTCGCGGTGGCGAAACGGTGCGGCCCGTCGCTGGTCCACGAGTGCGAATCGCCCTGCTGCAGAGTCTGTTCGGTGCCCACTGGGCCGACGGTGAGGGCGCCGTCGGCCACGGTGAGGTGCTCCCGGACGGCCGGGCCGTGCCCGGGTGAGACGTGATCGGCGCCGGCGGGGAACTCGAGGCGGAAGACCTCGACCGTGACGTGCGGCAGGTGGCGGACCGAGAGCAGGACGGTGCGCATGCCGCCATCGGCGACGCTGTGCGCGCCGGGGGACTCGCCGACCAGGGCCGTCAGTGGCACGTCGAGCGGACCGCAGAGCGCGTAGAGCGTCTCGACCGTCGGGTTGCGGCCACCCGCCTCGATCTCCGAGAGCGAGCCCTTGCCCACGCCGGCGCGGCGCGCGAGCTCGGACAGGCTGAGCCCGCGCTCGGTGCGCAGCTCGCGGAGGCGTCGGCCGACGTCGGGGGAGGGCATGGCCCCATGCTACGTTCTGTTCATGGAACGTTCTGAGAACGGAACGATGGTGCCGGTCGGCGCCGGCATCGTGACCGCCCTGGTCGGATACACCTCCGCCTTCGCGGTCGTGCTCGCCGGGTTGCGGGCGATGGGCGCGAGCCCGGGCCAAGCGGCGTCGGGCCTCCTGGCCGTGACGGTGACCATGGGCGCGGCGTCCGCGCTGCTCTCGTGGCGCTACCGGATGCCCATCATCAGCGCCTGGTCGACGCCGGGCGCGGCGCTGCTCGCCACGACCGGCGCCGTCGCGGGCGGCTGGCCGGCGGCCGTGGGGGCCTTCGTGGTGTGCGGCGTGTTGTTCGTGCTCACCGGGCTGTGGCCGGCGCTCGCGCGCTGGGTGCAACGGATCCCCACGCCGATCGCCCAGGCCATGCTTGCGGGCGTGCTGCTGCCGCTCTGCATCGCGCCGGTCACCTCGCTCGCGAAGCATCCGTGGGCGGTCGCACCGGTGCTGGTGGTGTGGCTGGTGCTGCTCAAGCTCCGCCCGCGGTGGGCGGTGCCGCTGGCCTTCGTGGCCGCGCTCGTCGTGATCGCCGTTGCCCTCGTGCGCGACGATGCCGTCCCCGCCGTTGCGGAGTTGGTGCCGCACGTCGAGTGGACCACCCCGTCGATCACGCTGCAGGCCCTCACCGGCGTGGTGCTGCCGCTCTACATCGTGACGATGGCCTCGCAGAACATCCCGGGTGCCGCTGTCCTCGCGAGCTACGGGTACTCAGTGCCGTGGCGGCCCTCGCTCGCGGTGACCGGCGTCGGCAGCGTCCTCGGTGCCCCGTTCGGCGGGCATGCGATCAACCTCGCCGCGATCAGCGCCGCGCTCGCCGCGGGACCCGATGCGGGTGAGGACCGCTCGCGGCGGTGGATCGCCGGAGTCTCCTCGGGTGCCGCGAATCTCGTTCTCGGCGTGCTGAGTACGGGCTTGACCGCCGTGGTGCTGGCCGCGCCGGAGGGAGTGATTCAGGCGGTGGCCGGCGTCGCGCTCGTGGGCGCCTTCGCCGCCGCGTGCGCCGGTGCCATGGCCGACGAGTCCGCGCGCGTGCCCGCGGCCGTCACGTTCATCGTCGCCGCATCGGGCACGACGGTGGCGGGCGTCGGCTCCGCCTTCTGGGCTCTGGTCGTCGGGATCGTCGTGAGCCTACTGTTGCGTCAGGATGGGCTCAGCGGAACGCGTGGCGCCACACAGAGCTGACGGCGTAGCCAATGCCGGAGCCTGGATGGCCGGCCCGAGACGTCGCCACGTCGGCGGCGAGCTGGCCGGTCCAGTCGCGTAGCTCCCCCGCTACCCAGCCGGGTTGTCGACCGGCCCGTACTTCGCCGAGAGCAACCCGAAAGAGGCCGGACAGTCGCACGAAGCGGGCTTTGTGGTCTGGTTGGGAGTTGAGGTATGTGGCGCAGTCTGCCGCAAGCCGGTCGATGGCACCCTGAGCTTCACTCCACGTGCTGACGGTGCTAGCTGGTGCCGATCCGACTGCCAATTGGCCTTCGATCTGGGTCGACTTGACCCGTACCTCGGAGATCGATGTTGTGCACGTCTCTCGATCTTTCGATTCGTTCTGAGCCCCTGCAATATACACCGCTACGTAGAGCCCCAGTATTCCGACTGCGACACTCCAGCATATGCTTGCCAGCGTCCAGTCTTTGGGCGAACCTGCGGTGTCCTCAGAATCTTCCGCGCTCATGACGATCCTTTTGGTCGCGGATGTGGTTGTGGTATCTGCTCACAGCTACTTTTCGCCCCCCTGGCAATGCGAGTCGTCTACAGCGATCAATATCTCGCTACGCTTGAGAGTGTCGGCCGAGCTAACTACTATTTTGCCACGCCTTTCTCTTGGCGAAGCTGCGCATGCGCGCCCCGAGTCTACGGTGCCACGGAGAGATATTGTATGAACCTCTCCACTTGGGATGTCGCCGAATCGGGTGTTGCTCGGAGTGCCAGAAAGGCGGCGGAGTTCTGTGTTCTTGCCAGCTGTTGCTTGAATCTCGTTGACGGCGTCCTCCGGATCGAATCCGGGTGGAAGTGTCGCAGAAATTCGCACGTCGTGTTCCGTAGTGTCGGTCCTATTCCAGATGGAAGTCCAAACTTCGAACGAGGATGCATCTTTCGGGATGGATAGATAGCCGACCATTGGATCGTCTCCCGTCCGTGCAAATACTTGCACGGGTACGGTCGCGGCGACCGCTCGAAATCGGAATCTTATGACACCTGTGCATCCTGGTCCGCTACGTAGCAACCCGGACCCGAAGTTGTCGCGACATCCGATCAGTACTCCGTCTCCAATGAGCTTCTCGAGATCGACCGGAATGGTTGGAAGTGATGAATCTTTGAACGCTGCGAAGGCTGAACCCTCGACGGGCTTAATGCTAAGTCGGGTATAGGACGCGACGCCGATCTGCGAGAAGACGTAGCCCGGTAGAACCGTAGGCGAGCTAAGGTGTGCGGAGATGGATTCGGCGCTGTCGACCGATTCGGGGAGGTTCACTCTTAGTACTGTGTCCGTGGGGACGGTTTGAGTATCGGATGTGTCGACGTTGTCGTTGTTGAAATTGACGGAGATTTGATACTCCGATCCTGATCGTAGAATCCGAGACGTGTCATAGTCCCTGGATTGTGCGTTGTCGATTCGACGAATCTGAACGAACCTGGTCTCGTCGTATTCTTCTGTCACACGCGAGTTGAGTACTGCGCGACCCGGCAGTGTTTCATCGTTGAACAATAGTCGGTTCGGTCCCCAGGTATCGAATCGAGAGCCTGTGTCCACGGCGGATCGGTCGGCGCTGTTCGACTTCGCCTGCGTGCCGAGTGTGTCTGTAAGTGCGAGGACCGCGACTGTTAGTAGAACTATCAAAGGGATCGCGTCGCGTCGGAGGTAGGTGATGGCGATCGCGTACAGTCTTAGGAGTCCATCCATCTGATTCTGTGCTTTCTTAAATCATGTTTGGCGGCTGCGAGATCTAACCAAGGGTGACTTGGCGCATTTGGTACTTCAAGGTACTCCGCCAACCATGCGCGAGTTGCCAAACAGTGTGAATCAAAGTTCGGCCACGCGGCAGCGTAAGGCAAACAAGTTGGTTGAGATTGCGACGGCTTTAGAACCTGCGACCCTTCGTTTTCGCAGCGAATGTGCGTGTAGGTGACGCGTAAATCCTCGCGTGCCTGCCGTTGTCACGTTCATCGTCGCCGCATCGGGCACGACGGTGGCGGGCGTCGGCTCCGCCTTCTGGGCTCTGGTCGTCGGGATCCTCGTGTACGTGATCCTGGGAGTCCGCCGGTCCCTAGACGCGTGATTCGGCGTTCGGCTTCGACGACGACGCGGTCGTCGTCGTGGTCGAGGACGTGGTCGTCGGCGTCGTCGTGGTCGTGCTCGTCGTCGTGGTCGTCGTGGTGGTGCTCGACGTCGGCGTCGTCGAGGTGCTGGTCGGCGAGGTCGGCGTGCTGGTGGGGCGCGGCACGGTCGAGGTCGTGGTCCGCGGGACCTCCGTCGGCCGCGTCAGCGGCGCGGGGCCGACCCGGTCGGACGGGCGCTCGGCCAACGCCCGCGCCGTGGTCATCGCGCCGGGATTGTCGGCCGTCGGACCCGCCGTGGGGCCGGCACCGTCGTCCCCGCCCGTGCCGTTCACGGCGATCGCACCGCCGAGCGCGATCGCGGCGACCGCGAGCGCTCCTGCGACGGCGACCGACCGCTTGCGGCGCTGGCCGGCGGGGGCGCCCTGGGTGTGGGGCTGGGTGGGCGCGGTGGATCCGATGGGTGCCGGCGTCGCGGGTCGCGTGATCGTGCGCGGCTCGACGGTGCGGCGGACCGTCGGGGCGTACGCGGCGGAGCCGCCGGTCCGGGGCCGGCGCGCCGGGGACAGCCGGGCCTGCGTGATCGCGTCCGCGAGCTCGCCGCCATCGGCGAAGCGCCGCCGCGGCTCCTTCGCGAGCGCCCGCATGATGACGTCGTCGACGGAGCCGGGGACCCACTCCGGAAGCGCCGGCGGCTCCTGGCGGATGTGCTGGACGCAGAGCGCGACCGCGGTCTCCGCGGCGAACGGCGGGTGGCCGGTGAGGCATTCGTAGCCGACGACGCCGAGGGAGTAGACGTCGGAGGCGGCGGTGGCGTCCTCGCCGGAGGCCTGTTCGGGGGAGATGTACTGGGCGGTGCCCATGACCATGCCGGTCTTGGTGACGGGTGCGGCGTCGACGGCTTTGGCGATGCCGAAGTCGGTGATCTTGACCTGCCCGGTGGGGGTGATGAGGATGTTGCCGGGTTTGACGTCGCGGTGCACCAGGCCGGCGGTGTGCGCGACTTGGAGGGCGCGGCCGGTCTGTTCGAGGAGGTCGAGGGCTTGGGCTTGGCTGAGGTGGCCGAGGCGGCTCAGGACGGCGTTGAGGGGTTCGCCGTTGACCAGTTCCATGACGAGGTAGGCCAGGGGTGCATCGCCGGCTTGGTCGGCGGTCTCGCCGTAGTCGTAGACGCCGGCGATGCCGGGGTGGTTGAGGGCGGCGGTGGTGCGGGCCTCGTTGCGGAAGCGGGCGAGGAATTCCTGGTCCTCGGAGAATTCCGCTTTGAGTACCTTGACGGCGACGCGGCGGTCGAGCCGCGTGTCCATCGCCTCCCACACCTGGCCCATGCCACCGGTGGCGATGAGCCGGAGGAGTCGGTAGCGGCCGGCGAGTGCGGTTCCGCTGCGCATGGCTGGTCCCTCCTGCGTCGGGATCGTCGCTGGTGCACGGGCTCGGGGCGCCGATGGACGGCGGGCGCATCATCGGCACGGCACCGCGCACGACGGATCGGGGTACGGCTGGTCGTCGGGCATATCGCCGCGGGCGGTCGAATCGTTACCGAACGCCGTCGGCGCGGACGACTGCTGCATCCTCATTCTCTGTCGGGATGACAGGATTTGAACCTGCGACCCTTCGCTCCCAAAGCGAATGCGCTACCAAGCTGCGCCACATCCCGTGATCACTCGCGCGACCAGGTAAGAGAGTACCCGTGGTGAGGACCCCGACTACGCCCGCGTCGATGTGAGCCCTCCGGCTCCGGCCCGGCTCGAACGGGCGGCCACCCTCACCATCGCGGGTAGGTCGCGTCCTTACCGGGTAGACGCGACGTGGGCGGAGTCGGCACCGACGCTACGGGCGCTGCCGCGGAGCGGGCAATCGCTTTTCCGCGGGGTGGGCAGCGCGAGTGAGTCGGATCTACTGTTCATCTCATGGTCCTGAGCAGCGACGTGGGTACCGGCTACCTCATCCGGCAGCCCGAGGACCGCGACGCCCGAGCGCTCGCCGACGTGCACGTCCGCGTTTGGAAGGCGACCTATCCCGGGCTGGTGGACCGTGCGAAGCTCGACGCCCTCACCGTGGCGGCCGGGGAGGAACGGTGGCAACGGATCATCGGCGGCCTGGATCGCCAGGAGTCGGAGGGCGTCCGGACTCGCTGCGCTGTGCACACGGCGACGGGGAGGATCATCGGGTTCGCGACGGGCGGCCCCGCGCGCGACGTCGGCGCACCGTCGACCACGCAGCTCTGGTCCTTGAACGTCGTACCGGGCCACCACGGCACGGGGGTGGCTACGGACCTCATGGACGCGGTGATCGGGGAGCGCGGGGCGTACCTGTGGCTGGCGACGGGCAACACGAGGGCGCTCGCCTTCTACCGCAAGCACCGGTTCGAGCTCGACGGTGCCGTGCAGCTCGACGAGGAGTGGTCGTGTCACGAGTCGCGGATGGTCAGACCTGACCTTTGTTAACGACTCCGGGTGCTTTGGCAAACTGATCTGATGACGAGAACGCGCGGCGTGCTGCTGCTGGCCTCCCTGCTCGCCACGACGGCGCTCACCGTGGTCCTCGGCACCACCGACCCGGCCGCCCCGCTCACCTACCCGAGCCGGTTCCTCATCTGGAACCTCTTCCTGGCGTGGATCCCCATGCTGTTCGCCGTGGGCTTCGCGACGGTCCGCCGCCGGTGGGCGCTCGTGCCGCTCGGCCTCGGCTGGCTCGCCTTCCTGCCCAACTCGCCGTACCTGGTGACCGACCTCGTCCACCTCGGCGACGACGAGAACATGTGGCGGCACGTGCTGCAGTACGGTTTCGCGGCCTGGACCGGGATCCTGCTCGGGGTCGTATCGATGCTGCTGGTGCATCGCCGTCTGCAGCGGGAGTTCGGCGCGCGCTGGGGGTGGCTCGCCGTCGTGCTGTCGGTGGGACTCTGCGCGATCGGGGTGGTGATCGGCCGGTTCCAGCGATGGAACTCATGGGACCTCGTGACGCGGCCCGACGCCGTCATCATCGCGACACTCGACTGGGTGACCTCGCCGTTCTCCTACGTCCAGTCCACGGGGGTCGCGGTTGCGGTAGCCGCGTTCTTCGGCCTCGCGTACCTGACCATCTGGTCGCTCACCCCGCCGGTCCCCGCCCCGGCCGGGAACGCGGCGGAACGCGAGTGAGCGGCGTACCGTCGGACCCGTGTACCTGGAGCGTTTCGTCGCGCACGGCTATCTCGACGCCGATCGCGCCGCGCGCCTGAGCTGGGAGAGTTCGCGGCACGTCTCCAGGATCTATCTCATCGTGGGGGAGCGGCGCCTGCTCGCGCAGAACCTCTCGCTCTGCTGGGCCGACCTCGGCGTCGGCCCGGGCACGCCGATCGCCGTCGAGGTGACCAGTGGTGACCGTCGCCTCCTCGACGACGAGCAGCGCGCCATCGCGGACTTCGCGGACCGTTTCCGCGCTGCCCTCATCCCGCCGGAGCCGCGCCGGGCGCGGCGGGGCTTCTTCCGTCGCGCCCGCTGACCGCACCCGTCGAGGCGGGCTCAGCCCTGGAACAGTTGCAGCGCCGCGTCGACGGCGTTGTACAGCCCGTAGAGCAGCGGGATCGCGACCAGTGTCCACGTCACGACGAGTTGGACGGGGTGCCGCCCGTCGGATCCGGTGTCGGTCATCGGGACTCCTTCGGTGCGTGCGCGGCGTCGACCGCGTCGACGACGGTGCCGGTCTCGTGCCAGCGGTCGGCGACGGGGCGGATGGCGAGATTGGCGAGGAAGCCGACGACCAGGACGCCGACCATGATGTAGAGCGCGAGGTGGTAGTCGGCCGCCTCGAGCGGGATCGCCCTGCCCGCCTCGTCGACCCGGTCCTTCTTGGAGTCCAGCACCCGATTGACGATGAGCGGGCCGAGCACGCCCGCCGTCGACCACGCCGTCAGCAGACGGCCGTGGATCGCGCCCACCTGGTAGGTGCCGAACAGGTCCTTGAGGTACGCGGGTACCGTCGCGAACCCGCCGCCGTAGAACGAGATGATCACGGCGCAGAACAGCACGAACAGCGTGGTCGACGTGGCGCCGACGGTCGCCAGGCCGAGGTAGAGCAGGATCCCCACGCCGAGGTAGATCATGTACGTCGGCTTGCGGCCGATGTAGTCCGACGTGGTCGACCACCCGAGCCTGCCCGCCATGTTCGCCACGGACAGCAGCCCGACGAAGCCGGCCGCGACGGTCGCGGTGACGGTGGAGACGCCGGTGCCGTCGCGGAAGAAGTCCTGGATCATGTCGGCGGCCTGCTCGAGGATGCCGATGCCTGCGGTCACGTTGCACAGCAGCACGATCCACAGCAGCCAGAACTGCGGGGTCTTGATCGCGTTGGCCGCGGAGACGTTCCCGGTGCTCACCATCGCCTTGGAGGCGACGACGGCGGGGTCGAAGCCCGCGGGGGCGTACCCGGGCGCCGGCACGCGAATGGTGAAGACGCCCATCATCATGACGACGAAGTAGGCGATGCCGAGGGTGATGAAGAGCTTCGTCACCGCGCTGCCGCCGGCCTCGGCGCCGCCGTAGAACTTCATGAGCTCCTTGGACATCGGCGAGGCGACCATGGCCCCGCCGCCGAAGCCCATGATCGCCATGCCGGTCGCGAGCCCGGGCCGGTCGGGGAACCACTTCATCAGGGTGGAGACCGGCGAGATGTAGCCGAGTCCCAGGCCGATGCCGCCGACCACGCCGTAGCCGAGGTAGACGAGCCAGAGTTGACCGGTCGCGATGCCGGCGGCGGCGATGAGGAAGCCCGCGCCCCAGCAGCTCGCCGCGGTGAACATGGTGCGCCGCGGCCCGACTCGGTCCACCCACGTGCCGAAGACGGCCGCCGAGAGCCCGAGCATGACGATGGCGATGGAGAAGACGATGCCGATCATCGTCTTGTTGGTGTCGAAGTGCTTGACCAGCGCGTCCTTGTAGACACTCGTCGCGTACACCTGGCCGATGCACAGGTGGATCGCCAGCGCCGCAGGGGGAATCAACCACCGGTTGTAGTTCAGCGGTGCGACGGAGTGTTCTCGGTCGAGGAAGGACAGCGCGGCCACGGCGCGACGCTAGCAGTCGGGACCGGCCCGACGGTGCCGGTCGGGGAACTTAGATCGCTCAACGTACGAGTGGGTCGCGCCCGGTCAGGAGCGCGGCGAGGACGTGGGCGTGGCTGATGTCCTCCGCCTTGGAGGCCGTCAGGAGGGTGACCGGCCCCGCATCGACGCGAGCCTGCAGGGCCTCGAACGCCGCGGCCGCCTCGGGCGCGGCGAGTTCGGCCCGGTACCGCTCCACGAACTCCGGGTACTTGGCCGGATCGTGCTCGTACCACTTCCGCAGTTCCGTCGACGGCGAGATCTCCTTGCACCACAGGGCAAGGTCGGCGCGGTCCTTGCTGATGCCGCGCGGCCATAACCTGTCGACGAGGATCCGCTCGCCGTCTCCCGCCGCCTCCGCCTCGTACACGCGTTTGACCCGGACCGTCACCGTCGCCCCTTCCCACGCACTGTCGCGCGCGATCGTCCGCGCGCGCCGGAGAACATCCTCCAGCATGGCGGGTGTCAGCCGCCCGGTGAAGGTGTTGTGCTGGCTCACGTGGAAACAGCCGAGCACGGTGAGCTCCCGGCCGTCGGGATGGACGAGGTCCACCCGGGCGCCGTGCCCGAACGCGGGGCGCGGCCTGGGGACCGGCCAGCCGCCCTCGACCAGGACGGCGAACAGCGACTGCCAGCCGAACGCGCCGAGCACGACCGCCACGCGGAGCCGGGGGAGCAGCGCGAGCTCGCGGGCGAGGAACGGTGCGCACGTCCGGCGCTCCGCGGGGGTCGGCTTGTTCTCCGGCGGCGCGCAGCGCACCGGCGAGCTCATCCGGGTGTCGCGGAGCTCCATGCCGTCGTCGATCGCCACGGCCCGCGGCTGATTCGCCAGACCGACCGCGTGGAGGGCCGCGAAGAGGACATCGCCGCTGCGGTCGCCGGTGAACATGCGCCCCGTGCGGTTGGCCCCGTGCGCCGCGGGCGCGAGCCCGACGATCAGGATCCGCGCGTCCTCCGGCCCGAAGCCGGGGACCGGACGGGCCCAGTAGGTCTCGTCGGCGAACGCCGCGCGCTTGACGCGCGCCACCTCCTCGCGCCACGCCACCAGGCGCGGGCACGCCCGGCACGAGCAGATCAGGGTGTCCAGTTCCGGAACGGTCCGCGCCGTCCTCGCGGCCGACGGTGCCGCCTCCGGCGCGGTCGTGCGGGCTCGCCTGGACATGGTCCGAGCCTAGGCGCAGCCGTCCACCCGGTCTGCCCGCCCACTTGGATCACTTGTCGCAGGCGATGCCATCTCCGTCGCGATCCAATGCCCGGCGGTAGCCGGGACTCCCTCGGTACATCGGGGCTGCGCCCGCGGCTTTCGCTTCGTCGCAATTGCTGTAATACGCGGATGGAGCATCGGCCGTGGTCGTCCGGGGTGGAGGCACCCGATCGACCGTGGGGACCGGTGTCCGGGTGTTCGTCTCCGTGAGCCCGGGATTCGGTGGGATCCGGGTGCTCGTCGAGGCCACGGCAGTCGTGGTCGGCTCTGTGCTCGTCGGAGGCACAACGGTCGTGGTGGTAGTGACGGTCACTGTCGCCGTCGCTGATTCAGTGACCGTTGCAGTGGCGGTTGGGCCGATCAGACCGCTTGCCGGAGCAGGCTCTTTCGGTGCGCTCGGTAGCATCACGGCCCCTAGGACGAGTGCGATGATCGCGCCCGGCGCAGCCTTCTTCCATGAGGTGAATGGACGGACCAGCATCGCGCCGCAGAGCGCGATGGCGGCTCCCATCAAAACCCCTCCGATGTGTCCGCCCAGCCCAGTCCCACCAATCAGCGACCCGAGGGCAAGTAGCCCGCCGATCGCGATGAGAATCCACCCGACGAGTTGGGCGACGCGCGATCGACCGCCCCCGGATGGCTGCTGACTTCCCGTTGAATCCATGCGTTGTACCTCCCAAACCGGATACGACGATCAGCGGGCCCCCGCATCGCGCCCCGTTGTAGTGACGCTAGACGAATCAGTAGCCGGCAGATAGAGCGGGGAAGCTAACTAGGTCGGCGAAGTATACTGCGGCGCAGTCCTTCTGGATCACTTCGACGATGGGAAGGCGGGACGGGTGAGACGCGAGATTGTGTGCGGCGTGTGACCGACCTGAGGCGCGAATGCTCCGGATATGGGCGAGGCCGGTGGCACCTGTAACGCGCCCCGGCCTCTGTTTCACTGAGCGGTTTACAGTCACGCTCACGAACTTGTTCGAAACTGTATCAGACGACGCTCTTCTGTTCCAATCAGTATCACGGGATCCGGGCGGTCAGAGGCGTGCGTACGTCTCGATGTCCTCGGAGAACTCCGCTGCGACGGCGGGGGAGACGGTGGCGCGGGTCGCGGCGAGTGCGGCCAGGTAGTCGTCGGCGCTGAGTTCGTGTGTGGGCGTGCCCTCCGGGGCGTCGAGGGCCCTCGCCAGGGCGTCCTGGGACGCCCTGCGGGCCGCGTACTCGATGTCGGCGGGCGTCATTCCCTCGCTCGCGGCAGTGAGTGCCGCGACGTCGACCGCGCCGACCACGTGATCCGGGATGTACCGGCCCCAGATGGCCGAACGGGCGTCGGCGTCCGGCAGCCCGATCGGCATGACGTAGTCGAAGCGGCCGTGCCGTAGGAAGGCGTCGTCGAGCGCGCGCACGAAGTTCGTGGCGCATACCAGGAGTCGCCCCTCCTGGTCGCGGAACTCGGCGACCTGCTTGAGCAACTCGTTCGTCACCCCCTGCGTGGGCGAGGGCGGATCTCCGCGTCGGTGCGAAGCGATCTCCTCGACCTCATCGATGAAGACCACCGCGTGCTCCAGCGAGGCGATCGCCTCGAACGCCGACCGCAGCGCGCCGGCGAGACCACCGGGCGAATCGGCGAGCCGCGACGGGAACAGCTCCACGAAGGGCCAGTCCAGGCGCGAGGCCACCGCCTTCGCGAAGGTGGTCTTCCCGGTCCCCGGCGGGCCGAAGAGCATCACCGCGTGCGGCGGCATCACGCCGAAGCGCTCCGCCATCTCGGGCCGCGCGAGCGGTGTCACGAGACGCTGCTCGAGCATCTCCTTCTCCCGCCGCATGCCGCTCACGCGGTCCCACAACTGTCGCGGGAGCAGACGGCCTCCGACCTCCTTGAGCAGATCCAACTCGCGCCGCTGCACGGGCATCGGCCGCTCCAGGTAACGGACCGGATCGCGCACGACGAAGCCGTTCTTCGACAGCGCCGCGGAGGCGTCGTCGTCGCCGGCGGTGAGCACCGACAGCTTGCCGAGCCCGAGCGGCGCCATCCGCCGCTCCAGCGCGTCGAGCACGAGGCCCGCGACCGTCGGGTCGGTGTCGGGCGCGACGTCGAAGAAGACGATCCAGCCCTGCGCGTGCGCGGCGCGGCCCACGGCGACCGCCACGACCCGGTCGCCCTCGGTCGCGACCATCGCGTGGTCCTGCTGGCACGAGGCGATGACCTCCGCCATGGAGTACACCGGCGGGGTCCCGCGGTGGTAGGCGGCTTCCCAGAGCCGGACGATGGTGTCCAGGTCGTCGTCGTGGAACTCGCGGATGTGGGCCGTCATGGACGCAGTGTGGCATGCATCACAGTCGGATGCCCGCCGGTTTTGCGCCCGCACCCGCCCCGCATCAGCACGTGCCGGAATGGTCACGCGTCGAGCGTCGATCCCGTGGGCAGTGCGACGCGCCTGATCCACACGGTCGCCGCGAGCGAGATGAGTGCGGTCGCAACCAGATAGCCCGCCGCGGTCCACGGCGCACCGTCGGCGCTGTGGATCAGGGCGGTGAGGACGAGGGGCGTGAGGCCGGAGGCGTAGATCCCCGAGAACTGGTAGACGACGGACAGCCCCGTGTACCGGACCTCGGTGGGGAACAGGCTCGCGAAGAAGGTGCCCTGCGCCGCGTAGAAGACGCCGTGGATCAGGCCGAAGACGATGACGAGGCCGACGGTGAACCACGCGATCGACGCGGTGCCGAACAGCGCGAACACCGGGAACACCGCGATTCCGTAGAGCAGCACGCCCGTCCCGTACACGCGCGCCGGGCCGAATCGGTCGGCGAGCACACCGGCGAACGGGATCACCACGGCCATCACCAAGGCTGCGACCGTGACCGCGAGGAGGACGTCCACCTTGTTCATGGCAAGGGTCGCCGTGGCGTAGGTGATGGCGAAGACGCCCCACGTGTTGAACGCGCTCCCCTCGGCCCACCGCGCGAGGCAACCCGCGATCGTGTTGCGGCGCAGGACCGGATCGCCGAGCAACTGGCGCAGGGGAGTGCGGGTGGTGTCCAGCGTGGCCCGCGCGGCCACGAACGCCGGTGTCTCGTCGACCGCGAGGCGCACGACGATGCCGATCACCACCAGCACGATCGACACCGCGAAGGCGATCCGCCACCCGAAGCGGAGGAACTGGTCGTCGTCGAACACCGTTTGCAGCAGGGCGAAGACGGCGGTGCCGAGCCCGAGGCCGAGGGCCAGGCCCACCTGCGGGACGGCGCCGAAGCGGCCCTTGCGGCCCTCGGGGGCGTGCTCGACGGCGAGCAGCACCGCGCCCGCCCACTCGCCGCCCAGCGCGAAACCCTGCACGATCCGCAGGAGCAGCAACAGGATCGGCGCGAGGATGCCGACCTGCCCGGCGGTGGGCAGGGCGCCCATGAGTGCCGTCGCCACGCCCATCAGCAGCATCGTCAGCGCGAGGGTCTGCCGCCGCCCGATCCGGTCGCCGATGTGTCCGAAGACGAGCCCGCCGACGGGCCGCATCACGAAGCCGACCGCGAAGGTCACGAAGCTGAGCATCGTGCCCACGAAGGAACTCGTGTCCGGGAAGAAGAGCTTGTTGAACACCATCGACGCCGCGGTCGAGTAGAGGAAGAAGTCGTACCACTCCACCGTGGTGCCCAGCAGCGACGCCGCGATCACGCGCCGCAGCTGGGAGCGGTCGGGAGCGGACGGGGCGGGGGCGTCGTCGACGGTGGCGGTACTCACCGACCGGAAGCTATCGGCGGTCGGCGGTACCTGTCACCGGTTGTGCTCGCGGTGACCGCAATCGGCTCAGTACGCGGCGGTCCGGTTCGCCGCTGCCCAGCTCCGCTCGGCCTCCGACTGCGCGGGCGGCGGCACGATGCCGTTGATCATCCACATCTCCTCGCTGGTGTCGTCGACGTGGAACTCCCACTGCAGGTCGGGGTGCCGCGCCAGCGCGGGCGCGACCATGGCGCGGACCCAGTGCGCGATCCGGGTCCGGCTCTCCGAATCGGAGGCGTGCCGGGCGATGTGGTCGATGGCGATGCGCACCGCCGTCGGCGCCTGCACGCCGCCGATGAAGAAGTCCTGCGGCGCGACCTCGTGGAAGAGGACGACGACGTAGAAGCGCGGCAGGCCGATCGCCGCGTACTGGTCGGTGATCGCCGCGGCGAGGGACTCCTTCTCGGCGGGCGTGAAGACGTCGGGGGTGTGGTGGATGTTCCAGAGCGGCATGATGATTCCTTCGTATCGTGGGCGGGATGATTACGCGCCGCCGGGGAACGCCAGGGCCTCGACGGGGCCCGACAGGGCCGCCTTCGTCGCGGTCGTGATGTCGTCGGCGAGGATCTCGACGTCGCCGGCCTCGAGACCGTCGAGGATGGCCGCGGCGATCTCGGCCGGCGTCGCCTTGGGCAGGGGGATCGCGGACACCATGTCGGTGTCGATGAAGCCCGCGTGCACGCCGACGACCCGGGTGTTCTGTGCCGCGAGCTCGGTCCGCAAGGAATTGGTGATCGACCACGCAGCGGCCTTGGAGGCGCCGTACCCGCCGGCGCCCGCGAGCCATGACAACACCGAGTGCATGTCGACGAGGGCGCCGCCGCCGTTCGCGGCCAGGACCGGCGCGAACGCCCGTGCCACGCGGAGCAGCCCGAACGCGTTCACGTCGAACATCGTCTCGATCTCCCGAAGGTCGCCGGTGACGAGCGGTGTGGGCGTCATGATGCCCGCGTTGTTGAAGACGATCTCGGCGTCGGAGGCGAGTCGCGCCAGTGCAGCGGCGGATTCGGCCGATCGGACCTCGAGCTCGACCGGTACGACCTCCGGGCGGGAATCGGTGAACGACGCACGGCCGGTCGCGTAGACCTTCCGCGCCCCGCGGGCGAGCACCTCGTCGACCAATGCGGCCCCGAGGCCGCGTCGGCCTCCGGTGACCACGACGACGGCGTCCTTGACGGCGACCATGGCGCCTCCTTCTGAGTAATGACTACGTTAGTCAGCTCGATTCAAGCACTCGCACCTGAGTAACGCAACCGTTAGTTATGATGAGGGCATGGAGTTCGAGGAGCGACTGCGCGACAGGAGCGGGTGGGCGATCGGCGACGGCTGTTCCGCCGCCCGCACGCTGGACCTGCTCACCACGAAGACGGTCTTCCTCGTAGTCCGCGAGCTCCTCTACGGGACATCGCGCTTCGACGACCTCGTGGCCAGGACGGAGACCTCCGCGCCCGCGGTCTCGCGCGCGCTCAAGCAGCTCGCGTCCGCGAACCTCATCGCGGCGACGGAGTACCGCGAGCCGGGGGCCCGCGCTCGCTCGGAGTACCGACTCACGCCGGCGGGACAGGACCTGCTCCCGGTCTTCCTCGCGCTGATCCAGTTCGGGGATGCCCACCTGCAGCCCGAGGGCGCACCGCTCGTCTTCGTGGACGCGGCGACGGGCGAGCCGGTCCGCACCAGGCCGGCCGTCGGCGGGGTCGAGGTGCCCGCGAGTGGGATAGAGATCCGGCTGAACCGGGATCGCTGGGGTGCGCGCGACGCCGTCAGCCGAGCAGCTTCCGACGGTCCGAGTGCAGGAACGTGACCAATGTGATCGCACCGCACAGGAGGCCGGCCACGAGGATCACCTGCGGTCCGGTGACGAAGGAACCGATGACGCCACCCACGGCGGCGCCGAGGATGAATCCCACGTAGACGAGGGCGTAGCCGAGCCAGTCGAAGACGGTGCCGTTGCCCGTCGCGTGGCGCTCGATGCCCTGGCCGAGCTTCACGAGCGTTCCCGTCACGTACGACAGCGGCACCGAGACCTCGCCGTTCTTCGTGAACGAGGTGTTCAGGGCGCCGAGTGAGAAGGTGATGATGAGGATGGGGACGAACCGCACCTCGGGCTCGTCGAAGCCGTCGAGGGCGAAGTCGGTCGCCGACGCGAGCAGGAGGCCCGCGGTGGTGAGCACGGTGGGCCCGTGCGCGTGGTTCTGCCAGAAGTACCGGCGGCAGATCGATGCGACGACGACGCCGGTCACGAAGGCGACGATCAGCGCCGTCGCGGCGAGCGCACCCGCGCCGGGGACCTGTTGCGCGTCCGATGCCTTGAACCAGGTGAGGACCGCGCGTTCGGTGTTGCCCGTCATGAAGGTGACGAAGTATCCCGCCGAGTGCAGGAAGGCGACCGCGCCGACCATGCCCGCCATGCCGGCGAGGAGCCAGGACAGGCGTGCGTCGGGTCCGATCGCTGCGTCCCGGGAGACGACCGGGCGGGGCTGTTGCTTCGTGGGCTGTTGCTCCGTCGGGGTGGTCATTCCCCATGGTTACCGACGGGAAGCACCCTTCGCTGTGCGGCCGCATCGATTCACATTCGCGTTCCGGTGGGAGGCACATCACAGTGTGCGCCGATGCGCGACGCGCGAAGGCTGTCAGGCGGGTGGCGGGTCCGTGGTCAGGAAGTCGCGCTGGAACATGCCCATGAGCCGGGCATCGCGGTAGCGGCCGTTCGAGAAGTACTGCTCGCGGAGTAGTCCCTCCTCGGCGAAGCCGATCTTCTCGTAGACGTGCGCGGCCTTCTCGTTGGCGACGTCGACGTAGAGGTACACCTTGTGCAGGTTGAGGATGCGGAACGCGTAGTCGAGCGCCTTGCGGGTGGCCGGCCCCGCGTAGCCCTTTCCCTGCGCCGACGGGGCGACGATGATCTGGAACTCGCAGTTCCGGTGGATCACATTGATTTCGACGAGCTCGACCAGGCCGACGGGCAGCCCGTCGTACTCGATGATGAATCGCCGCTCGCGCTCGTCGTGGATGTGCCGCTCGTAGATGTCCTCGAGCTCGGCGAGCGCGTCGAAGGGCTCCTCGAACCAGTACGACATGACCGCCCTGTCGTTGAACAGGCCGTGCACGAACCGCAGGTCCGTGCGTTCCATCGCGCGCAGCGTGAGTTCCACGTTTTCAGGGTAGGACTTCCGCGCGCCCGTTTCGCCCCGATCGGCCGCCGGCTGTGCGGATCGCCGCGGCGCGGGGACGAACGGCGGCCGCAGTGCCTCGGCGCTAGACAGCCAGCCCGATGCCGAGGAACACCACCGCGAGCAACGGCGCGAAGCCCTGGATCGTGGCGGCGCGGAGTTTGGTCCGGTCCGAGAGCGCCAGTACGAGGGCCGCGGCGAGCATGGATCCGACGCCCACGAGCACCAGAGTCGCGCCGACAGCGCACTGCGGGCCGAAGAGCGCCAGTCCCACGAACACCGCGATGGCGAGGAAGAGGTTGTAGAAGCCCTGGTTGAACGCGAGCGGCCGGGTGATCTCCGCGGTCTCCGCGGTGGTGCCGAACGTCGCGCGTGAGCGTGGTGAGGTCCACGCGAGCGATTCCAGGTAGAAGATGAAGCAGTGCACGAGCGCCGCGACGACGGCGAAGGCGAGTCCGACCACGATCATGCGCTCATCATGGTCGACCGACGGGTCGCCCGCCGCGTCGCCCCGGGTGTTCGACGCCCTCCCCGGGCTGTCAGCGGCCGGGCACCGTCGCGTACGCTTGTCCGAGTGCCGTGGGCCCGACGGGGTCCCGTGCTGCCCGCAGGAAACCGCACATCAGGCGGCCCTCCTGCTGATACCAACCCGAGGAGAACGAGTGAAGAGCACCGTCGAGCAGCTGAGCCCGACTCGCGTCCGCCTGAGCGTCGAGGTTCCCTTCGACGAGCTCGCGCCCGATTTCGATCGCGCCTACGAGACGCTCGCGCAGCAGGTCAACATCCCCGGCTTCCGCAAGGGCAAGGCCCCCGCGAAGCTGATCGAGGCGCGCGTCGGCCGCGACGCCGTGCTCTCGCAGGTGATCAACGACGCTCTGCCCGGCAAGTACAGCCAGGCCGTCCTCGACGCCGACGTCAAGGCCCTCGGCCAGCCCGAGATCGACATCGACAAGCTCGAGTACGGCGAGACCTTCTCGTTCACCGCCGAGGTCGACGTCCGCCCGGAGATCACGCTGCCCGAGTACTCGGGCATCGAGGTCGAGGTCCCGTCGCTCGAGGTCACCGACGCCGACATCGACGAGCAGATCGAGGGTCTGCGCGCCCGCTTCGGCACCCTCAAGGGCGTCGACCGCGCCGTCGAGACCGGCGACTTCGTCACCATCGACCTGTCGGCCACCGTCGACGGCAAGGACGTCGAGGACGCGAAGACCACCGGCCTCTCGCACGAGGTCGGCTCCGGCAACCTCATCGACGGCCTGGACGAGGCCATCGTCGGCCTGAAGTCCGGCGAGTCCAAGGAGTTCAAGACCACCCTCGTGGCCGGCGAGTTCGCGGGCCAGGAGGCGGACGTCACCGTCGTCGTCGACTCCGTCAAGGAGCGCGAGCTGCCCGAGCTGGACGACGAGTTCGCCCAGCTCGCGAGCGAGTTCGACACCGTCGAGGAGCTGCGCGGCGACCTGCGCGAGCGCGTCGAGCAGAACAAGAAGCTGGGCCAGGCCGCGGACATCCGCGACGCCGTGCTCGACAAGCTGCTCGAGGCCGTCGAGGTGCCGCTGCCCGAGGCCGTCGTCAAGGAGCAGGCCGACGCCAACGTGCACGACGTGCTGCACCAGGTGGGCCACAACGAGGAGCTCCTCGAGACCGCGCTCAAGGCGCAGGGTACGACCCGCGAGGAGTTCGAGACCCAGGCCCGCGAGTCCGCCGAGAAGCAGGTCAAGGTGCAGCTGCTCCTCGACGCGATCGCCGACGCGCAGGACGTGCAGGTCGACCAGCAGGAGCTGCAGGAGCACATCCTGTTCCAGTCGCAGCGCTACGGCATGCAGCCCGCCGAGTTCATCCAGCAGATCCAGCAGGCCGGCCAGCTGCCCGCCCTCTTCCAGGAGGTCCGTCGTGGCAAGGGCCTCGCGGACGTCGTGCTCGAGGTGACGGTCAAGGACGCCGACGGCAACGCCGTCGACACCAAGGCGCTGTTCGATCGTGAGGACGCCGGCGAGGAGCTCGCCGAGGAGGCCGCTGCCGAGGAGGACGTGGTCGCCGAGGCGGAGGAGATCACCTCCGAGGCCGACGAGAAGTAGAACCCCGCGGAGCGCCCCGCAGCCGGACCGGCTGCGGGGCGTTTCTGCCCTCAGCGGAGCCGGGCGTGCCGGGGGACGTACCGGCGCTGCGCGTTCGTTAGTGTCGATGACAGCAAAGAAAGGCAGGGAGCAGCGGATGACCTCCAACCCCAGCATGCGGGCCGGAATGGCCGGCCTGAACCTCAACGATTCGGTGTACAGCCGCCTCCTGGAGTCGCGGATCATCTTCCTCGGCAGCGAGGTGAACGACGACATCGCGAACCAGCTCTGCGCGCAGATGCTCCTGCTGTCGGCGGAGGATCCGACGAAGGACATCAACCTCTACATCAACTCGCCCGGCGGCAGCATCTCCGCCGGCATGGCGATCTTCGACACCATGGAGTTCGTCGAGTGCGACGTCGCGACGTACGCGATGGGTATGGCCGCCTCGATGGGGGAGTTCCTGCTCGCCGCCGGCACCAAGGGCAAGCGCTACGCCCTGCCGCACGCGCGCATCATGATGCACCAGCCGTCCGCCGGCATCGGTGGTACCGCGGCCGACATCGCCATCCAGGCCGAGCTGTTCCGTAAGACGAAGGTGGAGATGAACCGGCTCAACGCCCAGTTCACCGGCCAGTCGATCGAGCGGATCGAGTCCGACGCCGACCGCGACAAGTGGTTCACGGCCGAGGAGGCCCGGGACTACGGTTTCGTCGATCACGTCGTCAGCCGCGCGAGCTCCGTCAAGTAGCGAGAGGACATCTGAAATGACCGAGGGTTACTACCCCACGACGATGTCGGCCCAGGGCCTGCACGTCCCCGCCACCAACCGCTACGACGTCCCGTCGTTCATCGAGCGCGCGGCGAACGGCAACGAGCGCGTGACGAACCCGTACTCGAAGCTCTTCGACGAGCGCATCATCTTCCTCAAGAACCAGATCGACGAGGTCTCGGCGAACGACGTGATGGCCCAGATCCTGGTGCTCGAGTCGCAGGACCCGGACCGTGACATCACGATCTACATCAACTCGCCCGGCGGCAGCCTCTACGACGCGCTCGGCATCTACGACACGATGCAGTACGTGCACTGCGACGTGGCGACGGTCGTGCTCGGCACCGCGGCCTCGGCCGCGGCGATCCTGCTCGCGGGCGGCACCCCGGGCAAGCGCGCCGCGCTCCCCAATTCGACGGTGCTCATCCACCAGCCCCGCACGGGCGGCTCGATGCGCGGCCAGGTCTCCGACCTGGAGATCCAGGCCGCCGAGATGGAGCGCGCCCGCAACCGCCTCGACGAGATCCTGGCGAGCCACACCGGCCAGACCGTGGAGCAGATCCGCAAGGACACGGACCGCGACAACATCCTCACGGCCGACCAGGCCAAGGAGTACGGCATCGTCGACACGGTGTTCCCGTACCGCAAGGCGTCCGCGAAGTAATCGAAGCAGGACACCGGGGGTCGCGACACGCCGCGTGAGCGGGTTCCGCGGCCCCCGGTGTCACCTCTAGCAAGCTATTCATATCGGTCGCCGGGACGGAAGTTCGCGGGTACCGTCGACATCAGACGCCACCTGCTGAGCAACGCGGCAGGCGAGTCATCGGCAAGGGAAGTGGGCACAGGGCATGGCACGGATCGGGGACGGCGCAGACCTGTTGAAATGCTCTTTCTGCGGAAAGAGTCAGAAGCAGGTCAAGAAGCTGATCGCGGGCCCCGGCGTGTACATCTGCGATGAGTGCATCGACCTGTGCAACGAGATCATCGAAGAGGAACTGGCCGAGACCAGTGACGTGAAGCTGGACGAGCTGCCCAAGCCCGTCGAGATCCGCGACTTCCTCGACAACTACGTCATCGGGCAGGACTCCGCCAAGCGGAACCTCGCGGTGGCCGTCTACAACCACTACAAGCGCATCCAGGCCGGTGAGCGCAAGGACGCCCGCGGCGAGAGCGTGGAGCTGGCGAAGTCCAACATCCTCATGCTCGGCCCCACCGGCTGCGGCAAGACGTACCTGGCGCAGACCCTCGCGAAGATGCTCAACGTGCCCTTCGCCATCGCCGACGCGACCGCCCTCACCGAGGCCGGCTACGTGGGCGAGGACGTGGAGAACATCCTCCTCAAGCTGATCCAGGCCGCGGACTACGACGTCAAGCGCGCCGAGACCGGCATCATCTACATCGACGAGGTCGACAAGATCGCCCGCAAGAGCGAGAACCCGTCGATCACCCGCGACGTCTCCGGCGAGGGCGTGCAGCAGGCGCTGCTGAAGATCCTCGAGGGCACGCAGGCCAGCGTCCCGCCGCAGGGCGGCCGCAAGCACCCGCACCAGGAGTTCATCCAGATCGACACGACGAACGTCCTGTTCATCGTGGCCGGCGCCTTCGCCGGGCTGGAGAAGGTCGTGGGCGACCGCATCGGCAAGCGCGGCCTTGGCTTCGGCAACGAGGTGCGCACCAAGGCTGAGGTCGACACCGTCGATCACTTCGCGGACGTGCTGCCCGAGGACCTCATCAAGTTCGGCCTCATCCCCGAGTTCATCGGCCGCCTGCCCGTCATCGCCTCCGTCTCGAACCTCGACAAGGAGTCGCTGGTCTCGATCCTCTCGGAGCCGAAGAACGCGCTCGTCAAGCAGTACCAGCGCCTCTTCGAGATGGACGGCGTGGAGCTCGAGTTCGACGAGGACGCCCTCGGCGCCATCGCCGACCAGGCCATCCACCGCGGCACCGGTGCCCGCGGCCTCCGCGCCATCATGGAAGAGGTCCTCAACCCCGTCATGTTCGACATCCCGTCGCGCGACGACGTGGCGAAGGTCGTCGTCACGGGGGAGACGGTGCGCGACAACGTGCTGCCGACCATCGTGCCCCGCAAGCGCTCCCGCGACGAGCGTCGCGAGAAGAGCGCCTAACCAGGCATCGACTGCGCCCCCGGCCGAATCGGCCGGGGGCGCAGTCGTTCCCGGTCACCGACGCGGGACTCGCGCGGTCAGCGGGTGCGCTGCACCCGCGCCTCGTGCCAGACGGGCTCCGGCGCCTCGCGGACGGCACCGTCGGACCCGAACACCAGGAACCGGTCGAAGGACCGCGCGAACCACCGGTCGTGGGTCACCGCGAGCACCGTGCCGTCGTACGCCTCCAGCGCGTCCTGCAGCGCCTCGGCGCTCTCCAGGTCGAGGTTGTCCGTCGGCTCGTCGAGGAGCAGCGCCGTGCTCCCTGCGAACTCCAGGAGCAGCACCTGGAACCGGGCCTGCTGCCCACCGGAGAGGCTTTCGAAGCGCTGGTCCGCCTGGCCCTGCAGCTCGTACCGGCGCAGCGCCGGCATGGACCGGCCGAGGTCGGCCGCGTGCTCCTGCCGGAGGATCTCCACCAGCGTGCGGCCCTGCAGCTCCGGATGCGCGTGCGTCTGTGCGAAGTGCCCCGGCACGACGCGGGCGCCGAGCGTCGCGTCGCCGGTGTGCGCGACGTCCTCGCCCGCGAGTAGCCGCAGGAAGTGCGACTTCCCGGAGCCGTTCGAGCCCAGCACCGCGACCCGCTCGCCGTAGAAGACCTCGAGGTCGAAGGGCTGCATGAGGCCCGTGAGCTCCAGGTTCTTCGCCGTGACGGCCCGGACCCCGGTGCGGCCGCCGCGCAACCGCATCGTGATCTCCTGGCGCCGGGGCGGTTCGGGCGGGGGACCGGCCTCCTCGAACCGCCGCAGCCGCGTCTGCGCGGCCTGGTACCGCGACGCCATGCCGTCGTTGAACTTCGCCTGCTCGCGCAGCGTCAACACCAGTTTCTTCAGCTGCTGGTGCCGCTCGTCCCAGCGGCGGCGGAGCTCGTCGAACCGGGCGAAGCGCTCGTCGCGCGCGGCGTGGAAGGTCGCGAAGCCGCCGCCGTGGACCCAGGTGTCGGAGCCGCCGGGCGCGGGTTCGACGGCCACGATCCGGGTGGCCGCGCGGGACAGCAGTTCCCGGTCGTGGCTGACGAACAGCACCGTCTTCGGCGTCTGCCGCAGCTGCTCCTCGAGCCACTCCTTGCCGGGCACGTCGAGGTAGTTGTCCGGCTCGTCGAGGAGCAGGACCTCGGCGTCGCCGCGCAGCAACGCCTCCAGCGCCAGGCGCTTCTGCTCGCCGCCGGAGAGCGAGGTCAGGCCGCGCCACTGCGCCCGGTCGTAGGGGACGCCCAGTGCGGCGACGGTGCACGCGTCCCACAGGGTCTCGGCGGCGTAGCCGCCGGCGTCGCCCCAGTCGGTGAGCGCGTTCGCGTACCGCATCTGATTCGCGTCGCCGTCGTCGTCCATGAGTGCCAGCTCGACCGCGTCCAGCTCCCGCGCGGCCGCCTGCAGGCGCGGGGGCGACACCGACAGCAGCAGGTCGCGCACGGTGCGGTCGTCGCGCACCGAGCCGATGAACTGCGGCATCACTCCCACACCGCCGCTGGAGGTCACCGCGCCGCCGTGCGGGTCCAGCTCGCCCGCCAGCAGCCGAAGGAGCGTGGTCTTGCCGGCGCCGTTGCGGCCGACGAGCGCGGCCACGGCACCGTCGCCGATCCGGAACGAGACGTCGCCGAGCAGCGCCCGCCCGTCGGGCAGGTAGTACTCCACGTGCGTCGCCTCGAGATGTCCCATTCGTCCCATCCTGGGGGTTGAGGAAGGGGTGCGCCACCCGTTTTCCGAGTCCCGCGGCACCGTCAAAAGCCCCGAGGAACTCGCTCGCGTGCGCTGACTAGAATCGTGGGGTGACTACTGAGCCGCAGAACGCCGCCCCGGCCGATCCGGGCACCGCCGCAGACCGACTTCCCGCCGCCTGGGAGCCCGGTGCGGTAGAGGCGGACATCTACCGCGGCTGGGTCGACGCGGGGTACTTCACCGCCGACAACACCTCGCCCAAGCCGGCGTTCTCCGTGGTCCTGCCGCCCCCGAACGTGACCGGCAGCCTGCACCTCGGCCACGCGCTCGACCAGACCATCACCGACGCCCTGTGCCGCCGCAAGCGGATGCAGGGCTACGAGGTCCTGTGGCTGCCGGGCACCGACCACGCCGGCATCGCCACCCAGTCGCTCGTCGAGAAGCAGCTCGCCGCCGAGGGCACCAGCCGCCGCGAGATCGGCCGCGAGAAGTTCCTCGAGCGCGCGTGGGCGTTCAAGGAGGCCAGCCACGGCAACATCACCGGCCAGATGCGCCGCATCGGCGTGGGCGTCGACTGGTCCCGCGAACGGTTCACCATGGACGAGGGCCTGTCCCGCGCGGTGCAGACCATCTTCAAGCAGCTCTTCGATGCCGGCCTGATCTACCGCGCCGAGCGCCTGGTCAACTGGTCGCCCGTGCTGCAGACCGGCATCTCCGACCTCGAGGTCGACCACAAGGAGGTCGACGGCGAGCTGGTCTCCTTCCGCTACGGCTCCCTGAACGACGACGAGCCGCACATCGTCTGCGCCACGACGCGACTGGAGACGATGCTCGGCGACACCGCGATCGCCGTCCACCCCGACGACGAGCGCTACCGCGCCCTCGTCGGCACCACACTGGAGCACCCCTTCCTCGACCGCCGCATCCCGGTCGTGGCCGACGACTACGTCGACCCCGAGTTCGGCTCCGGCGCGGTGAAGATCACCCCCGCCCACGACCCGAACGACTTCGCGCTCGGCCAGCGCCACGACCTGCCGATGCCCACGGTGATGGACGAGACCGCCCACATCGTCGGCACCGGAACGCAGTTCGACGGCCTCGACCGCTTCGCCGCGCGCAAGGCGATCCGCGAGGCCCTCGCCGAGCAGGGCCGCATCGTCAAGGAGGTGCGCCCGTACCGGCACAGCGTCGGCCACAGCGAGCGCTCCGGCGAGCCGATCGAGCCGCGCCTGTCGATGCAGTGGTGGGTCAAGGTCGACCGGCTGTCGAAGGCCGCGGGCGACGCGGTCCGCAGCGGCGACACCACGATCGTCCCCGAGTCGCTGGCCCCGCGGTTCTTCGACTGGGTCGACGAGATGCACGACTGGAACATCTCCCGCCAGCTGTGGTGGGGCCACCGCATCCCCGTCTGGTACGGCCCCGCCGACGCCGAGGGCAACCGCGACGTGGTGTGCTGCGGCCCCGACGACGCGCCGCCCGCCGGCTACGAGCAGGATCCCGACGTCCTCGACACTTGGTTCAGCTCCGGGCTGTTCCCCTTCTCGACGATGGGCTGGCCCGAGCAGACCGCCGACCTGGACAAGTTCTACCCCACGTCCACGCTGGTCACGGGCTACGACATCATCTTCTTCTGGGTCGCCCGGATGATGATGTTCGGCACCTTCCTCGGGGAGGAGCCGCACGCGCCCGGCAAGGTCCCCTTCCACGAGATCCTGCTGCACGGCCTCGTGCGCGACGAGTTCGGCCGCAAGATGTCGAAGTCGAAGGGCAACGGCATCGACCCGCTCGACTGGGTCGACGAGTACGGCGCCGACGCGCTGCGCTTCACCCTGGCCCGCGGCACCATCCCCGGCGCCGACCTCAACGTGGGCGCCGACGCCGCGGCCAGCAGCCGGAAGTTCGCCACCAAGCTGTTCAACGCCACCAAGCTGGCGCTGATGAACGACGCCCGGGTCGGCGAGCTGCCCGACCGCGCGGCGCTCACCGACGCCGATCGTTGGATCCTCGACCGCCTCGCCGCCGTCCAGGCCGAGGCCGACGCGGCCTTCGACGACAACGAGCTCGGCAAGGCCTGCGAGGCGCTCTACCACTTCGCCTGGGACGAGCTGTGCGACTGGTACCTCGAGGTCTCCAAGCTGCAGCTGCAGGGCGACGACGACGAGGTCGCGGAGAACACCCGCCTCGTGCTCGGGAAGGCCCTCGACGTCGTGCTGCGCATGCTGCACCCGACGATGCCCTTCGTCACCGAGGTGCTGTGGAAGGCACTCACCGGCGGCACCTCGCTGGTGATCGCCGAGTGGCCCTCGCGCGACTGGGCCCCTGCGGAGATCCCCGCCGACGGCGTCGAATCCGCCCGTCGCTTCGCCGACCTGCAACGCCTGGTCACCGAGATCCGGCGCTTCCGCAGCGATCAGCTGCTCAAGCCCGGCCAGCGGGTCGCCGCTCGGCTCACCGGCCTCGACGAGGCCGGCCTGACCTCCCTCGCGGCCGCCGCCGCGAACCTGTGCCGGCTCACCCCGCCCGAGGACGGCTTCGCCGCGACGGCGTCGCTGGAGGTCCGCCTCGTCGGCGGCACAGTGACCGTCGAGCTGGACACGTCCGGCACCGTCGACCTGGGGGCCGAGCGGGCGCGCTTGGAGAAGGACCTCAAGGCGGCGCAGAAGGAGCTCGACGGCACGTCGGTCAAGCTGGGCAACGAGGCCTTCCTCGCGAAGGCGCCCGATGCGGTCGTCGACAAGATCCGCACGCGGCAGACCGTCGCGCAGGAGGAGGTCGAGCGCCTCACCGCCCGGATCGCGCAGCTGGGCGGGGGCGCCGCGTGACGGTGCCCGCCTTCGCCGCCGACCCCGACGACCTCGCCGAGCTGGCGCAGGTCGAGGCCGAACTCGACCAGCGCTGGCCCGAGACGAAGATCGAGCCCTCGCTGACGCGCATCGCCGCGCTCATGCAGCTGCTCGGGTCGCCGCAGGACGCGTACCCGTCGATCCAGGTCGCGGGCACCAACGGCAAGTCGTCGACGGCGCGGATGATCGACTCGCTGCTGCTCGCCTTCTCGCGCCGCACGGGCCGGATCACCAGCCCGCACCTGCAGCTCGCCACGGAGCGCATCGCGATCGACGGGGCGCCGCTCACCGCCAAGCAGTACGTCGAGACCTACCGCGAGCTCGAGCCCTTCGTCGAGCTCGTCGACGCCCAGTCCGAGGCCGCCGACGGCCCGCGGATGAGCAAGTTCGAGGTACTCACCGCCATGGCCTTCGCCGCCTTCGCCGAGGCCCCCGTCGACGTCGCCGTCGTCGAGGTCGGGCTCGGCGGCACCTGGGACGCCACCAACGTGGTGACCGCCGAGGTCGCCGTCATCACCCCGATCGGTCTCGACCACGTGGAGATCCTCGGACCCGACCTGGCGTCGATCGCGGGGGAGAAGGCCGGCATCGTCAAGCGCGCGCCCGAGCGGCTCATCCCCAAGGACACCGTGATGATCGTGGGCAAGCAGGAGCCCGCGGCCATGGACGTGCTGCTGCGCAAGGCCGTCGAGGCCGACGCGGCCGTCGCGCGCGAGGGCTCCGAGTTCGCCGTCGTCGAGCGCCGCGTCGCCGTCGGGGGACAGCAGCTCACCCTGCAGGGACTCGGAGGCGTCTACGACGACGTCTTCCTCCCGCTGCACGGCGAGCACCAGGCCAACAACGCCGCGGTCGCCCTGGCCGCGGTCGAGGCCTTCTTCGGCGCCGGTGCCGACCAGCAGCTCGACATCGACACGGTGCGCGAGGGTTTCGCGAAGTCCGCGTCGCCGGGCCGGCTGGAGCGGGTCCGCAGTGCCCCGACGGTGCTCATCGACGCCGCGCACAACCCGCACGGCGCGCAGGCGTTGGCCCGGACCATCGAGACGGAGTTCGGCTTCCGCACCCTGATCGGCGTCGTCTCCGTGCTCGCCGACAAGGACGCCGTCGGCGTGCTGACGGCGCTCGAGCCGGTGCTCGACACCGTCGTCGTCACCCACAACGGCTCACCCCGCGCGCTCGAGGTGGAGCGGCTCGCGGCCATCGCCGAGGAGATCTTCGGTGAGGACCGCGTGGTCACCTCGCCCACCATGGTCGACGCGGTGGAGACCGCCGTCGCGCTCGCCGACCAGGAGTCGGACGACGAGGACGGCCCCGCCTCGGGCGTCGGAGTCCTCATCACCGGTTCCGTGGTCACCGCGGGCGCCGCGCGCTCGCTGTTCGGAAAGGAACCCCAGTGACCGAGCCCCAGCGGTTCACCCCGCCGCCCAAGGATCCGTGGAAGAGCTTCCGCGGCATCCTCTCCGGCACCCTGATCCTCGAGATGATCGTCATCCTGCTGGCGCTGCCCGTCGTGGTCCGGCTCTCGCCCGGCCTGTCCTGGCTCAAGATCGCGTACGTCCTCATCCTCGCGGCCTTGATGTTCGCCGGCTGCATGGTCGTCAAGAAGCCCTGGGCCATCCCCGCCTTCCTCGCGCTGCAGGTCGCCGTCATCGCCGGCTTCGTCGTGCACTGGGGGATCGGCGCCGTGGGAGTCGTCTTCGGCATCGTCTGGGCGTACATCGCCTACATCGAGCGCGACGTGAAACAGCGCATGGCCGAGGGCCGCCTACCGGGGCAGGAGCCGATCACCGAGTGAGGCCCGTTACGCTGTTGCCGTGACTGAGCGGACTCTGATTCTCATCAAGCCCGACGGCGTGCGGCGCGGCCTCTCCGGGGAGATCCTGGCGCGCATCGAGCGGAAGGGCTTCACCATCGCGGCCCTCGAGCTCAAGCACGTCTCGACCGAGGTGGCCGAGGGCCACTACGCCGAGCACAAGGAGAAGCCCTTCTTCGGCTCCCTGCTCGAGTTCATCACCTCCGGGCCGGTCGTGGCCGCGGTGCTGGAGGGCCCGCGCGCGATCGCCGCGTTCCGCCAGCTCGCCGGCGGCACCGACCCGGTGGAGAAGGCCGTGCCCGGCACTATCCGCGGCGACTTCGGCCTCGAGACTCAGGAGAACCTGGTGCACGGCTCCGACTCGCCCGAGTCCGCCGCGCGCGAGATCGCCCTCTGGTTCCCCGGTCTCGCCTGACCTGCCAGTACCTGTTTCACACCCCTGTTCCCCGGGCCCGCCCCGCGCGACATCGCGCGGCGCGGGCCCGATACTTTTCCGCACTGCCTGTGGCGTGTGGGATACTGACGTCGGACGCACGTCGGCGCGCGCAACCGCGCAGCGCCGACCGGCCCGGCTGGCTCACAGATCGTCGAACCAGCGTGCGCCACGCACGAGACACGTGCAGACCTTGACAAACGTGGGGCGGTAGGAGAATTCCTTCGCCCGCACCACACGACACGCCCCCGCGTGGCCGCGACCAGCAGTGATCGCGCCCGGGGGTCGGTAGGAGATATTGAGTGGCCGACAACACGTCGCCGGAAGAACAGAACAACGAAGCTCGGGAGGAGTTCCCGCAGAAGCTGCGCGTCCACGCGCTGGCGCGTCTGCTGGGCCTCACCAGCAAAGAGGTGCTCGCGCACCTCGGCGAGCTGGGCTTCGTCGCGCGCAGTGCGCACTCGAGCATCGACCGCAGCGCCGCCGAGCGCGTGCGTGATCGCATCGCCGAGTCGGCGGACTCCACGACTGCGGAGACCGCGACGCCGGCGGCCGAGGAGGCCGACGCGGCCGTCGAGGCTCCCGCCGAGCAGCCCGCTCCGGCCGAGCAGCCGGCTCCGGCGGAGAAGCCCGCTCCCGAGAGCACGCCGTCGCTGTTCTCGGCGGCCGCTGTCGCCGAGCCCGTCATCGAGCAGGCACCGTCGAACTTCGACGCGAACGTGCCGCTGTTCCTGCAGCCCGAGGCCGAGCAGGCGCCGCGCAAGGCGCGCGCCGCGAAGAAGACCGCCGAGCCGGCACCGGAGACCGAGACCGAGGCCGTCGCGGCTCCCGCGACCGATGCTCCGGCCGAGGCCGAGGCCGAGGCCGAGCCCGAGTCCGCGACGGCCGATGCGGCACCGTCGACCGACCAGAACGGCGACGATGAGGCGGGCGGCAACCGGCGCCGCCGCCGCGGGCGTCGCGGACGCGGCCGGGGCCGCGGCGAGAACGCCGACGAGCAGGACGGGCAGGAGCAGAGCGAGGGCGACAAGGCCGCCGAGGCCGAAGCGCCCGCGCAGGACGAGACCCCGCAGGGCGGCGGCGAGAAGGCCGACGGCGACAAAGCAGACGAGGCCTCCTCGGACGATGCGGACGGGGACGACGTCGAGGACGTCACCGACGGTGGCTCGCGCCGCCGTCGTCGCCGCCGTCGCCGTCGCGGCACGGGGGAGGACGGCGCCGAGGCCGCCTCGACCGACGACCCGCCGAACACCGTCGTGCACGAGCGCGAGCCGCGGCAGCGCACGCGCCGCGACGAGGTGCGCGGCATCAGCGGCTCGACCCGCCTCGAGGCCAAGCGCCAGCGCCGCCGCGACGGCCGCGACACCGTGCGCCGCCGCCCGCCGATCCTCACCGAGTCGGAGTTCCTCGCCCGCCGCGAATCCGTCGACCGCGTGATGGTCGTGCGCGAGCGCACCGGCGTCGGCCCGTCGGAGGGCCAGGACGGCCACACCGTCCCGCATCCGCAGGACTACACCCAGGTCGCCGTCCTCGAGGACGGCGTGCTGGTGGAGCACTTCGTCACCTCGTCGAGCTCGGCGTCGATGGTCGGCAACATCTACCTGGGGCGCGTGCAGAACGTGCTGCCCTCGATGGAGGCGGCCTTCGTCGACATCGGCCGCGGCCGCAACGGCGTGCTGTACGCCGGCGAGGTCAACTGGGACGCCGCCGGCCTGGACGGCAACGCCCGCAAGATCGAGCAGGCCCTCAAGCCCGGCGATCAGGTACTGGTGCAGGTGTCCAAGGACCCGGTGGGTCACAAGGGCGCCCGTCTCACCACGCAGATCTCGCTCGCGGGCCGCTTCCTCGTCTACGTGCCCGGCGGCGGCTCCGCGGGCATCTCGCGCAAGCTGCCCGACACCGAGCGCAAGCGCCTCAAGGAGATCCTCAAGGAGATCGTCCCGGCCGATGCCGGCGTGATCATCCGCACCGCCTCCGAGGGCGTCAGCGCCGAGGAGCTCGCGGGCGACGTCGCGCGGCTGCAGGCCCAGTGGGCCGAGATCGAGGAGGCCTCCTCGCAGAAGGGCGTCAAGGCGCTCTACGAGGAGCCCGATCTCCTGGTCAAGGTCGTGCGCGATCTGTTCAACGAGGACTTCAGCAAGCTCGTCATCGAGGGCGGCCGCGCCTGGGACACCGTGGAGAAGTACGTCTCCACCGTCGCGCCCGACCTGCTGCCCCGCGTCGAGAAGTTCGAGAAGGCCCACGCCGACGCGCCGGACGTCTTCGCGACCTACCGCATCGACGAGCAGCTCGCCAAGGCGATGGACCGCAAGGTCTGGCTGCCGTCGGGCGGCACGCTGGTCATCGACCGCACCGAGGCCATGACGGTCGTCGACGTCAACACCGGCAAGTTCACCGGTGCCGGCGGCAACCTCGAGGAGACCGTCACCCGGAACAACCTCGAGGCGGCGGAGGAGATCGTGCGGCAGATGCGCCTGCGCGACATCGGCGGCATGATCGTCGTCGACTTCATCGACATGGTCCTCGAGTCCAACCGCGACCTCGTGCTGCGCCGCCTCACCGAGGCGCTCGGCCGCGATCGCACGCGCCATCAGGTCTCCGAGGTCACCTCGCTCGGTCTGGTCCAGATGACCCGCAAGCGGATCGGCACCGGCCTCGTCGAGGCCTTCTCCACGCCGTGCCAGGCTTGCTCGGGCCGGGGCATCATCGTCCACGACGCGCCCGTCGAGTCGTCGGGCGGCAGCGAGGACGGCGGCCGCTCCGGCGACAAGTCGGAGGGCTCGGGCCGCAAGAAGCGCAAGCGCACCAAGTCCGACGGTGCCGCCCAGGCCCCGTCGGCCCCGCCCGCCGCGCCCGCCAAGGAGCCCGCGGTGCACAAGGGGGAGCACCCGATGTTCCGCGCGATGGCCGCGCACCACGACGAGGACGCGCCCGAGGGCGCCGGTGCTCCCGAGGCACAGGTCTCCGAGGCACCGGCCGAGGGCGCGACCGCCGAGCGGTCCGCCGTCGAGCAGGTCGTCGAGGCCGTCGCGGAGACTCCCGCGGCGGAGGCCCCCAAGGCTGCGGCAGAGGCGCCCACGGCTCCGGCGGCGGAGGCCCCGGCGAAGGCCGCGGAGGTCCCGGCGGAGGCCGCGCGTGTCGAGGCCGAGAAGCCGGCCGAGGCGGCGGCACCGTCGGCGCCCCGGCGTCGGCGGGTGGCCCGCAAGGCGCCGACCACCACATCGGCCGCACCGCAGACGATCGTCGTCGACATCGCGGCCCCCGCGCCCGACGCCCCGGCGGTCTCCACGCCGGCGGCCGACGGTGCCGGTGCTTCGGTGGCGGAGCCCGCGCGCAAGCGGGCCCGTCGACGGGCCGCCGCCCGCCCCGCGGGTCCCGCGGCGGGTGGGCCCGAGAGTGACGGTGCCGACAAGGCGGACCAGCCGGTTTGACCCTGTCGCCGGCCGTCCCGTAACCTGGGAAGGTCGCTTTTCCGGCGGCGCGCTCGTGCGTGCGTGTTCCGGAGTACCCGCGTGATACGAGCCGCGCACCTGGCGCGCGCTGAACTACGAGATGTGTAAGAAGAGGTAAGTCCGAAGATGGCCACGTATGCGATCGTCAAGACCGGCGGCAAGCAGTACAAGGTCGCCGTCGGCGACCTGGTGAAGGTCGAGAAGATCGACGGTGAGGTCGGCAGCAGCGTTTCGCTGCCCGTCGCTCTGGTCGTCGACGGCGCCAACCTCACCACCGACGCCGCGGCGCTGGAGAAGATCTCCGTGACCGGCGAGGTCGTGGATCAGGTCAAGGGCCCGAAGATCCGGATCCACAAGTTCAAGAACAAGACCGGCTACCACAAGCGTCAGGGCCACCGGCAGAAGCTGACGGTCGTCAAGGTGACCGCGATCGCCTGACCGGCGAACCCAGACAACGAACACCTTTTAGTACAGGAGTAGCCAGATGGCACACAAGAAGGGCGCGTCCAGCTCGCGCAACGGTCGTGATTCCAACGCCCAGCGACTGGGCGTGAAGCGGTTCGGTGGCCAGAAGGTCAGCGCCGGCGAGATCCTGGTCCGCCAGCGCGGCACCCACTTCCACCCCGGCGTCGGCGTCGGTCGTGGCGGCGACGACACCCTGTTCGCCCTCGCGGCGGGTGCGGTGGAGTTCGGTACGAAGCGTGGCCGCAAGACGGTCAACATCGTGCCGGTCGCTGTGGAGGCCTAGTTCCGCAGCAGCACACACGAGTTTTTCGAAGGCGGGCGTGGTCTCCTGAACGTGAGACCCGCCCGCCTTCGGCTTTTCCGCCCCCGCCCACCGGCGCCGGGCACACAGGTAGAAAGAGGTACAGATGTCCAGGTTCGTCGACCGGGTGACGGTGCACGTCACGGCCGGTAACGGTGGCCACGGCTGCGCCTCGATCCACCGCGAGAAGTTCAAGCCGCTCGGCGGCCCCGACGGCGGCAACGGCGGCCGCGGCGGCTCCGTGATCCTCGAGGTCGATCCGCAGGTGCACACCCTGCTCGACTTCCACTTCCGCCCGCACCTCAAGGCCACCAACGGCAAGCCCGGCGAGGGCGGCAACCGCGAGGGCAAGTCCGGCCAGGACATGGTGCTCAAGGTCCCGGACGGCACCGTCGTGCTCGACACGGACGGCAAGATGCTGGCCGACCTCGTGGGTGCCGGCACCCGCTTCGACGCGGCCCTCGGCGGCCGCGGCGGCCGCGGCAACGCCGCACTGGTCTCCAAGGCCCGCAAGGCCCCCGGCTTCGCCCTGCTGGGCGAGGACGGCCAGGCCCGCGACCTGGTGCTCGAGCTCAAGTCCGTCGCCGACGTGGGCCTCGTCGGCTTCCCCTCCGCGGGCAAGTCCTCGCTGGTCTCCGTGCTCTCGGCCGCCAAGCCCAAGATCGCCGACTACCCGTTCACGACGCTGGCGCCGAACCTCGGCGTCGTCTCGGCGGGGGAGACCACCTTCACCGTCGCCGACGTGCCCGGCCTCATCCCCGGCGCCTCGACGGGCCGCGGCCTGGGCCTGGACTTCCTGCGCCACCTGGAGCGCTGCGCGGTGCTCGCGCACGTCGTGGACTGCGCGACGCTCGAGCCCGGCCGCGATCCCGTGAGCGACGTCGATGCGCTCGAGGCCGAGCTGGCCGCCTACCAGCCCGCGCTGGCCGCCGACACCGGCCTGGGCGAGCTCTCCGAGCGCCCCCGCATCGTCGTGCTCAACAAGGCCGACGTGCCCGATGCCGAGGAGCTGGCCGAGATGGTGCGTCCCGAGTTCGAGGCGCGCGGCTGGCCCGTCTTCGTGATCTCGGCGGTCGCCCACACCGGCCTGCGCGAGCTCACGTTCGCCCTCGCCGACCTGGTGCAGAAGTACCGCGCCGAGCGCGGCACCCCCGTGGCGCGGCGCCCCGTCATCCGGCCGATCGCGATCGACGAGTCCGGCTTCGAGGTCATCTCCGATCCCGACCAGCCGGGCGGCTTCATCGTGCGCGGCCCGCGGCCGGAGCGGTGGATCAAGCAGACCCCGTTCGACAACGACGAGGCCGTGGGCTACCTCGCCGATCGCCTCAACCGGCTGGGCGTCGAGGCCGAGCTGGTCAAGCTCGGCGCGGTACCCGGCGCACCGGTCACCATCGGCGACGTCTGCTTCGAGTGGGAGCCCTCCCTCGGCACCATCGACGACGTGCCCGTCACCGGCCGCGGCACCGACATCCGCCTGGAGCGCAACGAGCGCGTGGGCGCGGCCGAGCGGCGTCACCAGCACGACGTGCGGCGCGGCCTCGCGAGCGACGACGAGGACGACGAATGACGGCGGCGCCCGCGACCGGTGATCTCCTCGCCGGCGACATGCGCGCCATGGTCGCGGGCGCCCGCAAGCTGGTCGTGAAGATCGGCAGCTCCGCGCTGACCGATCTCGAGCACGGGCTGGCCTCCGACCGGCTCGACGCGCTGACCGACGCCATCGTCGCCCGGCTGGACCGGGGGACCGAGGTCATCGTGGTCTCGTCGGGCGCGATCGGCGCCGGCATGGCGCCCCTGGGCCTCAAGCGTCGACCGACCGACCTCGCCACCAAGCAGGCAGTGGCCTCGGTGGGGCAGCTGCAGCTCGCCAACGCGTGGGGCGCCTCGTTCCGGCGGTACGAGCGCATCGTCTCGCTGGTCCTGCTGACCGCGCACGACGTCGGCCTGCGGGTGCACGCCGCGAACGCGCAGCGCACCCTGGACCGGCTCCGCACGCTGGGCGCCGTCCCGATCATCAACGAGAACGACGTGGTCGCCTCGAACGAGGTCCGCTTCGGCGACAACGACCGGCTCGCTGCCCTCGTCGCGCACCTGACCGGCGCCGACGCGCTGGTCCTGCTCTCCGACGTCGACGGCCTCTACGACGGCGACCCCCGCAAGGGCGACGCCTCGCTCATCGCCGCGGTCGACGGGCCCGAGGACCTCGACGGGGTCGTCGCGGGCTCGGGCGGCGCGCTCGGCACGGGCGGCATGGCGTCGAAGCTCTCCGCCGCGCGCCTCGCGGCCGACGCCGGCGTGCCGGTCCTGCTCACCGCGGCGGCGCTCGCCGACAGGGCGCTCGACGGTGCCGACGTGGGCACCGTCTTCCGGCCGCGGGCCGTTCGCCTGTCCGCCCGGCGGTTCTGGGTGCGGCACGCGGCCGACGTGCACGGCGACCTGACTCTGGACGACGGTGCCGTCGCCGCGGTCGTGGACCGCCGGCGCTCGCTCCTCCCCGCCGGCGTCACCGCGGTCAGTGGCACGTTCTCGGGCGGCGACGTGGTGAACTTGCGCGACCTGCGCGGCACCGTCCGGGCCCGGGGCGTGGCGGCCTACGACCACACCGAGCTCGAGATGATGCTCGGCCGCGACACCACCGACCTGCCGGAGGGCCTGCGGCGCCCCGTCGTCCACGCGGACGACCTGGTGCCGGTCCGCTAGCCCGGGGCGGGCACCCGCGCGGCGGTCAGACCTGCGCGCCCTCGAGATCGCGGCGGAGCGCGGCTTCCGAGGCCTTGACGGCCTGCACGGCGAAGGGCTCGATGATCATGCCGAGCGCCTTGCCGGCGAGCCCGCCGGGCAGCTCGTAGGTGAACTCGACGGCCAGCTCGGTGCCGTTGTCGCCGGCGGCGCTGAACGTCCAGCGCGAGGTGGTCTTGAAGCCCGCGATCGAGGTCAGCGTGATGAGGCGGTCCTCCTCGAACTCGGTGACCCGCACGACCGAGCCGATCTCCTTGGGCCCGATCTTGACGGCGGAGTCGTACGTGGCGCCGAGGCCGTAGTCCTTCTCGCCCTGCGGGACGAACTTACTGATCCCGAAGAACCACTGCGGCACGGTCCGGTAGTCCGCGACGTGCGCGAACGCCGTGCTCAGGGGGACGGACGCGGACGCGGTGTGGTGGATGGTGGTCATGGAGGCCTCCGGTCTGGGCTGACACGATCGGACACGTGGGACCCGGTGTCCCGGGTGATCCCCGGCGACCCTACAGGTCCGACCTGCGCGTTCATACAGACAGGTAGGAAATGTCCATGATCGTGGTACATTTTTGTCAGAACTGTGTCAGCCAGCAGGAGGAGTCCGTCGTGGCACTGCACATCACCCACATGGGACGCACACGAGGCCGCCCGTTCCCGGGGCAGGCGGAGTACGAGCAGACCCTGCAGGACCTGTCCGAGGCCTCCGTCCAGCGCAACTTCGATCCCTACGTCGACATCGACTGGGACTCGCCGGAGCTGGCCGTGGTCCCGGACGATCCCCGGTGGATCCTCGACTCCCGCTTCGATCCGATCGGTCGCACCGAGTGGTACCAGTCGCAGCCGCGCTCCAAGCAGATCGAGATGGGCATGTGGCGCCAGGCCAACGTGGCCAAGGTCGGCCTGCAGTTCGAGTCGGTGCTGATCCGCGGGATCATGCAGTACACGGCCCTGCAGCCGAACAACTCGCCGGAGTTCCGCTACGCCACCCACGAGGCGAAGGAGGAGTGTCAGCACACGCTGATGTTCCAGGAGTTCGTCAATCGGATCGGGATGGACGTCCCCGGCGGCCCGCTGTGGTTCCGTCGCCTGTCGCCGATCATCCCGCTGGCGGCCACCACTTTCCCGATGATCTTCTACATGGGCGTCCTCGGCGGCGAGGAGCCGATCGACCACGTGCAGAAGCAGTTCCTGCGGTCCGGCATCGAGCAGCACCCGACGATGACCGCCGTCATGCAGCTCCACGTGGCGGAGGAGGCGCGGCACATCTCCTTCGCGCATCAGCTGTTGGAGCACCGCATCCCCACGCGCGGCGCCTTCCCGCGGTTCCTGCTCTCGCTGGCGCTGCCGATCGTGATGCGCTCGCTGCTCACCGCGATCGCGGTGCCGCCGCGCGCATTCCGCAAGCGCTTCGACATCCCCCGCGAGGTGTGGAAGGAGATGTACTGGCGCTCGCCCGAGTCGCAGGCGATGAAGCGCGAGGTCTTCGGCGACGTGCGGCTCCTGGCCGACAAGACGAAGCTGATGAACCCGGTCTCCCGTGTCCTGTGGCGCGCGCTCGGTATCGACGGCCGCGTCTCGCGCTTCCGCAGCGAGCCCGCGTACGCCGCGGGCTGACCCCGGTCCGACCGATCCGCCTGGAGCGGAGCTGCCGTGAGCGGCTCCGCCCCAGGCGGATTCGTCTGTTCCGGGGCGGGTGAGCGCGCCACGATGGGCGCATGAGTGATAACCCGAAGATCCCGCACTTCACCGAACGGGTGCGCCGCGAGCTCTACGACCGCCGGGTCGTCGTCCTCGACGGTCCGCTCGACGACGACAACGGCTCCCTGCTCGCCACCCAGATCCTCTCGCTCGCGTCCAGCGGCTCGTCCGACATCGCGCTGTGGATCCACTCGCCGGGCGGCTCCGTCCCGTCGATGCTCGCGATCCGCGACGTGATGCGACTCGTGCCGTGCGACGTCTCCACGCTGGTCCTGGGCATCGCGTACAGCGCCGGGCAGTTCCTGCTCTCCGCGGGCACCCCGGGCAAGCGTCGCGCCCTGCCGCACGCACGGGTGCTCATGCATCAGGGTTCCGCGGGCATCGGCGGCACCGCCGTCGACATCGAGCTGCAGGCCGGCGACCTGCGGCACACCCGCGACACGGTGCTCGGCCTCATCGCCGAGGACACCGGCCGGCCCCTGGACCAGATCTTCGAGGATTCGCTGCACGACCGCTGGTACACCGCGGAGCAGGCCCGCGAGTACGGCTTCATCGACGCGATCGTGGACTGCTTCGACACCGTCGTGCCGGGCCGGCGGCGCGCCGGCTTCGACCTGACGGGAGCAGCGCGATGAGCACTTACACGATCCCCAACGTCATCGACCGCCGCCCGAACGGGGAGCGGATCACCGACGTCTACTCGCACCTGCTCTCCGAGCGCGTGGTCTACCTGGGCACGGCGATCGACGCGGGCGTCGCGAACGCGATCGTCGCGCAGCTGCTGTTCCTCGCCTCCGACGGCGACGGCGAGATCCAGCTCTACATCAACTGCGAGGGCGGCGATCCCAGCGCGGCGCTCGCGATCTACGACACCATGCGTTACATCCGGCCCGCCATCGCGACCACGTGCGTCGGGCAGGCCGTCGCGGTGGGCGCGCTGCTCCTCGCGGGCGGCACCCCCGGCCGGCGGATGGGCCTGCCGCACTCGCGAGTGGTGCTGCACCAGCCGTCGGCGCAGGGCCGCGGCACCATCCCGGACCTGATCCTCCAAGCCGACGAGGTGATCCGCGTCCGGGCGCAGATGGAGCGGGTGCTCGCGCGGCACACGGGGCGGACGCCGGAGGACCTGCGGGCCGACACCGATCACGACCGCGTCTTCACGGCCGAGGCGGCCGTCGACTACGGGCTGATCGACGAGGTGATCGAGGAGGCCTGACGGGTCACGCGGCCAGCGCCAGCAGGCGCGGTCCGGGGGAGGCCGGGGCGGGGGTGACCGGTCCCGCCGCCGGCCGGGCGGTGAGGTCGAGCCGCAGGACCGGGCGGGCGGCGCCCAGGCGGCGGCCCACCTCGACGGCGACGGCGCCCACGCCGGTGCCGAGCGCCCCGGCGATCGCCGCAAGCATCTCGCTCGACGGGTCCTTGAGGCCGCGCTCGATCTCGGAGAGGTACTGCGGTGAGATCCCCGCCCGCTCGGCGGTGTCCGCGAGGCGCTCGCCCCGCTCGTGGCGCAGTCGACGCAGGTGGGCGCCCAGTTCGTGCCGGAACAGTGCCTCGCCGTGGATCGTCATACCGGCAACGCTACGACTCCGGGGCGGTCGGCACCGTCGGATCCGCTCTGAGCAGCGCGGTCACTGCCCGGCGATGACGGCCTCCAACTGCGCGCGGGCCTCGTCGCCGGCCGGGCCCGGCAGCATGTCGAGGGCCTTGCCGAGTGGCATCGATCCGGCGAGCTCCAGCAGCTGGTCGACGGGCATGCCGCCCGCCGATCCCGCCAGCGCGGTGCGGAAGCCCTCGCCCGCCACGGGGTGCGCGGCCCACTCGGCGATGGTGGACTCCATGCCCAGAGGTTCGACGATCACGTCGCCGTCCAGCGTGACCGTGGCGGCACCGTCGATGTCCGCGCTGCTGCCGCCCACCTCGATGGGGTAGTCGCCGGGCGAGACGACCCAGTCGCCGCGCGGCGTGTCCCAGTGGGCGAAGGCCCGGCGCGGCAGGTCGAGCGCGACGGTGGTCGAGGCGCCGGGGTCGAGCTCGACCTTGCGGAAGGCCGCCAGCGACCGTCGCGGGCGGAACACGGAGCCGGGCCCGCCGCCGACGTACAGCTGGACCACGTGGCTGCCGGCGCGGTCGCCGGTGTTGGTGACCAGCACCGAGGCGGTCGCGGTGTCGGCGCCGGTGACCTCGACGACGAGGTCCTCGATCGTGAACGAGGTGTAGCCGAGTCCGTGCCCGAACGGGTACCGCGGCGCGATCTTCCGGGTGGTGTACCAGCGGTAGCCGACGAGGAGACCCTCGCCGTAGCGCACGGTGCCCAGCTCGCCGGGGAAGTTCCCGAAGGCCGGCGTCTGCTCGAGGCGGTGCGGGATCGTCTCCGCGAGCCGGCCCGACGGTTCCGCGAGCCCGAAGAGCAGGTCGGCGATCGCGGCGCCGCCGCCCTGGCCGAGAAGGAACGCCTCCAGGATCGCGTCCACCTCGTCGTGCCAGGGTTCCAGCTCGATCACGCCGCCGCCGACCAGCACGACGACGGTGCGCGGTGCCGCGGCGGCGACCGCTCGCAGCAGCTCCACCTGCTGCGGGTCGATCGCGAGGTCCGGACGGTCGAAGCCCTCGGACTCCTCGGCCTCGGTGAGCCCGGCGAAGACGACGGCCACCCCGGATCGTGCTGCGGCGGCGACGGCCTCGTCGCGGAGCGCGGTGTCGTCGGCGTCGTCGCCGATCCCGTAACCCGCCGCGAACTCCACCGCGACGCCCAGATCGGACCCGCGCGCGGCGATCTCGTCCAGCGGCACGTCGACGCGCGTCGCGTTGATGTGGCTCGATCCCCCGCCCTGGTAGCGCGGGGTGCGGGCCAGTTCGCCGATCACGGCCACGGTCCCCGCCGCGGCATCGAGGGGGAGCGCGGCGTTCTCGTTGCGCAGCAGGACGGCGCACTCCGCCGCGGCCTCCCGTGCGAGGGCGTGGTGCGCGTCGAGGTCCGGTGCGGGCTCGTCGTCCGACGGTGCCCACCGTGTCAGGTCGATCACGCGCTGCGCCGCGCGGGTCACGACGGCTTCGTCGAGCTCGCCGGACCGCACCGCCGCGACGATCCGCGCCGTGCTGTGCGGGCCGTGCGGCATCTCGAGGTCGAGCCCGGCGCGGACCGCGGCGACGGGGTCGCGCACCGCGCCCCAGTCGGAGACGACGAGCCCGTCGTAGCCCCACTCGTCGCGCAGCACCGTCGTGAGCAGCCAGGAGTTCTCGGAGGCGTGGACGCCGTCGATGCGGTTGTACGAGCACATGACGGTCGCGGGCGACGCGTCCGTGACGATGCGCTCGAAGGCGGGCAGGTAGATCTCGCGAACGGTGCGCGGGTCGGCGTCGACGCTGACCCGCATGCGCTCCGTCTCCTGGTTGTTCAGGGCGAAGTGCTTGACCGAGGCACCCGCGCCGCCGTCCTGCAGGCCCTGCACCTGAGCGGAACCGAGTGCGCCCGCGAGGAGCGGATCCTCCGAGTAGTACTCGAAGTTGCGGCCGCACAGCGGGTGCCGCTTGATGTTCACGCCCGGGCCGAGCACGACGGCCACGCCCAGCGCCCGCGCCTCCGCGGCGACGGCCCCGCCGATGCGCCGCGCGAGGTCGGGGTTCCAGCTCGACCCCACGGCGACGGCCGGCGGGAAGCAGGTCGCGGGCGCGGCGGCGTTGAGGCCCAGATGGTCCGAGTCGCCCACCTGACGGCGCACGCCGTGCGGCCCGTCGGTCAGCACGATCGACGGCACGCCCGGCGCCGCGGCGGTGGTCCAGAAGTCGGCGCCCGTCAGCAGGCGGGCGCGGTCCTCGAGCGGCAGGTCGGCGGCGGTGCTCACGGGGTTCCTCTCGGTCGGTGCAGCAGTGCAGCGGTGGTGCGATCGGTCAGGGGGCGGCGAGGCGGTGCAGCGCCGTCGCCACGTCGACGTCGACGGTGACGTCGGCGAGGTCGTCGCCCCGCGTGCGGCCGCGGTTGACGATGACGACGGGGATGTCCTGCTTGTGCGCGTGCCGGACGAACCGCAGGCCGGACATCACGGTGAGCGAGCTGCCGAGCACGAGGAGCGCGTCGGCACCGTCGACCAGGGCGAACGCGCGCTCCACGCGGGGCTTGGGCACGGACTCCCCGAAGTAGACGATGTCGGGCTTGAGGATGCCCCCACAGGCGCCGCAGTCGACCATGGTGAAGTCGGTGGTGTCCTCGACCACGACGTCGGCGTCCGGGGCCACCTCGAGGGCGCCGCGGCCGGCGATCCGCGCGACGAAGCCGGCGTTGAGCGGCTCGAGCTGCGTGTGGAGCCGGTGCCGGCTGATGCGGTTCTCGCAGGTCAGGCAGCGCACCTGCGCGTAGTTGCCGTGCAGGTCGATCACGCCGCGCGAGCCGGCCTTGAGGTGCAACAGATCGACGTTCTGCGTGATGACCCCGGTGACACCCGGGAGGGCCGCGAGCGCGCGGTGCGCGGCGTTGGGGCGCGCGGCGTCCATGTGCCGCCAGCCGAGGTGATTACGGGCCCAGTACCGTCGCCGGAACTCGGCCGAGCCGAGGAACTGCTGGAGCGTCATCGGAGTCCGACGGGGCGCCCCCGGGCTGCGGTAGTCGGGGATACCGGACGCGGTGGAGACCCCCGCGCCGGTCAGCGCGACGATGCGGCGACCGCGGAGGAGGACGCGGGCGCGATCGAGACGGTCGGCGTAGTCCGGGTCCGGCGTGGTGGCCGCCGCGGGCTCCCAGGCGGGCATCGCAGTGCGCACGGCTCCAGGCTACGTCGCGCGGGTCAGTCGGCGGCGCCCAGTGGATTCTCGGGCATCGACTTCTTGCTGCGCAGCCACAGGCGCAGCGCGATGAGCGGCACGAACAGGCCGCACACGCCGAAGACCAGGAACTGCCACGGGCCGCCGATGTGGTCGACGAGCCAGCCGAAGTTCTGGCCGAAGAAGCCGGTCACGAAGGTCAGCGGCAGGAAGATCGTGGACAGGACCGTGAGCCGCTCGATCGTGGAGCTCTGCCGCGCAGCCGAGTGCGCCTGCTGCACCGAGACCACCGCGATGTTCGCCTGCAGGATGGTGCCGAGCAGGTCGCGCTGCGCGGAGACCTCCTCGTTGACGAGCTGCAGGCGGTCGTAGACGTCGCGCAGGTAGGGGGAGAGGCGTTCCTCGCCGAGGCTCTTGCCCACGGAGTTGACCACCGCGAGCAGCGGGTGCGCCGCCCGGTAGAAGTTGGTCACCTCGCGGCGCAGCAGGTAGATCCGCTCGGTGGGCGCGACCGCGCCGGAGAAGACGGTCGCCTCGATCTGCTCGATGTCGTGCTCCAGGCCGGCGACCACGGGCTCGTACCCGTCGACGACCTGGTCGAGGATGGCCCAGAGCACGGCGTCGGTGCCGAGCGCGAGGAGCTCGGGCTTCTGCTCGAGCCGGGCGCGGGCCTGGTGCAGCTCACTCGCGACGCCCTGACGCACGGTGATGACGAAGTTCTTCGCGACGAACACGCTGATCTCGCCGAAGTCGACCTCCTCGCGGGCGTCGTCGTAGCGCGCGGTCCGCAGGATGACGAGCTTGACCGAGGCCTCGAAATCCTCGACCTTGGGCCGCAGGTGGTAGTCCTGCGCGTCCTCGACGGCGAGTTCGTGCAGGTCGAACGCCTCCCGGACGGATTCCATCTCCTCGGGTGTCGGCTCGAACAGGCCGAGCCAGACGAAGCCGTTCTCGGTGCACAGGCGCGCGGCGTCCAGGGGCGCGAGGGTCTCCTCCGCCTGCCGGGTCCCGCCCAGGTAGTGGGCGCAATCGACGATCACTCCCGCTATTCAACTCCAGGTCCGGCGTCCGCGTGGGGTATCGCACCGCTCATTCGCCCGCTGGTCACCGGCCCGAAACCGCTGTATTCGTTTACCGAAGTATATTTCGACGATGACCACCGAGACCTCGCAGGCACCGTCGATCGCGGCGCGCCTGGACCGGCTGCCCATGACTCGGCTGCACTTCGCCGCTGTGGGCGTGATCGGGCTGGGCCTGTTCTTCGACCAGTACGAGAACTTCCTCGCCGCGACCATCGCGACGGTGCTGAAGAAGGACTTCGCGCTCGGGCCCGACGAGCTCAAGCTGCTGTTGGCGTCCGCCTTCATCGGCCAGTTCATCGGCGCCCTGTTCATGGGCCGCCTCGCGGACCGCTACGGCCGACGCACCGCGTTCATGATCAATCTGGCGCTGTACTCGGCGATGTCGCTCGCAGGCGCGTTCAGCCCGAACGCCGCGTTCCTCGTGGTCACGCGATTCATCGCAGGCATCGGCATCGGCGGCGAGTTCGCGCTCGCCGACTCCTACCTCTCGGACATCCTGCCGAAGAACGTGCGCGGCAAGTACATCTCGCTCGCGTACGTCGTGTCGTTCCTCGGTGTGCCCGTGGTCGGCTTCGCCGCGCGGTGGCTCACACCGCAGGTGTTCGATCTGGGTGGGGTGGAGGTGCAGGGGTGGCGGCTCTTGTTCGTCTTCGGCGCGCTCGGCTCGTTGCTGGTCTGGCTGGTCCGACGGGGCCTGCCGGAGTCGCCGCGCTGGCTCGAGGCGCAGGGGCGGTACGACGAGGCCGACGCGATCGTCCGCAGGCTGGAGGCGCAGGCGGTCGCGGAGGGGAAGGTCCTGGCGGAGCCGGATGCGGCGCTCCGACCCGTGAAGTCCCGGTCGATCACGATCCGCGCACTGTTCCGCCCGCCGTACCGCCGGCGCACCGTCATGCTGTGGATCGTCTCCGCGCTGGAGGTCTTCGGCTACTACGGCTTCGGGACGATCGCGCCGCTCGTCCTCCTGGCCAAGGGGTATTCGATCCAGACCTCGCTGTTGTTCGTGGCGCTGTCCTACATCGGCTACCCGCTGGGCGCCGCGCTCGCGGTCCCGATCGTCGAGCGGATCGAGCGGCGCTACCTCGTGATCGGCTCGGCGGGCCTGATGGCCGCGTTCGGGCTGTGGTTCGGCTTCGCTGCGAGTCCCGTGCAGATCGTGCTGGCCGGCTTCCTCTACACGCTCGCGTCGAATCTGTTCTCCAACGCCTACCACGTGTATCTGGCGGACTCCTATCCCACGGCGATCCGGGGCACCGCGGCCGGCGCCGCGTACTCCCTGTCGAAGTTGGTGACCGCGTTTCTTCCGTTCGTTCTGCTTCCGATTCTCGACGAGCGTGGCAGCGTGTGGGTGTTCGCGGTGGTGGCGGCGGCGATGGTCGCCCTGATGATCACGGTGGCCGCCCTCGGCCACCGGAGCACGGGCCGCTCCGCCGACGAGGTCTAGGACGGAAGGCATCATGACGGAATCGAGTGCGACGAAACCCGTCTCGTCGCGGGCGGAGACCCGGCGAGCGATCTGGAACACCCTGCGGGGCAGCTCCGGGAACCTGGTCGAGTGGTACGACGTCTACGTCTACACCGTCTTCGCGACGTACTTCGAGAGCCAGTTCTTCGACAAGGCCGACAAGAACTCCACCGTCTACGTCTACGCGATCTTCGCCGTCACCTTCGTCATGCGGCCCGTCGGCTCGTGGTTCTTCGGCCGGTACGCCGACCGGAAGGGCAGGCGTGCCGCGTTGACCATGAGCGTCTCGCTGATGGCGGCGTGCTCGTTCATCATCGCGATCGTCCCCGGCCGCGAGACGATCGGCATGGCGGCCGCGGTGATCCTCGTCCTGTGCCGCCTGGTGCAGGGCTTCGCGACGGGCGGCGAGTACGGGACGAGTGCCACGTACATGTCGGAAGCGGCGACGCGCGAGCGGCGCGGCTTCTTCTCCTCGTTCCAGTACGTCACGCTCGTCGGCGGCCACGTGCTGGCCCAGTTCATGCTGCTCGTGCTGCTGGGGATCTTCTCCAAGGCCCAGGTGTCCGACTTCGGTTGGCGCATCGCCTTCTTCGTCGGCGGCATCGCGGCGATCGTCGTCTTCTGGTTGCGCCGCACGATGGACGAGTCGCTGTCGGAGGAGCAGCTCGCCGCGATCCGCGACGGCGAGGACACCAGCTCGGGCACCATGCGCGAGCTCCTCACCGGCTACTGGCGGCAGTTGGTGCTGTGCTTCCTCATCACGATGGGTGGCACGCTGGCGTTCTACGTCTACAGCGTCAACGCGCCGGCGATCGTCAAGACGGCGTACACCTATCACGCGCTCACGGCGACGTGGGTGAATCTGATCGGCCTGATCTTCCTCATGCTCATCCAGCCGATCGGCGGCATGATCAGCGACCGGATCGGCCGCAAGCCCATGCTCGTCTTCTTCGGCGTGGGCGGCGTCTGCTACACCTACTTCCTCATCACCTACCTGCCGACCATCCACGTCGCGATCGCGTCGCTCGCGATGGTCTGCTTCGGCTACGTGATCATCACCGGCTACACGTCGATCAACGCGCTGGTCAAGGCGGAGCTGTTCCCCTCGCACGTGCGCGCGCTCGGTGTGGGCATCGGCTACGCCCTGGCCAACTCGATCTTCGGCGGCACCGCGCCGCTGATCTACGAGGCCGCCAAGAAGTCCGGTCACGTGCCGTGGTTCATCGCCTACGTCACGATCACGATCGCGATCTCGCTGTTCGTGTACATCTTCTTCCTGCACAACAAGTCCGAGACCTTCCTCGACCGCGAGCGCGGCAGCGCGTTCGTGGCCGACGGTGCGCGGTAGGGCTACAGCCCGGATTCCCGCAGGACCCGATCGCGGAGCGCGTCGAACCGATCGCGGTCGATCAGGCCGCGATCCAGGAGCCCGGCGAGCGCCGCCAGCCTGTCGACGGGGTGCGGGGTCGCCGCGAACGCGGCGATGATGCTCGGAGTCAGCGGCGACGGCGACCCGTCGGGGAGCGTCCCAGGGGGCGCCGCCTCCGGCGATCCCGTGCAGTGCAGGAACGCGGCCCTGGCGCGCTCCTCCCGCGTGGGAACGATGTCCCACTCGATCCGGACGGGTTCGTGAGTGCGCGGGGCGAGCCACGCGGGCACCGTCATCCCGACCTCGGGGTAGCGGTCGGACCGGAGCATGGACACCCGCACCGCTCGGTACGCCGGAGCGATGCCGGGTCCGGAGACGGAGACCTGCACCGTCCGGCCGAGGTACGCCCGGCTGTCCTCGCTGTCCAGGGGGATGCCGACCACTGTGACGCGGCCCTGGATCAGGCCGGCGGTGTCGCGGCCGCCGCCGGAGAAGATGCCCATGTCGCGGAGTCTTCCACGGTCACTCGGTTGTTGCCGCCGCGGCGATCCAGTTCCCGAACTCGGCGGCGAGGTGCCACTCGTGCTGCCGGAGGAGCCGGGCCGGCACGACGGCGGGGAACTCGACGGTGAGCAGTGCTTCGAGTGCGCCGCCGCGGTCGCGCAGCTGGTGCCGGACGCCACCGATGCAGGTTCCGTCGTCCAGCAGGGCGAGGCCGGCGATCTGGATCGGGTACTCGGGGTCCGCCGCGGTGCTCAGGCGATCGGTGCGGGTGTAGTCGACGAGGAAGCGGGATGCGGTGGGGGCACCGCCGGTGGTCTCCACGACCTCCTGCCGACCGTCGGGCAGGCCGCGGAGCAGGTAGTGGTCCGGGCACGCGGCGAGCATCGCGGCCTCGCGGTTCGACGCGGTCAGGTCGTTGAACCACGCGGCGAATCGTTCGGCGGCGACGCCGGGCGCTACCAGGCGGGTCACCGAGGTCGCGGTCCGGCCCCGGCTGGCCACGACGGCGGCACGCGACGTGAGCTCCGAGACCGCGAGCTCGCGTCGGAGAAGTGCGTACGTGCCGGCGTGCCCGAGTCGTGCCTTGACCGTCGCGAGCGTCTCCCGCTGCTCGGCGATCGGGGCGCGCAGCACGTCCTCGAGCGACGCACGCGGCAGCAACTCCGCCATCGCGCGAGCCCCGAGGCCGGTTGCGAGCCTGCGGAATACGATGCCGAGGCGGCGCTCCTCCCAAGCTAGCACCCGATCCGACGCGACCCGACGGTCTTCGATGAACGTTGTGATGCCGCCGCGGTCGGTCATGGTTGCCCGCCTGTCCTCGAGTCTTGACACGTGATCGTTGTCACTTCATCGTATCTCTTAACGCTACAAATAGAAGCGTTAAGAGACGGAGGTCACGATGGCGGGATTCAGTCCGAGCAGGCGAGTGTTCCTCACCGGGGCGGCGGTAGTGGGTATCTCAGCGATCGCGACGCAGGGCGGGGCGCTCGCCGAACCCGCCCGTCGGCCGGAGCTCCGGACCCGACTCGCGGGCGCACCCGTGTCGCGAGCGAGCGTCCGTGCGTGGGAACGCCGGCGGGTGCCGATCGCTGCGGCGCGCCTGATGCGCGACTACCCGGAGGTCGCCGTCGGGGAGCTGTACGCGCTGGTGGACCGCGGCACCGTCGGTCCGTCCGATCTCCCCGCCGCGCGCGCCGCCCTCGCCCGCACGCGCGCGAGTTTGGGGGCGGATCGGATTCGCGAGATGCTCGAGACGGAGACGGCGATCGCGGCTGCCGCGACGCTGGCGGCCAAGGCCGCATCCGGCGGGCGGTGGGCGATCGCGGACACCGAGATCACGTCGCAGCGGGGCACCGCTGAGGGGATGATGGAGTGGTTCGCACGCGAGCGGGCCACGGACGATCGACCGACCTGGACCGGTGCGTGTCCCGACCATTACGTCATCGTCACCGGCCGCGACGGGAGGCAGGAGGTGATCGAGGTGACCGGCGGTGCGGTGCTGCCCCTGCGCTTCTTCGTCGACTACACGGACGTTCGTGGCGTCCCGATCCCGCGCGACCCCTCGTATCCTCTCGAGATCGCCGGCACGGCGTCGCTCGCGACGGGCGAGATGATCGGCGGCGTGCGCCACCAGTTCCGCGACCTCCCGGGCGGCGGGTTCCGGAGCCGGCTCCGTGTCGCCTTCCCTGCGGCGGTGCCGGGCCCGTACATCACCGAGCACCAATGGCATCTCGCAGCTGAGTTCGGCAACTGGATCGACGGCTACCTCGCCTCGGTGTGACAGCGTCGGTCGCGTAGAACTGAGGTATGGACCAGGAGGCAGGGCCCCGCCGGCGGACGGGCGGTCGCTCGGCGCGTGTTCGCGAGGCGGTGCTGGCGGCGGCGCTCGCGCAGGTGGCCGAGCACGGCTTCGAGGGCCTGCGCATCTCCGAGGTCGCGGCTCGGGCCGGCGTCGCGGAGACCACGGTCTACCGGCGGTGGCCGACGCCGACCGCCCTCGTCGCCGACGCCGTCACCGAACTGGCGGCGCAGGGCAATCCCGCCCCGGACACCGGCGATCTGCGCGAGGACCTTCTCCAGGTCGCGCGGCAGATCACCGCGCTCCTCGAACGGCCAGGACTGGCGCGGCTCCTCGGGACCACCCTGGCGATGTCGCAGGACCCCGAGGTCGACGCCGCACGGATCAGCTTCTGGGACGCGCGATTCGCGAGCACTGCACCGGTGATCGAGCGGGCGGTCGACCGCGGCGAGCTTCCCCGCCAGGTACTCGCGCGCGACGTGATCGAGTCCGTGGCCGCGCCGATCTACTTCCGCGTCCTGGTCGGCGGGGAGCCGCCGGACGACGCGTTCGTCACTCGGTGCGTCGACGACGCCCTGTCGCTGCTCGCGTCCAGGGCATTGCGCGAGGCATGAGGATCAGCGCCAGCGGGCGAGCAGCTCGTTCGATCGCTCGGTGAGCGCCATCTGCCAGATCGGGCCGAAGCTGATCCGGCCCGCACCCGCAGCGGCCAGAGCGGCCAGGTCGTCGGTCGCGGGATTCGCGATCGCGTTCACCGGGAGCGGTAGAGCGTCCGCGAGATGACGGAGCGTGGCCGCGTCGTGGAACGCGACCGGGTAGAGCGAATCGGCGCCCGCGTCGGCGCACAGCTGCATCCGCGCGATGGCGCGCTCGACACGGTCCTCCGCCTCGCCCACCTGGTTCTTGAAGATGTCGGTGCGGGCGTTGATCACCACGTGCACGCCCGCGGCATCGGCGGCCGCGCGCAGCGCGGCGACCAGATCGGCGTGCTCCTGCGCGTCGCGGAACCGGCCGCCCTCGGAGTGGACGGTGTCCTCGATGTTCAGGCCCACCGCACCGGCGCCCAGCAGGCCCTCGATGATCCGCTCGGCGCTCTGCCCGTAGCCCGACTCGATATCGACCGATACCGGCACGTCGACGGCCGAGGTGATCTGCGCGACGCGGGTCATCGCCTCGTCGAAGCTCATGCCCTCGCCGTCGGGCCTGCCGATCGAGTCGGCCATCGGGTGCGAGCCGACGGTGAGCGCGGCGAACCCGGCGGTGACCGCGGTATTCGCGGACCAGGCGTCCCAGGTGGTGGGCAGGACGACGGGATCTCCCTTGCGGTGCAGGGACGTGAGGGTGACGGCCAGATCGGCGAGCGAGGTCATGCCCCCAGTCTGGTCCATCGGCCAGCCCGGCGCTCGGAATCGGACGGGCCGGTCGGCCCACCGACATGTGCGGTCGCGGATAGGGTGATTCGATGTCGGAAACCGAGCCGGGGCCGCTGCGGCCCGTCGAGTTCGCCCACGCCGCGGTCACGGCCGCGCTGATGTCCGCGATCGCGGTGCTGTCCATGGTCGTCCCCGGCGCCGTGGTCTTCGCCTGGGCGGGGGCCGTCCCCATGGGCGTGCTGGCGTTCCACCACCGCGCCCGGGTCGCGGTCGCCACCACGATGGCCTGCGGCACGGTCGCCTTCCTGCTCGCGGGCTTCGGCGGCCTGGTGTCCGCGTGGACCTGCGTCTACATGGGCGTGATCTGCGGGCAGGTGCGCCGACGGGGCCGCGGGCGCGGCACCATGCTCACGGTCGCCGCGCTGTGGGGCGTCGTGGTCGCGACCGCGGTGTTCGCCTTCCTCGCGGTGTTCGCGGCGATGCGCACGGTGGTGCTCGAGGCGTTCGCGGCGAACGTCCGCGGCCTCGGCGCGCTCCTGCTGCCGCTCCCGGGTGGCGCGGGCCCGGGTTCGGCGTTGCAGCGTCTCGCGGACTTCGGCCTGCTGCACTGGCAGGTCTTCGTGTGGGTGTCGGTCTGGCTCATCGTGGTGTTCGGTTGTTCCTTCGCGTGGCGCATCCTCACACCCGTGCTGCGCCGGGTCCGGGCCACCAGTGCCGCGCCGCGCGACCTCTTCCCGCGCGAGTCCGGCGACGCCCCGCCTGCGCCGCTGCCGATGCGGCTGCAGAACGTCGACTTCCGCTATCCGGAGGCCGATCGGGACACGCTCTCCGGCGTCTCCTTCGCCGTGGCTCCCGGCGATCACGTCGCGGTGACGGGCGCCAACGGCACCGGCAAGTCGACGCTCATGCGCGTGCTGGCCGGGCTTCCGCCGACGGGCGGCACCGTCGAACGGCCCGGCCCGGTGGGACTCGGGCGGGTCGGCGGCACGGCCCTGGTCCTGCAGCACGCCGACAGCCAGGTGCTCGGGATCCGGGTCGCGGACGACGTGGTCTGGGGCCTGCCGGACGGGGTCGACGTGGACGTCGACGGCCTGCTCGCGGAGGTGGGGCTCGGCGGTATGGGGGAGCGGGACACGTCCGGTCTGTCGGGCGGGGAGGCGCAGCGCCTCGCCGTGGCGGCGGCCCTGGCCCGGCGGCCGGCGCTGGTCGTGGCCGACGAGGTCACCACGATGGTGGACCGGGACGGCCGCGACGATCTGATGGCCCTGCTCGGTGGGCTGACCCGCGGGCACGACCTCGGCCTGGTGAACATCACCCACTACCCGGAGGAGGCGGCCGGGGCGGACCGCACCGTCGACCTCGGCAGCGCGCAACGCGCGGATCCGCCGGCGCCCGCCGCGGACCGGGCCCCCCGGCCCGAGCCCGGTGCGCCGCTGCTCGTGCTGCGCGGCGTCCACTACGAGTACGGCGCCGGGACGCCCTGGCGGCGGACCGCGCTGCGGGGCGTCGACCTGACGGTGCGGGAGGGCGAGGCGGTGCTGCTCTGCGGCGGCAACGGGTCGGGCAAGTCGACGCTCGCGTGGGTGATGGCGGGGCTTCTCGCGCCGACCGCGGGGACCTGCGAGCTCGACGGTGCTCCCGTCGCGGAGCACGTGGGGGCGGTGGCGCTCGCGTTGCAGGCGGCCCGGCTGCAACTGGTGCGCGGGACCGCCGGAGACGCGCTCGCGGCGCTCGCCGGGTATCGCGGCGACGATGCGGCGTCGATCGCCCGGGCGCTCGCGTCGGTCGGCCTGCCCGCGGCGACCTCCGGGCTGCTGGTGGACCGCCTCAGCGGCGGCCAGCTCCGTCGGGTGGCGTTGGCGGGCCTCCTCGCGCGGGCACCCCGGCTGCTCATCCTCGACGAGCCGCTCGCGGGGCTGGACCTGCCCTCGCAGCGTGAGCTGATCGAGCTGCTCGTCGAGATCCGCGACGGCGGCCAGGCGATGGTGATCATCTCGCACGACGTCGATCACCTCGACCGGCTGTGCGACCGCACCGTCCACCTCACGCGGGGTGTCGTCGACGCGGAGGAGATCGGGTGAGCCGGGCCACGACGCTGGTACTGCGGCCGCTGCCGCGGCGTTCCTACCTGCACGACCTCTGGGCCGGCACGAAACTGCTCGCGGTGGCGGCGATCTCGGTCGTGCTCACGATCGATCCGAGCTGGCCCGTGGTCGGGCTGTTCGCCGCGTTGCTCGTCATCGCCGCCGCGGCGGCGCGGATCCCGCTCTCGGTGGTTCCGTCCGTGCCTCGGTGGGTGCTGGTGGTGGTCCTGATCGGTGGTTGTCTGATGGCCGCGAGCGGCGGCCCGCCCCACGTACAGCTCGGCGCCGTCACCGTCGGGCTGGGAGGGCTGCTCAACCTGCTGCGGATCGTCCTGCTGGGGCTGGTCCTGCTCGGCGCGGGCGCGCTCATCGCGTGGACCACCGACCCCGCCGACGTGGCGCCCGCGGTCGCGCGACTGACCCGGCCGCTGCGCGCCGTGCGGGTGCCGGTCGACGAGTGGGCCGTCACGCTCGCCCTGGCGCTGCGCACGTTCCCGCTGATGACCGACGAGTTCCGCACCCTGTCGGCGGCGCGGCGGCTGCAACCGCCGCCCGCGGTGAAGCGTTCCCGCCGCGCGGATCTGGTCGACCTCTGCGTCGCCGCGATGGTGGTCTCCCTGCGCCGTGCGACGGAGATGGGGGAGGCGATCGCCGCCCGCGGCGGCACCGGCCGCCTCGTCGTGCGCGCCGCGGGCCCCGGCCGCATCGACGCTCTCGCCGGCCTGGTTGTCCTCGCCGTGTGCGCCCTCGCACTCGCCCTCTAACGCAATTGAACACCGTTTCTGACATTCCGACCTGGGGGTCTTCTGTCCGAAACGGTGTTCAATTCGAGGCGATGATCAGTCGACGGCGACCAGGGGGTAGACGCCGTTCTCGTCGTGCACCTCGGTGCCGACGACGGGCGGGTTGAAGACGCACAGCATGCGCATGCGGGTCTTCGTGGTCACCGTGTGCCGCTCGTTGCCGTCCAGCAGGTACATCGTGCCGGGGGCGAGCGGGTACTCGACGCCGGTCTCCCGGTCGAGCAGCGTGCCCTCGCCCTCCACGAGCCACACGGCCTCCACGTGGTTGGCGTAGTGGAACTCGTTGACGGTGCCGGGCTCGATCACGGTCTCGTGGAACGAGAAGCCGACGCGGTCGCCGCCGAGCACGATGCGCTTGCTGCGCCAGTTGCCCGCGGCGACGTCGCGCTCAGTGCCGGTGATCTCATCGGTGGTACGGACGATCATGCGGACAGCACCTTTCGGGTCGCGGTGGCGAGGATGTCGAGGCCGAGGTCGAGCTCGGAGTCGGTGATCGTCAGCGGCGGCAGCAGCTTGACCACCTCGTCCGACGGGCCGGAGGTCTCCGCGAGGAGGCCCTGCTCGTACGCGGCGGCGCACACCTCACCCGCCTTGTCGGCGTCGGCGAAGACCAGGCCCTGCACCATGCCGCGGCCGCGGTGGCTCAGCTGCTCGGGGAACTCGGTGCACAGCTCCTCGAAGCGCTTCTCGATGTGGGCGCCCTTGCGGAGCGTCTCCTTCTCGAGCGCGTCGTCCGACCAGAACTCGTCGATCGCGTGCTTGGCGGTCACGAACGCGGGGTTGTTCCCGCGGAAGGTGCCGTTGTGCTCGCCGGGGCCCCACACGTCGAGCTCGGGCTTCATCAGGGTCAGCGCCATCGGCAGGCCGTAGCCGCCGATCGACTTCGACAGCGTCACGATGTCCGGGGTGATCCCGGCCTCCTCGAAGGAGAAGAACGGACCCGTACGACCGCAACCCATCTGGACGTCGTCGACGATGAGCAGCATGTCGTGCCGCTCGCACAGGTCGGCCAGCGCGCGCAGCCACTCGGGGCGCGCGACGTTGACGCCTCCCTCACCCTGGACCGTCTCGACGATGACGCCGGCCGGCTTGTTCAGGCCCGAGCCGGAGTCGGCGAGCACGGCCTCGAACCACTGGAAGTCCGGCGCCACGCCGTCGAAGTAGTTGTCGAAGGGCATCGGCGTGGCGTGCACCAGCGGGATGCCGGCGCCGCCGCGCTTCATCGAGTTACCGGTCACCGAGAGGGCGCCCAGCGTCATGCCGTGGAAGGCGTTGGTGAAGTTGATGATCGACTCGCGGCCCTTGACCTTGCGGGCGAGCTTCAGCGCCGCCTCCACGGTGTTGGTGCCGGTGGGGCCGGGGAACTGGACCTTGTAGTCCAGGCCGCGCGGCTTGAGGATCTTGTCCTCGAAGGTCTGCAGGAACTCGCCCTTCGCCACGGTCGACATGTCGAGCGAGTGCGTGATGTGGCCCTCGGAGATGTACTCCACCAGGGCCTGCTTCAGCTTGGGGTGGTTGTGCCCGTAGTTGAGGGCACCGGCGCCCGCGAAGAAGTCGAGGTAGCGGCGGCCGTCGCGATCGATGAGCCATGAACCCTCGGCGCGATCGAAGACGGCAGGCCAACCGCGCGAGTAGCTGCGCACCTGCGACTCGCGGGTGCTGAAGATCGAGGGCTGCTCGAAATCGGCAGTGCTGGTGTTCTCGTCGGTCAGGGTGGACATGGTGATCCTCCTAGTGGGCCGGCAGCGGCCCCGCCGGTCAGGCGGGGTCGATGATGTACAGCTGCTCGGGCTCGTGGGGGTCGGATTCAGTGGGGGAGATGTGGTGCGAGGCGAACAGATCGCGCACCGTGAGGGTGGAACGGCGCTTCTTCGCCACGGAGCCGAAGAGCTCCTGGGACGCCGTGTTGGATGCGGTGATCGTGGTCTCCAGGCGTGAAACGCCCCTCACCGCAAGATGATCCAACAGATCGATGAGCATACGCGATGCGATGCCGTGGCCCCGATGGGCGGCGTCCACCGCCACCTGCCACACGAACAGGGTGTCCGGGCGGTCGGGACGGCGGTACCCCGTGACGAAACCGGCGACGGCGCCGTCGTGCTCGGCGACGATCGACGAATCGGCGAAGTCACGGCACAACAAGGTGTACGCGTACGTCGAATTGAGATCGAGAACCTCGGTGTCCCGGGCGATCTCCCACAGGCGTATTCCGTCGTCGATCGACGGGCGTCGGGTGGTGACCCCCGTTTTTGCGGGGGCAGTGGGATCGCTCTTGTGAGACGGGCTCATCGCTTTCGACGCTAACAACCGGCAATGCGGAAGTCACCCGCGCTTCGGAATCGGTCACCGGAACGCCGGGGTATCCCCAGCGAGTCGGGTCAATGTGAGATGGGTCACATCAGGGCTGCGGCGGGGCCAGCCGCGCGAGCGATCCGACCTCCAGTGCAGCCCACAGCGCACCGTCCGGGCCGAGGGCGATGCCGTGCGGCTCCGAGCCGGGGACGGGCAGCTCGTACCTGCGGATTCGTCCCTCCGCGTCGATCGATCCGAGGGCGTTGCCGGCCCACTCGGTGAACCACACCCGGCCGTCGGGGCCGGCACAGACGCCGTGCGGGCGGGATGCGGCGTCGGGCAGCGAGTGGTGCGTGACGGCACCGTCGGGCGTGATCCGGCCGATCCGTCCCGCCCCGATCTCGACGAACCACAGGGCACCGTCCGGCCCGGCGGCGATGCCGACGGGCGCGCAGCCGGGGGAGTCGAGGCCGAACACCGAGACGGTTCCGGCGGTGTCGATGCGGCCGATCGCGTCCGCCTGGTTGAGCGGGAACCACAACGCGCCGTCGGGGCCCGCGGCGATCGCGGAGGGGAAGGCGCCCGGGATCGGCAGCTCGAAATCCGTGACCTCGCCCGCGACGGTGACCCTGCCGATCCGGTTGGTGGCGGTCGCGGTGAACCACAGTGCACCGTCGGTCCCCGTCGCGAGACCGAAGGGGCCGCATCCGGGCGGGAGGTCGATGTGCGAGACCTCGCCGTCGACGGTGATCCGGCCGAGGCGGTGGGCGCGGTACTCGGTGAACCACAGCGCGCCGTCGGGCCCGTTCGTGATGATCGTGGGGCCGGTGTCCGGGCCGACGGGATACCGCACCGTCTCCCCGGTGCTGACGTCGTACCGGCCGATCTCGCCGCTCCCGACGAGCGTGAACCACAGGCCGCCGTCCGGGCCGGTGGTGAGGGCGTACGGGCCGTCGCCGGGCACGTCGTGGACGGTGATCGTCATCGGGCGGTCTCCCGGGCGGCGAGGAAGGCGTCGACCTCGGCCACCGTCGGGGCGGCCGCGGCGCCGGCGGCGGTGGCGGTGAGAGCGCCGGCCGCGTTGGCGCGGAGGAGCCGTTCGGCGGGTGGCAGGCCCCAGTGCGCCGCGAGCGCGCCGGCGAACGCGTCCCCGGCCCCCGTGGTGTCCACGACGTCGACCGCGAATCCCGGGGTGTCGACGGTGCCGTCGGGTCCGGTCGCGCGGGCACCGTCGCCCCCGAGGGTGGTGACGACGTGCGGCACGCGCCCCACGACCTCCGCGAGCGCCTTCTCCTCGTCGCGGTTGACGATCACGCCGTCGAGGAGCTCGACGAGCACGCCGGGGAGGGGCTGCACCGGAGAGGGATTGAGCAGGACGACGGTGCCGGCCTCGCGGGCGGCGCGGGCGGCGTCGACGACCGCGGGGAGCGGGATCTCGAGCTGCAGGAGGAGGACGTCCGCGTCGGCGATCGCCGACCGCGCCGCGTCGTCCACGCGCACCGACGCATTCGCGCCGGGCACCACGACGATGTGGTTCTCCCCGGCCCCGTCGACGGTGACGTTCGCGAAGCCGGTGCTGCCGGGCGTGCGCGCGACCCGGGAGACGTCCACCCCCGCGCCCGCGAGAGAGTCCAGGACCGTGCGCGCCGCGCCGTCGTCGCCGACCGCGCCCACGAAGACCGTCGCGGCGCCCGACCTGGCCGCGGAGCGGGCCTGGTTCGCGCCCTTGCCGCCCTGCCCGAAGGCGACGGACACACCCGTCACGGTCTCGCCCGGCTGGGGGAACCGTTCGCACACCGTGACCGCGTCCAGGTTCACGCTGCCCACCACGACCACCGACGTCATGCCCGCACCCTACGGCGTGCGCCGGACGTAGGCTCGGCCCATGACCATGATTCGTCCGTTCCTCATGTTCCAGGGCGCCGTCGCCGCGAAGGCGATCGACCTGTACGTCACGACGTTCGACGGTGCCGTGCTCAGCTCGGTGCCGCATGCGGATCCGAAGCACGGGATCCAGCTCGCCGAACTGGTGATCAAGGGGCAGAGCGTGCTGATCAGCGACAGCTCGGTCGATCACGCCTTCGACTTCACCCCGTCGACGTCGCTCTTCGTGGACTGCGACGACCGCGAGGAACTGGAACGCCTCACCGAGGCGCTCGGCGCGGGCGGGAAGACCTACATGCCGTTGGGCGAGTACGGCTTCTCCACCGCGTTCGCCTGGGTGGGGGACCGGTTCGGCGTGTCCTGGCAGCTCAACCTCGCCTGACGGTCCGCCGTACGCTCGCGCGGGCCGGCGGGGCGGTCCTCGCGTCACGGTGAGCGCAAGCCTGGGCGGGCGCTGGCGGCCCGCCTAGCGTCGGCCCCCATGAGCCGTCAGATCCGTTTCAACGCCTTCGACATGAACTGCGTCGCCCACCAGTCCCCGGGGCTGTGGCGGCATCCGAAGGACCAGTCGCACCGCTACAAGGAGCTGAGCTACTGGACTGACCTGGCGAAGCTGTTGGAGCGCGGCACCTTCGACGGCATCTTCATCGCCGACGTCCTCGGCATCTACGACGCCTACAACGGCAACGGCGACGCCGCGATCAAGCACGCGGCGCAGGTCCCCGTCTCCGACCCGATCCTGCTGGCCTCCGCCATCGCGGGCGCGACGGAGCACCTCGGCATCGGCATCACCGCCGGCACCGGCTTCGAGCACCCCTTCCCCTTCGCCCGGCGGCTGACCACGCTCGACCACCTCACGAACGGCCGGATCGGGTGGAACGTGGTGACGGGGTACCTGCCCTCGGCGGCGAAGAACATGGGGCAGCTCGACCAGCTGCAGCACGACGAGCGCTACGACCACGCCGACGAGTACCTGGAGGTGCTCTACAAGCTGTGGGAAGGCTCGTGGGAGGACGACGCCGTGATCCGCGACCGGGAGACGGGTGTGTTCACGGACCCGTCGAAGGTGCACCCGATCAACCACCACGGCAAGTACTTCGACGTGCCCGGCATCCACGTGGGCGAGCCCTCGCCGCAGCGCTCGCCCGTGATCTACCAGGCCGGGGCGTCGCCGCGCGGGCTGGCGTTCGCGACCGGGAACGCGGAAGCGATCTTCGTGGCCGCGCCCACCAAGGCCATCCTGAAGAAGGTCGTGCGCACGATCCGCGAGGGCCTCGTCGCGAACGGCCGCGATCCGTACTCGGCCAAGGTCTACACGCTGCTCACCATCGTCACCGACGAGACGGAGGCGAAGGCGCAGGCCAAGCTCGAGGAGTACCACCGTTACGCCAGCATCGAGGGCTCGCTGGTCTTCATGTCCGGGTGGATGGGCGTCGACCTCGGCGCCTACGACCCGAGCGACCCGGTCGGCGACGTGCAGTCCAACGCGATCATCTCCGCCGTCTCCAACTTCCAGCAGGCCGACCCGTCGGGCAAGGACTGGACGGTCGAGGACATCGGCAAGTGGGGCCGGATCGGCGGCATGGGCCCCGTGCTCGTCGGCTCCGCGGAGCGGGTGGCCGACGAGCTGCAGGAGTGGGTGGAGGAGACCGACGTCGACGGCTTCAACCTGGCCTACGCGATCACGCCCGGCACCTTCGAGGACATCGTCGAGTTCATCGTCCCGGAGCTGCGCCGGCGAGGCGTCTACCCGGACGCCTACGTGCCCGGCACGCTGCGGCACAAGCTGTTCGGGCAGGGCGACCGGCTCGCCGCCGATCACCCCGCCCAGCGCTTCCGCTACGCGGGCGCGCAGGACTACGCCGGCGCCAGCTCCTTGGCGTAGAGCGAGGCGCCCTTGGCGTCGCGCAGGTGCACCGTCAGCGCGCGGGTGCCGCCGTCGATGGTGACGTGCCCGAAGTGCTGGAATCCCTCGGCGGGGGAGACGTTCGCCTTGTCGGGGGCGTGCACGAACTCGTACTGCGCGCCGAAGGTCCCGTCGAGCGGGCTCTGCGGGAAGGCTCCGGCGTTGAGCGGTCCGGAGACGAACTCCCAGAACGGCGAGAAGTCCTGGAACGCCGCCTTGTCCGGGTGGTACGAGATCGCCGCGGTGTAGTGCACGTCGGCGGTCAGGTAGACGACGTTCCTCACGTCCTTGGTGCGGGAGAGGATGCGCGAGAAGGCGATCTCGCGGCCCAGCGGCGCACCGTTGTCGCCCTGCGCGACCGCCTCCATCGACTTCGGGCCGCCGTCCTTGGGGTTCGTGGCGGCGTCGGGGACGACGATGCTCAGAGGCAGGTCGTTCGCGACCACCTTCCACACCGCCTTCGACGCGGTGAGGCCGTCGATGAGCCACTGGGTCTGCTTGTCGCCGAGGATGCCGGCGTCGTTGGACGTGGCCCACGCGTTGGGGTTCGGGTCCTTGTAGCTGCGCATGTCGAGCACGAAGACGTCGAGGAGCGGGCCGTAGGAGATCTTGCGGTACAGGCGCCCGTCGGCGGCCTCCGTGGGCTGCACCGGCTGCCACTCGCGCCACGCCTGGTAGGCGAAGTCCGCCAGCTTGTTCACGTCGGTCTCGGTGTAGCCCTTGCGGTTCTGCCCCGCCAGGCTCTCGCCGGGGAACCAGTTGTTGACCACCTCGTGGTCGTCCCACTGGATCAGCTGGGGCACGTTCGCCGCGAACCGCCGGTAGTGCTCGTCCGTGAGGTTGTAGGCGTAGTTGCCGCGGAACTGGTCGAGCGTCTGCGCGACCTGGTTCTTGGCCTCGGCCGTGACGTTCCGGTAGGTGTTGCCGTCGTTCTGCTTCTGCGTCTCCGGCACCGGGTTGTCGGCGTAGATCGCGTCGCCCGAGTGCAGGAAGAAGTCGGGCCGCGCGTCGGCGATGGCTCCCATGATCGCCATGCCGCCGTCGCGGTTGATGCCCCAGCCCTGGCCCACCACGTCGCCGGACCAGGCGAAGCTCACGTTCCCGTTCGCCGACGGTGCCGTCCGGAACGTGCCGGCCACGGGCTCGGACGTCGCGCCGTTCTCGCCCTCGAGGGTGACGCGATAGTGCACCGTCTGGCCGGGGTCGAGACCCGTGATGCGGAATCGGCCGGCACCGTCGGACGACGGGTCGAGCTGCGGCCCCTCGAAGCGGCGCGGGTTGCTGAAGGACTCCGACGAGGCGGTCTCGACGATCATCCGCGCGGGCGCGTCGGACCGGGCCCAGACCAGCGCGCCGTCGGTGCGGGGGTCGCCGGACGCGATGCCGTGCGTGAGCGACGGGCGGCCGCGGACGACGCCGGGCGACGAGGACGCCGCCGCGCCGTCCGACGAGGAACCGCAGGCGGAGAGCAGCGAACCGGCGGGGATGAGCAGGGCGCCGGCAGTGCCGGCCTTGAGGAGCGAACGACGCGAGAACTGCGAATCACTGAGGGGCATTGCGGAAACGATGCCGCAGTCCGGTTCCCGGGCGGCGAACACGGGGTTACCAGCGAGGATGCCGGACAGTGTCCACCAGGTGAACCGTCCACCCGAGAAGAGGTCGTTGACTCTGTTAACGTCGAACGCGCGGTAATCACACGTCCGGTGGGCCCAGCAGTGTCTAGCCACAGGCAAGCCCGGTCCGCACGGTGACCAACGCCAGGGGCTGATCTGCATGCCTGATAACTCAAAAATGCCCTCCGTATCGTCCCCGCTCTCCGTGGCGGGACTGCAGGAGACCGAACAGCAGCGCAAGAGCAAGCTGCACAAGGCCATCGCGGCATCGGCGATGGGTAACTTCACCGAATGGTTCGACTACGGCGTCTACGCCGCGACCACCGCCTACCTGACGCAGGCGTTCTTCCCGGGGACTCTCGGCACCCTGGGCACGCTGCTCGGTTTCGCGGTGTCCTTCGCGCTGCGCCCGCTGGGCGGCTTCGTCTGGGGTCCGCTCGGCGACCGGCTGGGCCGGAAAGTGGTGCTGGCCACCACCATCCTGCTGATGGCCGGATCCACGGCGCTGATCGGCGTCCTGCCCACGCACGCCCAGGTGGGCGTCCTTGCGCCGGTGCTGCTCATCGGCCTGCGTGTCGTGCAGGGCTTCTCGACCGGCGGTGAGTACGGCGGCGCCGCGACCTTCATGGCCGAGTACTCCCCGGACAACAAGCGCGGCCGCTACGGCAGCTTCCTGGAGTTCGGCACCATGTGCGGCTTCGCCGGCGGCACCGCGTTCGTGCTGCTCCTGCAGCAGCTGCTCACGCGCGACGAGATGTACGACTGGGGCTGGCGCCTCCCGTTCTTCGTCGCCATCCCGCTGGGCTTCGTGGGCTGGTACCTGCGGCACCAGCTCGACGACACGCCCGTCTTCAACGAGATGGCCGACGAGCAGGAGAAGCAAGGCTCCGCGTGGGATCGCTTCACCTCGCTGATCCGCGACTACAAGCGCCCGATCCTCATCATGTTCGGCCTGGTCATCGCGCTGAACATCGCCAACTACACCCTCATCGCCTACATGCCCACCTACCTGCAGGGCTCGATCGGGATGACCGAGTCCGACTCGTCGATCCTGATGCTGATCGGCCAGGTGTTGATGGCGCTGTGCATCCCGTTCTTCGGCGCGCTCTCCGACCGCACGGGGCGCAAGCCGATGTGGTGGTTCTCGCTGATCGGGCTGCTGGTGATGGCGTGGCCCATGTTCTGGCTGATGGGACAGGGATTCGGCTGGGCCATCCTCGGATTCGTGGTGCTCGGCCTGCTGTACATCCCGCAGTTGTCCACCATCACCGCGACCTTCCCCGCGATGTTCCCGACGCAGGTGCGCTATGCGGGCTTCGCGATCTCGTACAACGTGGCGACCGCCGCCTTCGGCGGTACCGCGCCGCTCGTGAACGACGCGGTGGTCGAGAACACCGGCTGGCTCCAGTTCCCGGCGTTCTACATGATGGGCGCCTGCGTGATCGGCCTCATCGCGCTGCCGTTCCTGCAGGAGACCAAGGGCTGCTCGATCCGCGGCACGGAGGTCCCCGGCCCGGACACCGACGCCACGCGCCTCGCGCAGATCGAGGAGGCCCGGCTCGCCAAGGCGAGCTGAGTCCGAGCGGTGACTACAGTGGTGCGGTGACCAGGATCATCGCCGGGGCGGCACGCGGGCGCAGGCTCGCGGTGCCGCCCCGCGGCACTCGGCCCACGTCGGATCGCGTCCGCGAGGCGCTGTTCAGCGCGCTGCAGTCGCGCCTCGACTTCGATGATCTGGCGGTCCTCGACCTCTACGCGGGGTCGGGGGCGCTCGGCTTCGAGGCGCTCTCCCGCGGCGCGGCGCGGGCGGTTCTCGTCGACGCCGACGCCAAGGCGGTCGCGGTGATCAACCAGAACGCGCGCGCCGTCGGGCTGCCGGGGGCGACCGCGCACCGTCGGGCGGCGCGGGCGTTCCTCGACCTCCCGGCCGAGCCGTACGACCTCGTCTTCCTGGACCCGCCCTACGACCTGCCGGCCGAGACCGTCGACGGTGACCTCGCCGCGCTGGCCGCCGGATGGCTCGCGCCGGGCGCCCACGTCGTCGTGGAGCGCTCCGCGCGGACGCCTGCGGCCACTTGGCCCGAGGGCTTCGAGCTCGACCTGACGCGCGACTACGGGGAGACGCGGGTGGAGATCGCCGTCTGGCAGGATGACCGGGCATGAGCAAGGCGTGCTGCCCCGGGTCGTTCGATCCCATGACCAACGGCCACCTGGACATCTTCCGCCGCGCCGCGCGGATCTTCGACGAGCTGGTGATCACCGTCGTCGTGAACCCCAACAAGCAGGGCATGTTCTCCATCGACGAGCGGATCGCGCTGATCGAGGAGAACGTCGCGGACCTGCCCGGCGTCACCGTCGACAGGTGGACCGGCCTGCTCGTGGACTACGCCCGCCAGGAGGGCGTCGCCTGCATCCTCAAGGGCCTGCGCAACTCGACGGACTTCGACTACGAGCTGCCGATGGCCGGGATGAACATGCACCTCACCGACGTCGAGACCGCGTTCCTCACCACCGCGCCGCAGTACTCGTACGTGTCGAGCTCGCTGGTCAAGGAGGTCGCGAAGCTGGGCGGCGACGTCTCGGCGCTGATCCCGCCGAACGTGCAGACCGCGCTGAGCGCCAAGCTGTCGTGACATCGGCCGAATTCAGGGGTACGAGGCCAGATCGGGCTTCGTAGGTCAGGAATCGGCTGATTTCACGATCGACTCGACACGCGGCGACGCCGTTACGGCGAAACACCGGTCCCACCCGTCACAATGGGTGTATGTACCGCGTATTCGAAGCACTGGACGAGCTGGGCGCCATCCTGGAGGAGGCGCGCAGCGTCCCCATGACCGCCGGGTGCCTCGTGCCCCGCGGTGATGTGCTCGAGCTCCTCGACGACATCCGCGACGCCTTCCCGGCCGACCTCGACGACGCGCAGGACGTGCTCGATCAGAAGGATCGCCTGATCAGCGAGGCGCGCACGCACTACGACACCACGGTGACGCAGGCGAACTCCGAGGCCGACGCCACCCTGTCCCGCTCCCGCGCCGAAGCCGACCGCCTCCTCGCGGACGCGAAGGCCCAGGCCGACCGCATGGTCGCCGAGGCCCATCAGCACGCCACCGGCCTGGTCGCCGAGGCTCGCGCCGAGGACGAGCGGATCCGCCGCGGCGCCCAGCGCGAGTACGAGGCCGTCACCGGCCGTGCCCGCGCCGAGGCCGAGCGCCTGGTCGCCGACGGCAACTCCGCGTACCAGCGGTCCGTCGCCGAGGGCATCGCGGAGCAGGAGCGCCTCGTCGCCGAGACCGAGGTCGTGGCCGCCGCGAAGGGCGAGTCGGACCGGATCATCGACGCGGCCCACGCCGAGTCGGACCGCCTGCGCGGGGAGTGCGACGTCTACGTCGACACCAAGCTCTCGCAGTTCGAGGAGGTGCTCGGTGCCACCATGCGGTCGGTGAACCGGGGTCGCCAGCAGCTGCGCACCGCCGCCGGCGTGCACGACTACAGCGATCACGGCGCCACCGACGGCTACCTCGAGGAGTTCGCCGAGTCGCGGGTCGACGCGCGGTAGGCGGCTTGACGTACAATCGGGTGTTTGGCTTGACCTGACGAGTTCCCGAGGATTGTTGTGAACGAACCCAATGCCGCCGTGCGCCAGCCGGCCGGTAAGCCGTACGTACTCGACGTCCGTGCCTTCGGGCGACGGCCGGGCACCTCAGCGCAGGTGCACCGCACGGTGGCCGCGCCCGAGCGCATCGGCGTCGACCTGATCGGAATCGAGAACGGCGAGGAGGTCGACCTCGACCTCCAGGTGCAGGCGGTGTCCGAGGGCGTCCTCGTCACCGGCACCGTGAGCGCCAACACCGCCGGCCAGTGCGCCCGGTGCCTCGACCCCCTGTCGGGCGCCCTCAACGTCTTCCTGACGGAGCTGTACGCGTACCCGGACAGCGAGACCGCGGCCACCACCGACGACGACGAGATGTACCGCATCGAGGACGACATGATCGACCTCGAGCAGGCGATCATTGACGCCGTCGGCATGGAGCTGGCCCTCGACCCGACGTGCTCCGACGACTGCCCGGGCCTGTGCCAGGGCTGCGGCGAGAAGCTGGCCGACCTGCCGGCCGACCACCACCACGAGCAGATCGACCCCCGCTGGGCCGGACTCGCGAAGTTTGCCACCGAGGGCGAGGCCGACGGCAAGTGAGCAAGCGCCTTCCCGCGCCGCCCGCCACGGACCGCGCCCCGCTGCTGGAAGCCCTGGGCGTCGGTCTCGACGACGAGCTGCTCACCCTGGCGCTGACGCACCGCTCCTACGCCTACGAGGCCGGCGGGCTGCCCACCAACGAGCGGCTCGAGTTCCTCGGCGACAGCGTGCTCGGCATCTCGGTGACCGAGTGGCTCTACACGACGCACCCGGACAAGCCCGAGGGCGAGCTCGCGAAGATCCGCGCCAGCGTCGTCAACATGCACGCTCTCGCGCGCGTCGCGCGCGGGTTGGGAGAGGGCGGTCTCGGCGCGCACCTCTACCTGGGGCGCGGCGAGGAGCTCACCGGCGGCCGCGACAAGGACTCGATCCTCGCCGACGGCATGGAGGCCCTGCTCGGGGCGGTGCACATCGAGCACGGCATCGACACCGCCCGCGAGGTGGTCCTGCGGCTGTTCCTGCCCCTGCTGACGGCCTCGTCGTCGATGGGCGCCGGGCTCGATTGGAAGACGTCGTTGCAGGAGCTCGCCGCCGAGCGGGACCTCGGCGCGCCGGCGTACCGCATCACGTCGACGGGGCCGGACCACGACAAGGAGTTCACCGCCGTGGCGGTGGTCGACGAGAACGATCTCGGCGAGGGCGTGGGCCGCACCAAGAAGGAGGCCGAGCAGAAGGCCGCCGCTGCCGCGTGGAAGTCGTTGGACGTGAACGACTCCGAGACTTCAGACGATGACGCAGCGGCGGTCGACGCGGCGGCGAGCGACGCCGAGCAGGCGCCCGAGTCGGCCTGATGCCCGAGCTGCCCGAGGTCGAGGTCGTCCGGCGGGGCCTCTTCGATCACCTGGTGGGTCGCGGCGTCACCTCCGTGGAGGTCCTGCACCCCCGCGCCGCCCGGCGCCACGCCGCCGGCGAGGCGGACATGATCGGCCAGATCACCGGCGCCGACGTCGAATCCGCGGAGCGGCGCGGCAAATTCCTGTGGCTACCTCTCGCGCGTGGCGGCGCCTCCGCCGACGCCGCGATCGTCGTGCACCTCGGCATGAGCGGGCAGATGCTCGTCGGGCCGGGCGACGACCGGCACCTGCGCATCCGGGCCGGGCTGTCCGACGGTGCCGTGCTCCGGTTCGTCGACCAACGCACCTTCGGCGGCTGGGCCGTGGACCCGCTGGAGGAGGTCGCCGGCACGCTCGTGCCCGCGTCCGTCGCGCACATCGCCAGGGATCCGCTGGATCCGCTGTTCGACCGCGACGCCGTGGTCGCGCGGATGAAGCGCAAGGACACCGAGGTTAAGCGGGTGTTGCTGGATCAGACCGTGATCTCCGGCGTGGGCAACATCTACGCCGACGAGGCCCTGTGGCGCTCCGGCGTCCACGGCCGTCGTCGCGCCTCCGCCCTCACCAAGCCCGCTCTCGGCCGGCTCATCGACGACGCCACCGATGTGATGCGGCAGGCCCTGGACCTGGGCGGCACCAGCTTCGACTCGCTGTACGTCAACGTCAACGGCCAGTCCGGCTACTTCTCCCGCAGCCTCGACGCCTACGGCCGCGACGGCGAGCCGTGCCGCCGGTGCGGCACCATCATGCGGCGCGAGTCCTTCATGAACCGCGGCTCGCACTTCTGTCCGAGCTGCCAGACGGTGCCGCGCCGCTGACCGGTGGAGCCACCCGCCCGCGCGACTCAGGGGCTGGTGGGCCACACGCCGTTCGTAGGCTCCGACGCACCGCTAGGTGGGGGAGCCGCGTTCGCTCGTTGTTCTCGTGTGAGCCGCAGCGGCCACACTCCGCGGAAGATCTCCACGAACAGCGCCACGACGATCACCCACGTGAGAACGGTGCGTCCGACCGTCGAAGGGGGAAATACGACGGCTGCGAGATACGCGAGCCCGAATCCGATCGCGCAGATGGAGGCGACACGCAGCCACATCCTCGTCATGATGCGTCGGTATTCCGGCAGGTGGGCCGACCAGTAATCGCGGTACTCCCGCCTTCGGAACGAAGGTCGCCACAGGGACAAGAGAACGAGGATCATGCCGAACCCGAGTGCGATCGCGGCCGACACGAGTTGATTCTCGACGAACGCGCTGCGCGACATCCACGTCGAGACGCGGCCTCCCGAGTACGTCCGCGGATACGGATCAGGCCCGGCAACGTAGGTCAACCCGAGCGTCGCTACGTAGAACCCCACCGCGCCGATGAACAGCCCCCACTGTTTCTGCATGCGGTCACGCTACGAACTGCCCGCGGAGTCCGTGAGTCCTCCACGCGTAGTGCGGGATTGTTCACAATCGCCATGCGCACGGAACCGATCCGGCGCGTGGTGCGTCGGTCAGTTGATGATCTCGCCGCGATCGGCGGGCGCTTTGGAGACGATCGTGTCGCGCCACATCTGCAGGGCCTCGGGAGTCAGCCGGGTCCAGTCGGTCACCTCGGCCACGACGCGGAGCGGCTCGGTGCTGCGGTACGAGCGGGTGGGGTTGCCGGGGAACTTCTTGTCGGTGACGTTGGGATCGTCCTCGAAGGCGCCGGTGGGCTCGACCTCGTAGACGTGCGGGGCGGCACCGTCGGACTTGAGCTCGGAGGCGAGCTCCGCGGCGAGCCCGGCACCGTCGCGCAGGGCCGTGAAGTAGATGTGGTTCATCACCACGTCGGGGCGGTAGTTCGAGACGAAGCCCGCGCTGAGCAGGTCGCCGGGCTGGAGATCGGCGGTGGTCCCGTGGAAGAAGGGGCCGGTTTCCGTGGAGGCGCTCATGCGGCCAGGTTATCCGCCGGCGGCCGGACCAGCCGCCACAACAGGTGACCGCTGCTCACGGCGATGACCGCGAGGACGGCCCAGATACCGACGCCGAGAATCGGACTCCCCTCGGGACTGACGATGGCGCCGGTTACCGACACGGCCAGAAGGAGGAGCACCGCAGTCCCGACCGTGAGCAGGTACCGCTGCAGGAGGGCGTCGAAGCCGGGGCGATGCGTGGGGTCGAGCCAGTACGCGCGGGCCGTGGGCGGGAGGTTGATGAGGGCGTCCGGGATCGCGGACGTGCAGGCGGCGAGGACGCCGAACAGCGCCCCGAGGGCCGCTGCAGAGACGGCCAAGATGCCGACTGCCGAACCACGGGGACTCCAGGAGTCAGCCGTCCCGCCGGCGCCCCAGTGGGTGGGGAAGGGATCGGGGCCGGACGTCGCGGCCCAGGCGAGCGAGGCGCCGCAGAGCAGGACCGCGGCGAGGAAGATCCACCATCGAGGTCGCATGCGGAAACGTTACCTCGACGAACGAGTCCCGGTCCGTCCTGGGCTGGCGCCCCGCGTCGTCGTGGAGCGCTTCGGTGGGTGCAGGAGCAACCACACCAGGTAGCCGATGGAGCCCACGAGCGCGACGAGGAAGAGGATCAGGATCGTCGACTTGGCCGCGGTCTCGGTGGGATCGATGACGGTCACGACGAACGTCGCCGCCTGCAGCACCAGGATCAGGCCGCCGGTCCACAGGAAGAAGCCGGAGAGGATCTCGTCGAACGCGGACCGGTGCTCCGGCGCGAGCCAGTAGTCGCGCCGCGGAGTGTTGACGACGGCAGCGGGGAGGCGCGGCGCCGCCAGCGCCAGGGCGGCGAACAGGACCGCGATACCGGCGGCGATGCCCGCGTGCAGCGACACGGCCTCGGCGCGCGGGGTCCACGAGTCCGGCTGCCCGGACAGGCCGAAATGGGTGGGGAACGGGTCGGGCCCGGAGACGGCCGCCCACGACGCCGCAGCGGCGTACGCGAGGACGGTTCCGAGGAACGACCACCACCGCACGCGCATGTTCACAACGCTACCGGTCTCCCGCCGCGCGGGGCGGCCGAGCCCGGCCCTCCGAACGCTGGTCGCGGACGGTGCTGCCGTAGATTGGTGCATATGGCCGACGACACGAACGCGCAGGCACCGTCCACCGAACTCTGGGTCGAGCGCACGGGCGTGCGCCGCTATACGGGGCGCAGCTCGCGGGGCGCCGAGGTGCTGGTGGGCTCGGCGGACGTGGAGGGCGTGTTCACCCCCGGTGAGTTGCTCAAGATCGCCCTCGCGGCGTGCAGCGGCATGTCCACCGACCACGTCCTGGCCCGCCGCTTGGGCGAGGACTACGACGCCACCGTCCGCGTCTCCGGCGACGCGGATCGGGAGAACGAGGTCTACCCCGAACTCAACGAGGTCCTCGAGCTCGACCTGTCCGAGCTCGACGAGGCCGCCCAGGAGCGCCTGATCACCGTGGCCCGCCGCGCCGTCGACCAGGTGTGCACCGTCGGTCGCACGCTCAAGGCCGGCACGACGGTCAACCTCGACATCGTCGCGGAGTAGCGAGTGCCCGACGAACAGGCGCGGATGACGGCGTGGGTGCACGGCCACGTGCAGGGCGTCGGGTTCCGGTACTGGACGAAGACTCAGGCCCTGGAGCTGGGCCTGCTCGGTTACGCTGCGAACCAGCCGGACGGACGTGTGCGCGTCGTGGTCGAGGGCGACCGCTCCACATGCGACACTCTGCTGCAACGCCTGTGGTCGGGGGACACTCCGGGCCGGGTCGATCTGGTCGTGGAACTGTTCGGGCCCGCACGAGGCGGGCTCCCGTCGTTCGAGGAGAGGTGAGGCATGCAGCCGCCCATCCCTGAGAACCGCCCGGTGGGCGACATCCCCGGGCCGGAGTCGAACTACATGCCCGTCCCCGGGATGCCCCCGGAGCTGCACCTCCCGGACACGGGGGAGACGCCGCGGCGCCCCGGGCGGATGCGGCAGCAGGACGAGAACACGCAGGCCCGCCCGGAGACGGTGGCCGAGGCCCGCGCCCGGCAGCGCGCACAGCGGCAGCGCGCCGAGGACGAGCAGCGCGAGGCCGCCGAAGCCGCCGCCGCGGCCGCGAAGAAGAGCCGCCGCCGGAAGCAGATGATCGGCGCCGGGGTCGGCGTCGGCGTGGTGGGCGCGATCGCGCTCCTCTACGTCGCGATCCCGGACAACGACAACACCCAGAACGTGAACACGCAGACGGCGTACTGCACCGTCGACGGCGATCAGGTGGTCTCCGACGACTACTGCTCGCGGGGCACGTACAACCCGGTGACCGGCTTCATCTTCCTCAACGGCATGAGCTACCGGTACAACTACGGCGGCTCCTACAACAACGGCCGCATCACCGGCGGCAGCTACGACCGGCCCGCCAACACCGCCTTCCGCACCTCTTCGGGCGCGGCGGTGGACCCGGCCAAGACCACCTCGTTCGGCACCAACGGCCAGACGAACGCGGCGAGCAAGCCCGCGCCGCCCGCCGCCGGCTCGCGGACGGGGTCGGGGAGCGGCTCGGGCAGCGGGAACACCAACGCCGGCAGCAACAGCGGATCCAGCGGCAAGAACATCGATCGCGGCGGCCTGGGCACCACCAGCAAGGGCGGGAGCTCCAAGGGCGGCTCCGGATCGAGCGGCTCCTAGTGCGGCGCATGCGGGGAACGCCCCGCGAGGGCTGGCAGCGGACCGTCGAATCGCAGGGCCTGGTGTTCGGCACCCCCGCGCGCGACGGTGCCGGCGACAGCAGGAACTACTGGGACGAGTCCGTGTTCTACGAGTTCGACATGGACGAGGTGCTCTCGATCGAGGCCCAGGTCGAGGTGCTGCATTCGATGTGCCTCAAGGCCGTCGAGAACGTCATCCTCACCGAGCGGTACGCCGACTTCGGCATCCCGGAGTGGGCGTGGGGCGCGATCGAGGAGTCGTGGAAGCGGCAGGATCCGCACGTCTACGGCCGCTTCGACCTGCGCTACGACGGCCGGCGGCCCGCGAAACTTCTGGAGTACAACGCGGATACGCCCACCTCGTTGCTGGAAGCCGCTGTGGTGCAGTGGTACTGGTTCCAGGACACCGCGCCCGACAAGCGTTCCTGGGACGAGGGCGGCTACGACCAGTGGAACTCGCTGCACGAGGCGCTGGTCGCGCGCTGGGGCGAGATCCGCAACGTCATCCCGCCGTCGGAGCTGCACTTCACCTGGTCCGGCGCGGACGCGACCGGCGAGGACCACGTGACCACCGGCTACCTGCAGGAGACGGCCGCCGAGGCCGGCTTCGACACCGTCGGCCTGCCCATCGAGGACATCGGCTGGGACCACGACCTCACGACCTTCGTCGATCTCGAAGACGCCCCGATCCATTCGGTGTTCAAGCTGTACCCGTGGGAGTGGATCCTCGAGGACGACTTCGGCAAGCGGGTCGTCGAATCGATCCCCGCCACCACGTGGATCGAGCCGCTGTGGAAGGCGATCCTCTCCAACAAGGCGATCCTCGCGGTGCTCTGGGAGATGTACCCCGACCACCCGAACCTGTTGCCCGCCTTCATCGACAGCCCCGGCTTCCTCACCGAGTACGTCAAGAAGCCCAAGCTCGGCCGCGAGGGCGCGAACCTCACGATCGTCGACGGGGGCCGCGAGACGGCCACCGGCGGCGTCTACGGCGCCGAGGGCTACGTCTACCAGATGTTCGACCCGCTGCCCGAGTTCGACGGCTACCGCCCCGTGATCGGCGCCTGGGTCGTCGGCGACGAGTCCGCCGGCATCGGCATCCGCGAGACCTCCGGACTCATCACCGACGACGGTGCCGCCTTCATCCCGCACCGCATCACTCCGAAAGGCACGACCGCATCATGAACACGACCCTCCTCGCCGCCGCAGACCTGGGCACCCTGGGCAAGGGCATCGGCGCGATCTGCTTGTACGCCCTCGTCGGCCTGCTGCTCATGGTGGTCGGCTTCTACGCCGTCGACCTCTCCACGCCCGGCAAGCTGCGCGACCTGGTGAAGGCTGGCAAGCCCAACGCCACCTACATCACGGGCGCGGGCATGCTCTCGATGGCGTTCATCATCGTCGTCGCGATCTACGCCAACTACACCGGCGGCGGCAACCTGCTGGACGGCGTCATCTACTCGCTGGTCTACGGCGTGGTCGGGATCATCGCGCAGATCGTCTCCGTGCGCGTCCTCGACCTGGTCACGGGTGTCGACATGGACGAGCTCATGTACTCCGAGGTCTTCCTGCCGCAGGCCCGCGTGATCGCTGCGTCGCACGTCGCGCTCGGTCTGATCGTGGCGATGGCCGTCCTCTGACGGTCACCGCCTAAACTGGCGTTTCGTGTATCTCAAGTCGCTGACACTGAAGGGCTTCAAGTCCTTCGCTTCGGCGACGACTCTGCGCCTCGAACCGGGCATCACCTGCGTCGTCGGGCCCAACGGCTCGGGTAAGTCGAACATCCTCGACGCCCTGCGCTGGGTGATGGGCGAGCAGGGCGCGAAGGGCCTGCGCGGCGGCAAGATGGAGGACGTCATCTTCGCCGGCACCTCCGGCCGCGCGCCTCTGGGCCGCGCCGAGGTCACGCTCACCATCGACAACTCCGACGGTGCGCTGCCCATCGACTACTCCGAGGTCTCCATCACGCGGCGCATGTTCCGCGACGGCGCTGGCGAGTACGAGATCAACGGCACCAAGTGCCGCCTCATGGACGTGCAGGAGCTGCTCTCCGACAGCGGCATCGGCCGTGAGATGCACGTCATCGTCGGCCAGGGCCAGCTCGCGGCGATCCTCGAGTCGAAGCCCGAGGAACGTCGCGCCTTCATCGAGGAGGCGGCCGGCGTGCTCAAGCACCGCCGCCGCAAGGAGAAGGCGGTCCGCAAGCTCGACTCCATGCAGGCCAATCTCGCCCGCCTCACCGACCTCACGACGGAGCTGCGCCGCCAGCTCAAGCCGCTGGGGCGGCAGGCCGAGGTCGCCCGTCGGGCGCAGACCATCCAGGCCGATCTGCGCGACGCCCGCCTGCGTCTTGCGGCCGACGACCTGGTGCGGCGGCGTGCCGAGCTGGCGGATCAGAGCGGTAACGAGGCGGCGGTGCGTCTCGAGCAGAATGAGGTTGCCGAGCAGCTCGACGAGGCGAACGCGCTGGTCGCGGAGCACTCCGAGGCCGTCGCCGCGCTGGACCCGGCGGTGAAGGCCGCGGGCGAGGGCTGGTTCTCGCTCTCCGCGCTCGCCGAGCGCGTCTCGTCGACCGAACGCATCGCCTCCGAGCGCGCCCGCCTGCTGTCCGAGCCCGTCCAGCACGCCCCCGGCCGCGACCCCGACGAGCTGGAGGCCGAGGCCGAGCGCGTCGCCGAGGAGGAGGCCGAGCTCATCGAGGCCCTCGAGGAGGCCGCCATGATCCTCGAGGAGGCCACCGAGGAGCTCGCGTCGCGCGAGGAGTCCGCCCGCGACGCGGAGAAGGCGCACATGGCCGCGGTCGCGGCGATCGCGGACCGTCGGGAAGGGCTCGCGCGCCTGGCCGGCCAGGTCGAGACCCTGCGCACCCGCGCCGAGTCCGTGGAGGCGGAGTCCGGGCGGCTCACCGCCGCCATCGCGGAGGCTGTGGAGCGCGCCGAGGCCGCCGAAGCCGAGTTCGAGCAGGTCCAGGGGCAGATCGCAGAGCTCGACGCCTCCGAGGCCTCGCTCGACGAGCACCACGAACGCAGCGTCGCGGCCTACAACGCCGCCAGCGCGCGGGTCGAGGAACTGCGCGCGTCGGAGCGGGAGGCCGAGCAGAAGGTGGCCTCGCTCGTCGCGCGCATCGAGGCGCTGTCGATGAACCTGGACCGGGGCGACGGTGCCGCGTGGATCGCCGAGCACGTCGACGGCGTGACGGCCGCCGTGTCGTCGCGGCTCTCCATCCGTGCGGGTTACGAGAAGGCCGTTGCCGTCGCACTGGGACCGGTGGCGGAGGCCGTTGCGGCGGGCTCTCGGAATCTGGCCGTTTCGGCCATCGACAAGCTCCGCGACGCGGACGGCGGACGGGCGTCCGTCGTCGTCGAGGGCGTCGCGCCCGGCACGGTGCCCACGGGCCCCCTGCCCGACGGTGCCGTCTGGGCCGCGTCGTGTGTGACCGCCCCGTCCTCGTTGGAGGGGGCCGTGACGGCGGCGCTGGCCGGGTACGTGCTCGTCGGCTCAGTGGCGGACGCGGTGGCCGTGGTCGCCGAGCGGCCCGAGCTGCGGGCCGTCACGTCTGACGGTGACGTCATCTCTCACGGGGTGCTGACCGGCGGCTCCGCGGCGCGGCAGTCGACGCTGGAGGTGCAGAAGTCGATCGACGCCGCGGAGGCGACGCTGGGGGAGACCCGGCGTTCGGTGGAATCGATCTCCGCTGCTCTGGCCGGCGCTGCAGAGGAGTTGGCGTCGCGGCGCGAGGTCACGGAGTCGGCGCTGGCGGCGCTGCACGAGTCGGATGCGCAGCTCGGCGCGATCTACGAGCAGCTGGCCCGGCTGGGGCAGGCGGCGCGGAGCGCGCGCGACGAGGCCGAGCGTCTGGTGGCGCAGCGAACCCGGATCGAGGGCTCGCGGGACGAGACGCGGGCCGCGCTGGTCGAGCACGAGGAGCGCCTGCGGCTCGCGGAAGAGCTGCCCGAGGATTCGGTGTCCGTGGGCACGGACGAGCGGGACGCGGCTGCTGCCGCCCTGGCCGCGGCGCGGTCGGTGGAGATGGAGGCGCGCCTGGCGCGCCGCACTGCCGAGGAGCGTGCGGCCGGCGTGCGGGGCAAGGCCGAGGGGCTTCGACGGGCCGCAGCTGCCGAGCGGGCTGCGCGGGAGCGGGCGGAGGCGGCGGCTGCTGCGCGCCTGTCGGCTGCTGCCGTGGCTTCGTCGGTCGCGGAAGGCGCCGCGCTGGTGTCCTCGCGACTGGGGCGCGCGGTGACGAGGGCTGCTGCGCATCGTGATGCGCTGGAGGCATCACGCGCCCAGCGCGCCGGCGCGCTGGATGTCGCGCGGCAGGAGAGCGTGGCCCTGACGGCTCGACTGGCCCAGCTGACGGATGCGGTGCACCGCGACGAGGTGGCGCGGGCCCAGGCGGCGCTGCGGATCGAGCAACTCGAGGAGCAGGTGGTGGCGTCGTTCGCGATGTCGCCCGACGACCTGGTGGCCGAGTACGGGCCGGACGTTCCGCTGCCGCCGTCCGCGCTGGAGCTGGAGGAGTACGAGGCGGCGCGGGAGCGCGGCGAGACTGTGGTGAAGCCACAGGGGCTCCCGTTCGACCGAGCGGTGCAGGAGCGGCGTTTGAAGCTCGCGGAGAAGGACCTGGCGACGCTGGGGCGGGTGAACCCGCTGGCGCTGGAGGAGTTCGCGGCGCTGGAGGAGCGCTACAACTTCCTCTCCACGCAGCTCGAAGACGTGAAGTCGGCTCGAGAGGACCTGCTGAGCGTGGTCGAGGAGGTGGACGCCAAGATCCTGCAGGTGTTCACCGAGGCGTGGGTGGACGTGGAGCGCGAGTTCGTCGAGGTGTTCAAGACCCTGTTCCCGGGTGGCGAGGGCAAGCTGATCCTCACCGAGCCGGGGGACATGCTGACCACCGGCATCGACGTCGAGGCCCGCCCGCCGGGCAAGAAGGTCAAGCGGTTGTCGCTGCTCTCCGGCGGCGAGAAGTCCCTGACCGCCGTCGCCATGCTGGTCGCCATCTTCCGCGCCCGCCCGTCCCCGTTCTACGTGATGGACGAGGTCGAAGCCGCGCTGGACGACACCAACCTGCGCCGCCTGATCTCGCTGTTCGAGCAGCTCCGTGACAAGTCCCAGCTCATCGTCATCACCCACCAGAAGCCGACGATGGAGGTCGCCGACGCACTCTATGGCGTGTCGATGCGCGGCGATGGCATCACCCAGGTCATCAGTCAGCGCATCCGTGGGCAGGAGTTGGGGGCTCTGCCGGTGTAGTGGCATACGGATTGTCGACCACCAGTTGTATTGCTGGTTCTACCAGCGGTGTGGACGGAGCACCCGATGAAGGTGCCTTCTGGTGACGGGGATATTCCTGATGTGGCTCGGTGGGGAGCGTGCCGTCACACGAGCTGCGAAAGGATAGGATTCCGTCCATGGGGATCGAACCGCGCCAGGACGGGCTTTCGAGGACCGGCGCAAGGATCGTAGATCTATTCGCAGGACCCGGCGGGTTGGATGTGGCTGCAACGTGGCTTGGACTCGATTCCGTTGGCGTGGAGCTTGATCCTGACGCGATAGCTACGCGACGTGCGGCCGGGCTCCGAACTCGGCCGGGTGACGTGCGCGATGTCGTACCGGATGACTTTCCAGGTTGCACCGTCCTAGCCGCTGGTCCTCCGTGTCAGACCTTCACTGTCGCCGGGCGCGGTTCCGGGCGGCTTTCATTGGACCTGGTACTCGATCTCGTGGGGTTGGTGGGAGAACGAAGAATCGACCAAGCGGCTTCTGCAACAGAGGCGTTGGATGACCAGCGGACGGGTTTGGTGTTGCAGCCATTGATCTGGGCGATGACTGCGAGGTGGCCGTATTCCGCGATCGTTTTGGAGCAGGTTCCGGCCGTACTTCCGGTTTGGGAGGCGATGGCTGATGTGTTGCGCGATCAAGGCTACGGTGTAGCGACTGGGGTACTGAACGCGGAGCAGTTCGGGGTTCCTCAGACGCGCCGGCGAGCTGTGCTGATCGCTCGCCTCGGTGCTGGCGACCGTGAAGTGTCACTGCCGAAGCCGACTCACAAGAGGTTCCGCGGGGTGGATGACACGGCGGGTCTGCTGGATTGTGTGACGATGGGGGATGCGCTCCCGAATCTTGGAGATTTCGAGATCGTTTCAAATTACGGAACCGGTGGAGATCCGCGTGCGCGTGGCCGCCGGACTGCCGATCAGCCTGCATTTACCGTCACTGGGAAGATTTCTCGCAATCGGTTACGCAGCCGTAATGGCACCGAAGGGCGTCTCAGTTCCGCTCAGTCAGGGGTGCTGCAAACGTTTCCTTTGGACTATCCGTGGAGCGGGCGCAATGTTGCGCAGCAGATTGGAAACGCTATCCCGCCCTTGCTCGCGCTCCATGTTCTCGTTTCTGCGCTCGGCCTGTCCGGCGTTGAGTTGAAGGAAGCAGTCGAGGTGTCGCGACGGCCGTGGTTCGGTCGGCGTGACTTGCCTGCGAAAGTTATGATTCGTGATGTTGAAACAGCTTCGTTGTAATGGTTGCGGCAGTTGGTTGATCTGTATTTTCTTCGATTGTTCGGCGGTGTGCTGCGGTTGGTGCAGTCTCTGGTTACGATTCGATCGTGAGTGAGGGGCGAGGATGCTCGGGGGAGGATGCATGGCCGACATTGACTATCGGAACTGGGATTGGTTGCCAACAGCCGCCAATGAGATCAGTGATTACCTGAAGCGGCTGCTGACTGAGTCGGGGATTCGACCGCACGACGTCACTGCTCGAGCCAAGTCGATCGAATCGTTTCAGCGGAAGTGGCGAGAGAAAGACTACCGCGACCCTCTTCGGGATGTGACCGACACGGTCGCGGTCCGGATCATCACGTATTCGAAGACCGACCTCGAACGTTCGGCCGACCTTATTCGGGCGCGCCTCGCTGTGAAACCGGGTGAGGATCGAAACCCAGGTGATGAGAAGGCTGCGGTGGAACCGAGGCGCCGAGGGTACGACTGCCGGCACCTCGTCGTCGCAGGAGAGGCTGCGACGACTGAGTCGGGCTGGATCATTTCCGGCGGTAGCTTGGCTCGGTACTTCGAGCGGTTCGGTGGACTCGAGATTCAGATCCGCACAGTTGCGGCACACGCTTGGGCGGAATTCGAGCACGCCCGCCGCTACAAGGGCGCATCGTACCGAGCCATCGGCGAATCCGACCGGGAAACCATTGATCAACTCTTCGGGGCTGCGTCCGATGCACGGCGCAGCCTCGACGAGACCTTCGTCGCCATCGATCGGATTCTGGCCAACCCGGCGCAATCGGACCCGGTTGTATCCGAGGCCGCCGCAACGGACCCTGTTGATGTCGAACAGAACGAGGTCACCCCCGTAGACGCCACGACATTGACGGAGTTCTTGACCGAGCGCTATCCGAACGACGGCAGGGCGTCAGATGCCGGTCTGGCCTTTGCAGTCGAGCTGGTACGGAAGTCGGGACTTCAGACGATCGAAGCACTCCAGGCGGAGCTCGACGGTCAGGACGACGATCGAATCAAGGCGCTGATGGACATGAACACGCCGGTGACGCAGGTCAGACGGCTCGACGATTCGCTGCTCGCCAGGTTCGGTGAGGACTACATCGACAGCACCGGCGACTCTGGAAACGGCAAGTCGCGTGCGATGCAGCTGCGGTCTCGGTTCGACCTCCTTCGCGGGAAGGTCGGTCACAGTCATTACTTCCTCGTCGGACTGGACGTTCCCGATGACGTCTCCATGCAGCCGCTGCCCGCGGCCCGCACCGTACGAGAATTCGCTCGAATCGTCGCGAACCGCCGTGGGGTGGCCGCGGCAGAAGTCGAGGGTGCGATCAGTGGGCGTGACGACCTTCCAACGAGCGCACGCGCAAAGCAGGTGACTCTAGACGGCGGCGGTGCGGTCTGGGTCGCGACGAACCTCCGTCGAGACGCCTCTGAACGCCTCTTCGCGGAACTGAGCAGGAACGCCGAGGGATTGGACGTGAAGGTGATGAGGGACGATGGCCGTGGACCCGAACATATCGAGTCCTGACCCCGTCCCGGTCTGCGGATCGAACATCTCTTCCGGCCGCAAGCCGGCGGTGAGATCATGATCACGGAGTTGGACCCGTCGCAAGCGGCGGTTGCCGACGCGGCCCCTCACGAGCGGTTGCTCGTGACAGCGGGAGCAGGCCAGGGGAAGACGGAGGTCGTCGCCGCTCGTCTGGAGCACCTGATCGACGAGGGACTATCGGCTTCGCGGGAGATACTGGTACTCAGTTTCTCCCGCGCGGCCGTGCGCGCAATCGAGGATCGCTTGCGGGCGGCGGAGCTCGCCCGCGTCAACGTTCGTACCTTCGACTCATTCGCATCGGAACTGATTCTCGTCGCCGGACTAGAACCGGTTGGAACGTTCGACGAGCGGATTCGGATGGCGACGCGGCTCCTCGCAGAGGATCCGGATGTGAACGACCTGATGTCCGACCTTCGCCACGTCGTCATCGACGAAGTCCAGGACCTCGTCGGCGACCGCGCGGACTTCGTCCTCGCGATCGTCGGCGGTATCGACGATGAAGCGGGCATAACGGTGCTCGGTGACCCGCTGCAGGGGATCTACGACTTCGTTCTGTCGGAGTCCGAGAGTGGAACGACCTTCGACGAACTTCTCGTGGGGCTCGAGGCTCTTCCAGGGGCGCAGAGGGTGACGTTGGAGCGCGACTATCGCGCCCGAGGTTCCGACTGCGTTCGGTTCGTGGAGGTCTCCAAGCAGGTCCGGCGGATGGGCCTGCCCGACGCGATCGAGCTGATACGCACCTATCGAGAGTCCCTGCCGCACGTGAAGGTCGTCGACGACTGGCAGGAGGTGGTGGGGCCGACCGGGCGAACAGGGGTGCTCTGCCGCAGCAATGCGGAAGTGCTAGCGGTCTCCGCGGAGCTCAGCAGTAGTGGGATCGAACACGTCGTGAGGCGCCCGGCCCGCGCTCGTGGCGGCGCCAGATGGATCGCGAATGCTCTGTCCGGACTGACAGGCCCACTGGTTGCGCGCTCGGACGTCGAACGAGCACTTGCTGCGGTGTTGCCGCAGGACGAGGTCTCCGAATGTTGGTTCGCGCTGACGCGGTCCACGGGCCGAACGCGATCGGGCGATCAGCTCAACCTCGCCGCGCTCCGTGCTGCGATCAGAACCGCCGCGGTACCGCTGCAGCTGGTCGAACCCGACGACGCCCCTGTGATCGTGTCCACTGTTCATCGGGCGAAGGGACTGGAGTTCGATCACGTCGTCCTCGTCGGCGACGGCGACGGCGACGCGTTCGGCGAGGAGTCCGACGCCTCCCGCTTGCACCTCGAATACGTCGCACTCAGTAGGGCCCGCGACACGATGGTGATCGTCGATGGACGTGGTTCGCGGGGACTCATCGTCGAGCGCGACTGGTTACCGGGTCGCCTTCAGCGGCTCAGCGGCCCGCGCGGGCGACTACGGATGTCCGCATTGGAGCTCACCCGATCGGACGTGGAGGCAGGCGTTCCGTATGTCGGCGCGATGACACCGGCTTCCGAGGTTCAGCGCACGTTGTCCTCGATCAGAGCCGGAGCAGCCGTCACCGGCGTTCTCGACGTCGTGGCGTCGACGGCGGATCGACCGGTGTACGACCTGACTGTGGGCGGTTCGACGGTCGGGCGCACGACGGCGGCGTTCGGCGAAGCTCTGGCGTCGGGACTCTCGCTGCTGCCGGGCGTTTGGCCCGGGGAGCTCGGTGACATGGTTCTCACTTCGGTCGAAACTTCTGCCGGGACTGCCGAAGTCACAGAAGATGCAGGGATCGGCCCGAGCGGTTTATGGCTGGTGCCACGAATCGTGGGGCTGGCACGGCCGGGTCCCGAGGTCATGGAAAGGGTGGGGTAGCGGTGGCTGGCGATCTGACGGAGATGTACGCATTCCGCGAGAAAATGGTAGATGCACTTCGTAAGGATCTGGTCGGTCCGAGCGGGGGAATGGACGAGATGATAGACGAGGCGCCTCTGTCCCGCTACATAGTCGGTGCCTTGTGGCCGGTACAGGACGACGACGACACGATCAGTGAACAGGGAGAGAAGGCCGATCCCACAGGCGCGGAGGCCGATGCGGAGGCCGATGAGGGCAGTCCGGTCGCCGAGTCCCGCATGCGGTTCCCGTCGTCGGTCGGAATGACGTTCTCGGTGCGCGCCTCGGCCGGACTCGTCTCGGTGATCCCTCGGGGTGCACGGTACGAGGACACGAGTGACCCCGGCTCCGACGAGACACGGTGGCAGCGCCATCCGCTACCGGAGGTCCCCATGGTCGTAGATCTGCGCGAAGCCGGCGTGAAGCGCCCCGAGGTTGCGGACGGACTTCAGCTCTACACGTTCGTGCGGCCCGAGCGCGACGGCGTGGTCACCGTGACGGTTGCCCTGAAGAACACCCGGGAATCGATCAAAGGCGAGTTGCGCGACTCGTCCTCCTGGTTTCAAGTGGGCCTCACGGTTCGCGCCGAATCGGACGACATCGTGGATCGGTCCGTCGCCAAGAACATCGGAGCGGATGCCGATCTCGACACCGCCGCGCTGATGTACCGGGATAGCCACAGCTTCGCCATCGGTCACGGCTGCGCCGCTGACTGGGACCGTGTGCCGGGTGCCCGGGACGTCTCGGAGGTCCGGACGGAATTCATTCCCACGCATGAAGTCCACCGGGCCAAGCCCGGAGCAGTCGAAGGTGTCGATCTGCGGATGAAGACCCTCGCGAACGGTGCCGTCGGCGAGATCACGGCGAACCTCACAGCACTCACCTCTCGTTACCGCGACTGGATCGACGCACTCGAGGGTGATGTCCATTCCGGGGCGGCCCACGTGGATGGTGGTCTGCGCGACGTCGCGGCCCGCCACTTCCGCGACATGCGGAGGGCGGCCGACAGGGTCGACGTCGGAATCCGATTGCTGGATAGCGATGCCGACGCCCTACGTGCTTTCCGTCTAGCGAATCGCGCGATGCAGTTGCAGCGAGCGAGGCAGGACTGGGTCCGCGGTGGAGCCGAGGGAACGGTCGGTGACGGACACGACGCGCAATGGCGTCCGTTCCAGATCGCCTACGTGCTGCTCAATCTGCCCGGAATCAACGATCCGAAGCACGCCGACAGGGACGTCGCGGACCTACTGTGGTTTCCCACCGGCGGAGGTAAGACCGAGGCGTACCTGGGACTGGTGGCGTTCGTCATCCTGCTGCGCCGCATCCGTGATTCGTCGGCGCTGGGCGTTGCCGTGATCATGCGGTACACACTGAGGCTGTTGACGATTCAGCAGTTCGAGCGGGCCGCGATGTTGATGTGCTCGCTGGAGACGGTGCGGGAGGCCGATCCGAAACTGGGCTCGCGGCCGTTCTCGATCGGTCTGTGGGTCGGCTCGGGTGCGACTCCCAACAGTCTGAGAGAGGCGCGAACCTCGCTCACCAAGCTCGCGAACGGGCAGGATCTTCAGGAGAAGAATCCCGTCCAACTCACGCAGTGCCCCTGGTGCGGCACTGCGATGAACGACGGGCAGTACTCGGTGGAACGCAGACCGCACGAGCATCTGCGCATCGCCTGCGGCACGCCCTCATGCGACTTTCGTAACGGGCTACCGGTCCATGTGATCGATGAGGACGTCTATCGTGCCCGGCCGGAGCTGATCCTGGGTACCGTGGACAAGTTCGCGATGATGGCGTGGAACGAGAACGTCGGCAAACTCTTCGCCCGAGATGGTATCGGCTCGGCGCCCGAGCTGATCATTCAGGACGAGTTGCACCTCATCTCCGGGCCATTGGGTTCGATGGTCGGCCTGTACGAGACCGCGGTGGACGCGGCGTGCTCGGTACCCTCGCTCAGCGATGAGCGCGGTCGGGCACGGCCCAAGGTGATCGCGTCGACGGCGACCATTCGGCGGGCGGAAGAACAGGTCAAGGCGGTGTTCGACCGGACGGCGAATCTCTTTCCGCCACCGGGGATCGACCCGGACAGGTCCTTCTTCGCGGAGCCGTCGGACCGCAACGAGCTCGGCACCCGGCAGTACGTGGGGGTGATGGCGTCCGGCACGAGCCACGCGACACTCCTCGTGCGCGTATACGCCGCGCTGCTGCAGGCCGCCGCAGACATCGACGGTGAAGATGCAGTGCGTGACCCGTACTGGACGCTTCTGGGGTACTTCAACAGCCTGCGCGTGCTGGGCAGTGCGTACCTCCAGGTCGAAGGCGATGTCCGCGAACGGCTGGGAGTGGTCGCGCGGCGATCTGGCTCCACGAAACGCGAGCTCAAGACGATCAACGAATTGACCAGTCGCGTGCCCTCTTCGGAGATCCCTGAGCGCCTCAAAGCGCTGGAGACCGCGGTCGGAGGAACGCAGTCACCGAACGACGTCGTGCTCGCGACGAACATGATCTCGGTGGGAGTCGACATCGACCGCTTGGGCCTCATGGCGGTAATGGGGCAACCGCAGGCGAGCGCCGAGTACATCCAGGCGACATCTCGAGTCGGACGCAAGCACCCGGGCCTGGTGGTCACCATCTTCAACTCGGCGCGATCCCGCGATCGATCGCACTACGAGAGCTTCCGGCCGTTCCATCAGTCGCTCTACCGCGCCGTCGAGGCCACCAGCGCGACGCCGTTCGCCGCCCGCGCGCGCGATCGAGGGCTGCACGGCGTTCTCATCGCCGCCACACGGATGCTCGTGAAGGGGATGGCGGCGGACGACGCGGCGCACTTCGCCTCCGAACGTTGGGACGACTTGGTCGTGATCGACGAGTTGGTGACCGCCCGGGTAGCCCGGGTGGCACCGGATGAGGCAGAGGCAACGGAAAGCGAGATCGGGCGCCTACGGGAAATCTGGGCAGACGCGGGCGACGACCAGCCGAACCTGAAGTACAAGAACAAGAACTTCGACGCCGCCCTGATGGTCCGCCCCGAGGACGCGCTCGTGAACGAGGACATCGACTATTCGGTTCACGAGCCCCCGTGGCCGACCCTGCAGAGCATGCGGGACGTCGACGCCGAGAGCAGCCTCCACCACATGTCACTGAGGAGGAAGAAGTGAGCGAATCCGCAGCCAAGGCGCGTCGTAGTCAATTGGTGAGCACCTACGGGATCGGTGGCCTCTTCCCGTCGGAGACGTCGAGCTACATGATCGTGGGACTGCACCACTGGAAGCACGACAAGTGCCCCGAGGTCGTCGAACCCCGGCTCGCACGATCGCTGGGCGTGCAGGAGCTGAGAATGCCCGCGGCGGGCGGTCGAAGGGACGTTCCGGTGGTGCGGTTCCCCGAGACCCAGATCTGCCCCGCATGCCGCCGGCTGGGAACCACAACGCAGCTCGGGGGTGACTGGAACGCCACACACTGCCGCTGCAAGGACGGGCGCGACGGTGCGGCACTATCCCCGTTCCGTTTGATCATCGCCTGCAAGCGCGGGCACATCGACGATTTCCCGTTCTTCCAATGGCTCCACCGCGGCCCCAGGGGCGGTGAGGGTGCGTCCCATGAGATGAGAATGGTCTCCCTGGGCCGCACATCGTCGTTGGATGATCTGGTCCTCGAATGCACGTGCGGGGTGGAGCAGAAGAGCCTCGACGGCGCATCGCATGCGACGGCGATGAAGGGCGTTTTCAGCTGCAAAGGCCACCGGCCGTGGCTCGGGCCCGAGTTCGACCAGGAGTGCGATGAGGTGCCGAGGGTTCTGCAGCGCGGTGCGTCGAACGTGTGGTTTCCCGCGGTCCGTTCGGCCATCTCCATCCCGCCCTATTCTGAGGCGCTGTCGAAGTTCGTCGCCAAGAACTGGCCTTTCGTGGAGAAGGTGCTCGCGCCCGACGACGCCGCAGCGCAGGCGGCCGCGAACCAGTCGCGGGGGAAGTTCACCGCGGAACAGATCGTGGCGGAGGTGCTCAGGCGGCACGGCGAGGAGAGCGGCGAAGCGTTGGACGAGGCTCAGTTGCGCCGTCAGGAGTTCAAGGCGCTGATGGACGGCCGCGACGACAACGACGAGGATCCCGATTTCGTCTGCCTGAAAACCGTTGTCGGCGGGAACTTCCCGGCTGTGGTTCCGGCTTCCCTCACCGAACTCCGCAAGGTCACCCGCCTTCGTGAGGTTCGCGCTTTGCGCGGGTTTTCGCGGCTGAGCGGCGAAGCGGATGAAGTTTCACTATGTGCGTTGTCGCCCGACCGGACGAACTGGCTGCCCGCGATCGAGGTGATCGGCGAGGGCATATTCGTCGGATTCGACCGAACGAAGGTGACCGAGTGGGCCGAATCCGAGTTCGCACAGCGTCGTCGGAAGCTCTTGCAGCGCGCGGCGGACAAGCAGGGCGCGGCTTTCAAGCGCGCTCCCATAACGGTGGACATCGCGAAGGTCGCCCTGCACACCTTCGCGCACGTCCTCATCGATCAGCTCTCGCTGGACGCCGGCTATCCCGCTTCCGCCCTGCGGGAACGCCTGTTCGTGGATGCGGAGATGGCGGGCATGCTGATCTACACGGCGAGCTCCGATTCCGCGGGAAGCCTGGGCGGTGTGGCATCCCAGGCGGATCCGCATCGGTTCGTGGAAGCCGTCCGTGAGGGGCTGACGCGATTGTCCTGGTGCACATCGGACCCGGTATGCATCGAGTCACCGGCGTCGGGCACCGACGCGCTCAACATGGCGGCCTGCCATGCGTGCGTGCTCGCGCCGGAGACCTCGTGCGAGGAGAACAACACGCTCCTCGATCGTGCGCTGCTGTTCGGCACGCACGAGCCGGGCGAGGAGACCGCGGGTCTGTTCAGTGCGCATCTCGCGCACGCCTAAGCTCAGCACCTGAGCGCTAGAGGAGGCACCGGTACATGGCGGATATCGCCGCAGGGGAACGCGTCGTCGTTCGCGATGAGGAGTGGCTGGTGCGTGCGGTGCGCACCACCGAGCGAGACGGAACCCGGGTCGAGGTCACCGGTCTGAGCGAGCTCGTCCGCGATCAGGACGCCGTGTTCTTCGACCACCCGGAACTGGACGTCGTCCACCGGCTCGATCCGCGCGACGGGAATCTCGTCGCGGATGCGTCGCCGGGATTCCGGCGCACCCGCCTGTGGCTGGAGTCCGCACGCCGGGCGAGCCCGATCCCGGTGTCCGATACCAGGATCACCGTCGGTCATGAAGCCCTGCTCGACCGCATGGACTACCAGCTGCGGCCAGCTGCGCAGGCATTGCGGAACCTGCGGCCCCGCATCCTCATCGGCGACGCGGTGGGTTTGGGCAAGACCCTCGAGATCGGCATCCTGCTGTCCGAGTTGATCCGGCGGGGCCGCGGCGAACGCATCCTGGTGGTCACGCCCCGCGCCGTGCTCGAACAGTTCCAGCAGGAACTCTGGACCAGATTCGCGATCCCACTCGTTCGGCTGGACTCCGCCGGAATCCAGCGCGTCAAGCAGACACTGCCCAGCTCGCGGAACCCGTTCAGCTATTACAAGCGTGCGATCGTCTCCATCGACACCCTCAAGAACCCGGCCCGCTACAAGCACCACTTGAAGAACCAGCACTGGGACGCCGTAGTGATCGACGAGTGCCACAACCTGATCAACCGTGGAACGCAGAACAACGAGCTGGCACGGCTGCTGTCCGCGCAATCCGACGCCTTCATCCTCGCCAGCGCCACGCCGCACAACGGAAAACAGGAATCCTTCGCCGAGCTGATCAACATGCTCGACCCCACGGCGATCGTGGATCCGCAGAAGTACCAGGCCGAGGATATCGAGCACCTCTATGTGCGCCGGCACCGCAACTCGCCCGATGTGAAGCTCGACGTTGCCCATAAATGGCGGGAGCGTCGCACTCCCGACATCGTCGGTGTCACGCCCACTCCCGCGGAGCGGGCCGTGCTGCGCGAGCTGGAGGACGTCTGGTTGCACCCCACCGGGCAGCCGGTGGTTGAGGGCAAGGGGCGGCGCCTCTTCCCGTGGACGCTGTACAAGGCGTTCCTCTCCTCTCCCCGGGCACTGCGGGCCAGTATCGACCGCCGCATCCGTGCCATCGGGGACGAGTTCGAGCGCGAATCGATGGCCTTACAGCGCCTTGATGAACTCGCCGCGGCCGCGGACGTCGCGACGCCCGCCAAACTGGCACGGCTCGTCGACTACCTGGTCGGAATCGGAGTCGCGAAGAACTCCGAGGAGCGGGTGGTCATCTTCTCCGAGCGCATCGACACACTCGAATGGCTGCAGGCGGAGCTGCGACGGCGCCTGAAGTTCCCGGCGAAGGCATCCGGCGGGGTGCTCGCAGTCGAGGTGCTGCACGCCGGGCTCTCCGACGAGAAGATCCAGGCGGTCGTGGAGGGCTTCGGACAGAAGGCCTCGCCGATCCGGATCCTGATCGCCTCGGATATGGCCTCCGAGGGACTCAATCTGCATAAGGAGTGCCACCAGCTGGTGCACTACGACCTGCCGTGGTCGTTCATCCGGATCCAGCAGCGCAACGGCCGGGTGGACCGGTACGGGCAGATGCACTCACCGCGCATCGCGGCGCTCGCCCTGGCCGCCGACGAAGACGTGACGGACGACCTCAACGTGGTCACGAAGCTGCTGCAGAAGGAGCATGAGGCGAACCGTGCGCTGGGCGATGCCCAGGTGCTCCTCGATCTTCACGATGCGAAGATCGAGGAGGAGACCGTGATGGAGGCGATCAGGGTGGGTGAGGACCTCGATGAGGTGATCCCGGAACCGAAACCGGAGAAGCTGGATCCGTTCGCCCGATTGATCGTTCAGGGCGGGGCGCACGAGACCGACCCCGCGCCGGAGACCGCCGCACGGCTGTCGCTGTTCGACGACGACGACAACTACCTCACCGACGAGCTCTCGGACATCGCCGCGGACAGTGGCGCCGCGCTCGATCTGCATCGCGACGACGAGCGCGATCTCGTCGCCTTCGCACCTCCCGCTGATCTGATCACCCGATTCCGCGACCTGCCGCCCGACTACCTGAGCGAGCAGCGCATCGAGGAGAGGCTTCGCCTGACCGGGAGCAAGGACACCGCACGGGAACGACTGACCCGAGCCCAACGATCGCAGGACTCATTCTGGCCCGATGTGCACTTCCTCGCTCCGATCCACCCCGTGCTCGACTGGGCCGGTGACCGTGCCATCGGCCGTTTCGGCCGCAACGAGGTGCCGGTGGTGTGCGGTTCGGTCGAACAGCCCCACCTCCTCACCCAGGCCGTGTGGTCCAACGAAGCCGGACGTCCGGCCATCTCGTACTGGGGTGCGGTGACGGGGCTCCCGGGCAAGCCGGTGATGACGGAGTTCGAGACCGTGGTGCGGGACGCCGGGCTGACGGAGGCCGCGGGCAATCCCGGAATCCCCGATGACCTGATCGAGCCACTCCGGCCGCTGGTGCCGATCGCGATCGATGCGGCGACCGACCACATCCGGCGGCGTCGAGACGAATTCGAGCGTGATCTGCTCGATCGGATCGAGCGCTACCGCGCGGATCTCCGATCGTGGGAGCAGGCCGCGCTGACCGTCGCCTCCGAACCGGGCGGGCGCTCCGGTACACGCCTCGTCATCGAAGCGACGGCGGGGAGTTGGACGTCGATCATCGACTCGCTCTCGGCCTCCGGCGATCCGTTCGTCCGCGTCGTGGGCGTCATCATTCCGAAGCCGCAAGGGTGAACATGTTCGATTCGATCCACAATGCCAACGACTTCCTCTCGGAACACTGGTTGGCCGAGGTGTTCCCGAACAACCTCAAGAACCTGGCCAGGCAGTGGAAGGACGCGGCCGACCACGACAAGGCCACACCGGTGCAGGGCCTCGCCGCGATCGCCGGCGCGTACCTCGGAGGCCTCGGGGAGCCGGGCGCGGCATCCATCGAAGGGGACGCCGCACGCGTCACCGATCTGCATACGCGCCTGCTCGGTGCAGCGGGTTTTACCACAGCGCCCGTGGTCGTGGAGACCTCGCAGGCCGACACCATCATCGAGGTACCCGTCCTGGCGCGCTACGCCGGCGCCGGCGACACCGACTCCCTCCACATCCTGCAGGCCCACCCGGTGGACGGTGCCGACGCGCTGTTCGGCGGCGACGCTGAGCTGATCGAACCGCTGCGCCTGTACATGACGGCCGAGCGGATCGAGCCGGTCACCGGCGTCACCGAGGCCATCACCCAGATCTTCGTGACCGACGACGCACCCCGGTACCTGCTGGTGATCGCCGGCGCAGTGGTGCTGCTGACCGACATCGCGCGGTGGTCGGAGGGACGTTATCTGGCGTTCGACATCGCCACTGCGCTCGATCGCCGCGATCTGAAGGCCTCGGGCGAATTGGCCTGGCACGCCGGGCTCTGGTCGTCGGATGCGCTGCTGCCCGACGACGAGGGCAAGGCGGCGCTCGACCGCTACACCGAGAGTTCGGAGAAGCACGCGGTGGGCGTGAGCGAAGACCTCCGTGAAGGCCTCCGCACGTCCATCGAACTGATCGCCAACGAGGTGCTCGACCGCCGCCGCGCGGCCGGGCTGCCGGTCGAGGGCATCCCGGAACTGCCGCGCGACCTCACCACGCAATCACTGCGGTTCCTGTACCGGATCCTGTTCCTGCTGTTCGCCGAAGCGCGCCCGGAACTCGGCGTACTCCCGGTGGGCACACCCGAGTACGAATCCGGCTACGGGCTCGATCGCCTGCGCGAGCTGGTCCAGGTGCCGCTCACGGGGAAGTCCGGCGAGCGCCACCACCTGCACGACTCCCTGGATCTGCTGTTCCGCCTGGTCAACACAGGGCACAACGCCGGTGGACTGGACGGCGACGGCATGGTGTTCGAGCCGTTGCGGTCCGACCTGTTCGACCCCGCGAAGACGCCGTACATCGACGGTGCGGACATGCGGATCAGCAACCGCGTACTGCAGGAGGTGCTCAACCTGCTGCTGTTGTCGAAGCCGTCCAAGCGCAAGGGCGCCCAGCGCGGCTACATCTCGTACGCGCAGCTGGGGATCAACCAGCTGGGGGCAGTGTACGAGGGGCTGATGTCGTACAGCGGCATCATCGCTGACGACGACATGGTGGAGGTGGCTAAGGACGGCGACGCCGACAAGGGATCGTGGTTGATCCCTTCGACTATCTCCGGCGACTACGACGACGAGGACATCGTCCGGCGGGAGGACCGGCTGACCGGACGCAAGGACATCGTGCGGCATCCCCGAGGTGGATTCGTGTTCCGTCTCTCGGGGCGGGACCGGCAACGCAGCGCTTCGTACTACACGCCGGAGGTACTCACTAAGTTCGTGGTCAAGCATGCGCTTGCTGAACTCGTCACCGAAGCCACTGCGGCTGAGGATATCCTGGAGTACAGGATCTGCGAGCCCGCGCTGGGCAGCGGCGCCTTCCTCAACGAGGCTGTCAACCAACTGGCAGCGGAATACCTGCGCCGGCGCCAGGACGAGCTGGGAACACCGATCAACCCGGAGGACTACACCACCGAACTGCAAAAGGTGAAGGCGTATCTCGCCCTGCACCGCTCGTATGGGGTCGACCTCAACTCCACCGCCGTCGAACTCGCCGAAGTATCGTTGTGGCTCAACGTGATGCACAGCGGATTGCAAGCCCCGTGGTTCGGACTGCATCTGCGCCGCGGCAACTCCCTGATCGGCGCTCGCCGCGCCACTTACGACCTCACCGCGCTGGGACGCGCGAAGAAAAGCTGGCTGACCACCCCTCCCACCGAGCGCCCGTTGGCCGAAGGCGCGATCGGCGACGGCGAGATCCACCACTTCCTGCTCCCCGCCCATGGCTGGGCAGCAGTCGCCGATGCCAAACAGGCCAAGGAGATCGCCTCCGAAGCCGCTACAAACCTGCGTGATTGGCGGAAGACCGTCAGCAGAAAGCCCAATCAGAAGCAGGCCGATCGCCTCCGAGCGCTCGCGACCCGTGTCGAGCGCCTATGGGCTTTGGTGGTTCGGCGCCTGGAGATCAGTGAGCAACAGATCTCCAGGCGGATCGCGGTGTGGGGCGCCGAACTCCCCGCGGTACAGGGAGCAGTGGATCGCGAACGTGTGGAGCGCGAACTCCACGATCCCGAAGGACCGTACGAGCGTCTGCGCCTCGCGATGGACGCCTGGTGTGCCCTCGGGTACTGGCCCATCACAGGCTCTGCGCAGGACCATGAACCCGGTCACCCCGGACCGCCCGGCCTCGACGAGTGGCTGACCACCCTCGAAGGGCTCCTTGGCGCAGCCGGCATCGTGAAGGTGGGCCGGGGCCAGACGTCTCTCCAGGACCTCGCCGAAGGGTTCGACGAGCTGGCGGAGATCGACGACCGGGATCGGCAGTTCTCCGGCATGCGCTCGATCCCCGATCTGCTGCTGAGGCACCAGTGGCTCGGCACTGCCCGCGAGATCGCGCAGGAACAGGGCTTCTTCCACTGGGAACTGGACTACGCGCAGGTCTTCCAGCGAGGCGGATTCGACCTGCAGGTGGGAAACCCGCCGTGGATGCGGCCGGATTGGAAGGACGACGTGGCGCTCGCCGAGTACGACCCGTACTTCCTCCTGGAGGAGAAGATTCCCGACCGGGTGTTCAAGCAGCGACGTGCCGCCGTGCTGGAACGCCCGGGCGTCGAGACCGGGTACCTGACGGCACTCACCGACTGGGCCGGCACTGCGACATCTTTGGGATCAGCCGTCGAACACCCTGTGTTGTCGGGTGTCAGAACGAATCTCTACACGAACTTCATTGAGCGGGTGTGGCGGAACTCGGGGACCGAGGGCGTATCCGGACTGCTCCATCCCGAGAGCCACTTCTCCGATCCAAAAGCGGGTCGCTTGCGGAGTGAGGCCTACGGCAGGTTGCGACGGCATTTCCAGTTCGGGAATAACCTGCTGATATTCGAAGAGATTGACAACAACATCACTTTCGGGGTGTCGATTTATAGCCGCGACCGTTCTCCGAGTTTCGTGAACATCTGTACGGTGCAGGATCCTGCGACAGTGAATGGCTCGCTCGAAGGTGTGGGTGGGGGAAGTGAGGTTCCCGGTACTCAATTCCCTTCAGGGGGATGGGATTTGCGTCCTCATCCCAGTCGGGTGTCGACCGTAGATATCGGTGTCTTGGAACAGTGGGGAGCCTTGTTCGATACACTGGGCACGCCGCCGCGTCAAGCACGTCTGTTGCGCCCAGTCACATCTGAGCACGTCGAAGTGCTGGCTCACCTTTCGAGGCAGGAGGTGAGGATGTCAGACGTTGGGTATCGGTGGGCGAGTCTATGGAATGAGAAGATTGCCAAAGAAGATGGGAACATAGAGTGGAGTTCCGCGATCCCATCGTCATGGAGGGAAGTAGTTCTACAGGGACCGCACTTCACGGTCGGGACGCCGCTGGTGCGTCAACCGAATAACCCTTGCAAATCGAACAAGGATTGGTCGTTGTTCGACCTCGAAGATCTTCCCGAGACGGTGATTCCGCGGACCAACTATCAGCGGGCGTGCGATCGTGACACCTACGACGCCGGAATCCCGAAGTGGGGGGATAGGCCCGCGACCGACTATTGGCGAGTGGCGTGGCGGCGCATGACCCAGCCCGGCCTGGAGCGATCACTCCACGCGGCGCTAATTCCACCCGGGCTAGCGCATGTGGACGCTGTGCACTCGCTGGCGATCTCTGGATCGGACACAATTCGGCAAATCGTGGATGGTCGCGCATCTGGAGATCTGAGGCGCACCGTGCTGGTGGCGGGACTCTGGTCGAGTATTCCGTTCGATTACCTGGTCAAGGTGAGCGGCGCGAGCAAACTCAATAAGGAGATGGCCGATCGCTTCCCGGCTCCAGTCGAACATGTGGGACACCGAGCACTACTTTTCCGCATCATGCGTCTGACCTGCCTGACCCGTGACTACCAGCCGCTTTGGGATGCGTTGTACGAGGATGGGTCCGCCGACGACTCATGGACCAGTCCGTTCGCCGGACGGGTCGGGGAACTAGGCGTGGCGGAGCGGGAGTGGGGGATGGGCACGCCGCTGCGCACGGACTTCGAGCGGAGAGCTGCGCTGGTGGAGATCGATGCTCTCGCGGCGATCATGCTCGGCCTGACGGCGGAGTACCTGGCACTCATGTTCCGTGCGCAGTTCCCGGTTCTCCGCAAGTACGAGTACGAGATGTATTTCGACGCGAAGGGCCGCAAGATCGCCAAGGATCACCACGCGCACGGAGTCCGGCAGCAGAAGGACGATTACAAGCTCCTGCAGGCGTGGATGAACGGCGAGGACCATGGTGACCTGCTCGACCGCTACACACCGTTCGCACCGGACGCCGATCACGACGGACCCTGGTTCTACAAACCCGACCGGGAGGCCGAGATGCGCGCCGCGCACGCCGAATTCGAACAACGTCTAGCGCAGCGATGAACCCGGGCCTGCCGAGTCTGCCTTCGCTGCTGGCAGCGGAGGTCCAGACGTCGATCGTCGAATACCTCACCACCACGTTCGCGCTCTCCGACCCGGCCGCGCAGGCGGCTCTCCGGGGGTTCCTCAGCGACCCCGAAACGGGAATCTTCCGCGGCCCCTACCTCAAGATCCGTACCCCGTACCAGCCCGTCGGCGACGGGTGGGTCTCGCCGTTGGAATGGATGCCCCACGAATTCAAGCCCTTCCGGCACCAGGCCGAGGCGTTCGCGCGGCTGTCCACCAACGGCATGGCCGCCCGACCCACCATCGTCACCACCGGCACCGGATCCGGTAAGACCGAGTCCTTCCTGGTGCCGCTTCTGGATCACTGTCGAAGGGCATCCGCACGAGGTGAGCGCGGGATAAAGGCGATCATCCTTTACCCGATGAACGCCCTCGTCACCGACCAGGCGCGCCGCCTCGCTCAGTATCTGCACGGCGACAAGCGGCTCACCGGTGTCACCGCGGGCGTCTACATCGGCGGCACCGGCAAACGCCGGTACCCCACCCCCCAGGCGCTGGTCGACCACCGCGACACACTGCGCGACAACCCGCCCGACATCCTGCTCACCAATTACCGCATGCTGGACCTCCTGCTGCTGCGCCAGGCCGATGCGAAGCTCTGGGAGGGGGCCTCCACCGCGCTGCAGTACCTCGTCCTCGACGAGTTCCACACATACGACGGCGCCCAGGGCACCGATGTTGCGATGCTGATCCGCAGACTCGGAGCACGACTGGGGCTCGCCAGCGAAGACGGCCCCCTCGGACGGGTCACGCCCGTCGCCACCTCGGCGACTCTGGGAAGCGGATCTCGATCGGTCGAACTGCGGGAATTCGCCGCTACGGTGTTCGGCAGCGGGTTCGAACCAGAATCCGTCGTCGGTGAGACCTCCCTGACCTCCGCGGACGTGGTCCGCGACGTCGACTTCACACTCGACATCCCCGCCGTCGAAGACGTTCTGGCCGCGCCCGACCCGGTCGCCGATGACCCGTCCACGTGGGAGCCGCTGGCCCGCGTTGTCCTCGCCGGAGGGCGAGCGGACACGAACGACCTCGCCGATCCCGTGGCGATCGGCGAAGCCCTGCAAAGACACTTCCTCACTCGCGTCGTGATCGACGTGCTCGGCGCGAACCCGCGCACCGCGGCTGACGCCGTGATCGACATGGCACAGGCCGGTGTCCTCCCCTGGGGAGTGCACAACTCCGCTCGCCCCGTCGAGGCGCAGGCCGCTCTCTTGAAGTTCCTCGCTCTCCTTTCCATCGCCCGGATCCGGGACGAATCCGGCGCGGTCCGCCCCCTCGTCAACGTGCAGGTGCAGATCTGGGTGCGCGAGCTGAGCAGGATGCTCCGCGCAGTCGCCGTCGAGCCCGAATTCCGTTGGTGGCACTCCGGACCCGACGAAGGACGCCGCCATCTGCCGGCCGCATACTGCCGCGTGTGCGGCCGCTCCGGATGGACAGCTGCCACGACCGAACTCGGCGACAGCCTCTCCGGAGAATCTCGGACCATTTGGCGGAACAGCGCCCGGCCCGGCAGCCGAGCGAAGAACCGGGTGCTCCTCACCGCCGACGCGACGGAGACCGGCGTCCTCCACCTCGCCCCTGAGACGCTGGAACTTCACACCACGCCCGGGCAGGAGACACTGGCCGTCCACGTATCGGCCGACGACGAGGACGCCGCGAACGAGGTGTGCCCGTCCTGCGGCGCCCGCAACTCCATCCGCTACATGGGATCCAGCGTCGCCACCCTGCTCAGCGTGGGTCTTACCACCGAGTTCGGCTCCCGCCTACTACCCGACGCGGAGAAGAAGACTCTCGTCTTCACCGACTCCGTACAGGACGCGGCGCACCGCGCGGCGTTCATCGAAGGTCGGGCGTTCACCTTCAACTTCCGTTCCGCAGTGTTCCGCAGTGTTCAACAGGGGAGTCGCACCCTGACCCAGCTCGGCGAAGATCTCGCCACACAGCCGTCCACCGACGAGCTGTACTCCATCACCCCGCCCGACTTCGTACGCAGACTCACCACCGACGCCGACTGGCTCGACCACGACGACGGTACCCTGCGACGCATCCTGGCGACCCGGCTCGCCTTCCAGTCACACCTCGAACTCGGGTTGAACAGTCGCACCGGCCGCACCCTGGAGCTCACCTCCTCGCTCGGCGTCGACATCGAGGCGGATCTGCAAGGCTACACCCGCACCGCTCGTGAACTGCACCGGAACCTGCCGCAGCTGAGCCTTCGGGAAACTCCGGACGAGGGCGCGTACCGCACGTGGATCACGGGGCTCCTCGACCGCCTCCGCATCACCGGAGGCGTGTATCACCCCTGGCTCGCCACCTACATCAATGAGGAGGGCAAACGCTGGTCAATCTGGGGAGGCAGCGCCGAGGGCATGCCGAAGTTCCCCCGCGGCCGCCCCGCACCGGCCTTCTACACCACCGGAAACGCGGGCGACACCGACTTCCACTCGCTCACCCCGCGAGGCGAGTCCTGGTCCACGGACTGGACCCGCCGGTGCCTCGGAGTCGCCCCGGGTGAAGCACGCGCACTACTGGTCGGCGTGATGAACGTTCTCGCCGACGGCACCGGGCCGCTCGCCGAGCGATCCGGTGAGCACGGTGCCCGAATCTACGGCCTCAGACCGGAATCGATCACGTTGCACACGGACGGCGTCACCCGGATGGCGTGCCCCACGTGCCATCACACCCAGCCCACGGTGCGCGCGCGTGCCGCCGACTGGGAAGGCGCACCATGCCCGCGGATGCGGTGCACCGGGATCCTGTCGGAGATCGCCGTTCCCGACACCGACTTCTACCGGAATCTATACCGGGGCGGACGAATCCGACGCATCGTGAGTGCCGAACACACCGGGCTGCTGGCGCGCGACGACCGCGAGGAGATCGAGACCCGATTCAAGGTGGGGGGCTCGGCCTCCGACCCGAACATCCTGGCCTGCACGCCCACGTTGGAGCTGGGTATCGACATCGGTGACCTGAGCACCGTCGCACTGGCATCACTACCCCGCTCCACCGCCGGGTACCTCCAACGCGTCGGCCGCGCAGGGCGCTCCACCGGCAACGCCTTCGCCCTCGCGGCAGTACCCACATCCCCTCGGGATCTGTACTACTTCGCCCAGCCGGAACACCTTCTGGCCGGCGAGGTGATGCCACCCGGCGCCTACCTGGAGGCCACCGAACTCCTGCAGCGCCAGTACCTCGCGTACTGCCTCGATCGGATCGCCTCCGGTGCCCTGCGCCCCGGTGTCACGATGCCCACCCGGCTCTCCGATTGCCTCGGCAACGGAATGGACACGGGCAACTGGCTGCGCATGGTCGTCGACACCTGCGTCGAACGATCCGAGCAATTGGCAACGGAGTTCCTCGCGCTGTTCGGAGACCGGCTCACCGAGCTCGCGCGGCAACAGCTGCGAGAATTCGCCGCCGAGGGCATTCGAATCGATGCCGCAGCCGCCGCGGCGCGGTGGGACGAGGAGACCAAGGAGATCAGGTCGCGGATGAACGGTCTCGCTGAGACCATCGCCGTGCTCGACGGGCACGGCCACCTCGACGACGCCCAGCAGGAGGACCGGAAGCGCTGCGCCGGCGAGTTCAAAGCACTCTCCGATCAACTCTACGACCGTGCGACGGGCGAGACGCTCACCGGCATGTCCGGGGTGGGACTGCTCCCGAACTACAACCTGCTCGACGACTCCACCGTCCTGGACGTTCACCTCTGGTGGACAGTCGGCCGCGCCGGCAACGGACCGAATTCGAAACCGCAGACCGAAGCACTGGACCTCACCTACGAGCGGGGCAGCTCCACCGCGTTGACCGAGCTTGCGCCCGGCTCCTACTTCTACGCGGATGGCAATCGCGTCGAGATCGACGCCGTGGACATCGGCCCGGCCGCCCGCCCCCACTGGCGGCGAACGCGGCTGTGCCCCGATTGCGGATGGGGCAGCACTGACGCGACCCCCGTCTCATCCTGTCCGCGTTGCCGATGCGGCGCCGTCGCCGACTCGGGCGCGGTGCAGAACGTGTTGGAACTGCGCAAAGTATCGGCCGTGCACCGACTGGATGACGTCCTCATCGACGAGGAAGCCGAAGACCGCACACGAACCTTCTTCGGGACGGTCACAGGTGTCGACATCGAACCGACGGATATCGGGCAGGCGTGGCGCCTCACGAACACGGCTTTCGGCGCGGAGTTCGCGCGATCCGCGACTATTCGAACCATCAACACCGGTCTTGGGGACGCACCGGGAGAACAGCTCGCGATTGCGGGGCACGTGCACAATGCGCCCGGATTCCTCACCTGCGGGCACTGCGGCGTGGTGGCGCGCAACGCCAACACGACTGATCGAACCCGACATCGTGGCTACTGCGTGACTAGGCGCGGGGGAACCGAGCTGTGGACGAGGCTGCTGCTCTCGCACGAATTGCGCACCCAGGCGGTACGTCTGTTACTTCCGGTCTCACTCCTCGACTTCGAGTCGACCCTCGCCTCGTTCAAGGGAGCGTTGCTTCTCGGGCTTCGGAAGGACTTCGGTGGCGATCCCCAACACCTCGCGGTCGTCGAGTCCAGTATGAGCGACTCACTCGGTGTCACCCGACGCTTCCTGGTACTGCACGACACCGTTCCCGGCGGAACGGGATATCTCGACCGGTTCGGCGAACCGGACCGGATGCACCGAATCCTCAGTGCGGCACGGCAGATCCTGGCCGACTGCCCCTGTAGAACCGAGGAGCGCCGTGCATGCCACAGGTGCCTCTACGGTGTCTTACCGGGCCGGGACATGGAGAACGCGTCCCGCGAATCCGCGCTGCGACTGTTGGACGACTTCCTCGCTGATTGGGAGGTCGAACCCATCGGCACCGTTACCGGAATCGACATCGGCGATGTTCAGCTCAGTGAGCTCGAACGACGGTTCCGTGAACTGATCAAATCGAAAGTGGCCGCGAGGCCGGGCGCATCGTACGAGGTCGTGCTCGGAGGCAAGGGCGAGGAACTCGATCTCCGTGTGCCGGCGCCCGACCAAGAAACCAGACGCTGGCGAATGCGACCTCTGGTTCGGATGGTCCGCAGCGGAGTGGCGACTGAGCCGGACTTCCTCCTCACACGTGTGGACGCACAGACTGCAGACGTGGCGATCTATCTCGACGGCAAACAGTTCCACGCCAGCGTCGAGAAGAACCGGACCGCCGACGACGCCCTCAAACGTGATGCGCTTCGCCGCGACGGGTTGCGCGTCTTCTCGATCACCTGGGAAGACGTTGCCGCTTACGAGTCGGGGGCGGGGAAGAACCGGACCGCCGACATGCTGCATCAACACGTCAAGAACACCGCTGCAGAGAACGTCTCGGATCCGCGCCTTCGTCACCTCTGGGCGAACCCCGTCGAACTTCTTCTCGAGTATCTCTCCGATCCCGATGCCGATGTATGGGGCGACGGTGCTGAAGCGATCATCTTGGCACTCGTGCAGCCCCCCACCCCGCACCACGGATCTGCATCGCCCGTATTCGCCGGCGTTGAATCCCTCGGCGAAACGATGGTCGCGGTCGCGCGCGGAAGCGGCGACATCCCGAGCGATCCGAGCGACGTGATGGTCGTGCCGCGCAATGGTCTCAGCGGCATCCCCATCGTGATCTGTGCGGACCCGCAAGACGTCGATCCGACGCTGGGAGTGCTGCTGTATCTCGACGACTCCGCTGAGGTGGTCGGCGGAGCGACTCACGACGCCCGGTGGCGTGGCTGGCTCCGATGGTCGAACGTCGTGCAATTCCTGTCTGCACCTCAATGGGACGATCCGATGGTCAGACGAATGGCGGCGGTGTGGACCGCTGGATCCATCGGCGAGTTCCTGAAGCTGCCGGTGCCCTTGGCGTACCGTACGACGGCAATCGATTTCGTGCCCGCACCGTCGGGTGAGTGGAGCGTCGTAACCGAGTACATGGACCCGTGCGTAGGCGCGCTGGTCCACCGGCTGGCGTCGGTCGACGCTCCAGTGCCCGAGGTGGGGTTCGAACTCGGGACGGACAGGGAGATCTGGCAAGTGGAACTGGCATGGCCCGACCGCCGTGTGGCGGTTCTTACCGATACAGATCCAGAGCGTGATCTCTGGCTCACGGAACACGATTGGAATTACTTCGTCGTGAGCGACGAGACCGATTCACCGCTCGATGAGGTGGTCGGTGCACTGACGAACGGGGTGAACTGATGCGATACGTACAGATGCACGAGATGTTTCAAGGCTCCTACGACAAGCTCGACGGCAGCATTAAATCTCGGGTGCTCAACTTCATGGTGAAGCTCCAGCAGGACCCCGACAACACGGGGTTGGATTTCAAGCAGCCCAAAGGGGCCGCCAACAAGTACGTCCGAACGGCCCGAGTGAACGACAACTACCGTGCTGTGCTCATCGATCCGGGCGGATCGGGTTCGCTGTACCTCGTCGCCGTGATGAAGCACGATGACGCCTATGAGTTCGCGGGCAAGTTGACGATTCAGGTCAATCCTCGAACCGGGGCGGCGGAGCTGTTCGATCGAGACGCGCTGGGGCTTGCTGTGGACTCGGCGAATGGGGACGATACGGGCCGCCGGGCCACGCCGTTCATGCCCGCCGGTGTACGAATCACCGATCTGGAGCGTTTCGGCATCGAGACGGCGGTGGCCGAGCAGTTGCTGCGGGTCGAGGGAGAGGACGCGTTCCTGCGGATCGCGGATGCGCTGCCGTCAACCCAGGGCGGCGCCGTACTCGACCTGGCCTTCGGGAAGAGTCCCGACGAGGTCTGGAACGACTACGCGATCGAAGACCTGGCAATGGTGGACCAGGACGATCTCGCTGCCGCCCTGGAGCGGCCGATCTCGAGGCTCGCGTTCACCGCAGCAGCCGGCGATAACGAAGACGAGCTTCGCGCCGTGCTCGAGGGGGACTTCGCGAAGTGGCGAGTGTGGCTGCATCCGTTGCAGCGAGACCTCGCCGAGCACGACGGATGGAATGGACCGTTCCGTGTCACGGGTGGCGCGGGAACCGGCAAGACCGTGACGGCGCTGCATCGGGCGCGGCATCTCGCGCGCCGACCGGCGGAGGACAGCCGCGGCAAGGTGCTGCTCACCACCTACACCAGAAACCTCGTCCGAGCGATCGAATCGCAATTGATCGAATTGGCGGGGAAGGAGATCACGCGAGACGTCGACGTGGTGAACGTGGACGCGCTGGCGCGTAGGGTCGTCGCGTCGACGGACGAGGGGCGAACGCTACTTTCGTCTTCGACGCTCGTACAGGACGACGACCGTCGCGTCGCGGCACTCTGGTCCGCGGCCGCTTCCGATGGCAAGGGCGAGTGGGAACCGGGCTTCCTCGCCGACGAGTGGTCGCTCGTGGTGTTGGGAAACTCGATCGAGACGGAGACGGAGTATCTGAGGGTTCCGAGGAGCGGTCGTTCACAACGCCTCTCCCGACCCCAGCGCGTGGACGTGTGGCGTGTCGTGGAGCACTTCCAGCGGCTCATGCGGGCCGAGGGACTCATCACGTTCACCGAGCTCGCTGCGCGAGCTGCAGCGGCGCTGAACGCCGACCGCGCACTCGTGGGCGGGTTCGGCTACCGTCATGCCGTGGTGGACGAGGCCCAGGATCTGCACCCCGCTCACTGGAAGATGTTGAGGTCGCTGGTGCCGCCCGGTAAGGACGACCTGTTCATCGTCGGCGATGCGCATCAGCGTCTGTACGGGCGGCCCACTCCGTTGTCCAGATACGGGATCGAGACACGGGGCCGTTCGCGGCGACTGACGATCAACTACCGGACGAGCCGCGAAATTCTTCGCTGGACTCTCCATGTGGCCGACCCCGACGTCGACGACCTCGACCTCGAGGCCGACACGTTAGAGGGGGCCCGATCGGTGTTCGGGGGTCCCGAACCGTCGACGCGTCGCTTCGCCACGCACGCGAAGGAGGACGAGGGCATCGGAGACACTGTGAAGTCCTGGCAGTCGGAGGGGCTCGCGCCCTCCGAGATCGCGGTGTTCGCCCACGAGTCCCGACACGTGGCGGAGATCGCGGAGGCGCTGGCGGGGATGGGCATCCCGTCGGTGGTCGTAGGGTCTGACACCGCGGTGGAGCGGATGGGCGGGAATGTCCGCGTGATGACGATGCACCGGGCCAAGGGGTTGGAGTTCAGAGGAGTGGTGCTCGCACGGATGGGTGAGAACGACTTCCCGCCGTCCTATCTGGCAAAGAAGCGTGGAGAAGCGCACGCCAGGGAGCTGTCGAAACTCCGGAGCCTGTTGTACGTGGCCGGGTCTCGCGCGCGCGAGCAGATGCTCGTCGCGCACACCGGCCGGATGACGGAGCTGCTCGGATGACTGAGACCCGTGCATCGATGGAGCTGGATCCGTCTCAACTCGCCGTCGTCGAGGCGGACGCCGATGCCCGCCTACTGGTGACCGCCGGCGCCGGGCAGGGGAAGACCGAGGTCGTCGCCGGCAGGGTCGCGCACCTCGTCGAGGAGGAAGCACTGTCCGCTTCCACCGAGATCATGGTGCTGAGCTTCTCCAGAGCGGCCGTGCACGCCGTGCGGAGCCGGTTGGAGGCGCGTGACATCGCGAAGACCGACGTGCGCACGTTCGATTCGCTCGCGTCGCATCTGCTGGCACAGAACGACATCGAACCGACGGGGGACTTCGACCATAGGATCCGTCAGGCGATCCGTCTGCTGGACGACGATTCGACGGACGTCGAGGGGCTGGAAGACATCGCTCATGTGATCCTCGACGAGGTGCAGGATCTCGTGGGGGATCGGGCGGACATGGTGTTGGGCCTGCTCGGTCGGTTGGGCGCCGACGTGGGATTCACGGCTCTCGGCGACCCACTGCAGGGCATCTACGATTTCACCCTCGCAGACTCGCACTCGAAGACGTCCTCTGCCGAATTCATGGAGCAGCTGGCGATCCGATTCGGGGCGCGCAGGGTCGAGCTGGAGAAGAACTATCGCGCCCGGGGAGCCTTTCCCCTCGGGGTGATCGACCTGGGGCTTCGAATCAGAGATGAGGTAGAGGGTCCTGCCGACGAGATCATATCGACGTTCGAACGGACGCTTCCCCATTCGGGAACCATCACGGAATGGCGATTCCTCGAGCAGTACACGACAGGGGTCACGGCGATCCTCTGCAACTCGAATGCAGAAGTGCTCCTCGTATCCCGGTCGCTCACGACGCAGGACATCAGTCACGTCGTGCGTCGCCCGGCACAGGACTTCGGAGCCGCACGCTGGGTGGGCGAGGTCTTCGAAGGATTGGCAGGACCGGACGTCGCGCGGTCGACGGTCGAGGCGGCGATCGAGAAGCGGTTGCCGGCGGATCTGCGAGACGAGGCGTGGTACCTGTTGAAGGGAGCCGAAGGGAAGTCACGTTCGCCCAACCAGCTCAGCCTTCAGCGGCTTCGATCCCTCATCGCGGCCGGTACGGTTCCTCTGACGCTGGTGGAACGAGACACGTCGAGAGTGATCGTTTCCACGATTCACCGTGCAAAAGGGTTGGAGTTCGAGCGTGCGTTCCTCGTGCACCCGAACTACACCTTCGAGGAAGAGAGCGAGTGGCCTGCGATCCGTCGAATGTACGTGGCGCTCAGCCGCGCACGCGACGATGTTGCGGTGATCGACATCCCGGACGATCGAACCTGGTTCAAGAATGTGCGCGGACGCATGTGTGAGATGCGGCGCGGTAAGAACAACAACTACGTCCGCGCAATGGAATTGACTGCCCGTGACGTCAGAGACGATTCACCCCCGCCTATGGAACCGCACAGGCTGGTCGAGATGCAACGGAATCTGGCGGCGGTATCCCCCGGTGAGGCGGTCACAGGGTTCTTCGATCCGACATCGACGATGAGCGCCCAGGAGCCGGTTTTCGTGTTGAGTACCGGTAGTGGTGAGCTGCTCGGCGTGACGGACCGGAGACTCGGGCGCCACCTCTCGTACAACTTCGGGTACAGGTTCCGTGACGGATGGGACGGTGCTACGTTGGAAGATCTCACGCTGGTCTCGATCGACACCGTCGCGACGGATCCTCGATCGACGGCCCAGGCGGGGCTCGGGGATTCGGGACTGTGGTTGGTCCCGAGAGTGTTCGGACTGGTCACCCCTGCGCAGGGGTGACCAGGCAGTCAGCCGTGTGCCGTTGAACGATCAGCGGCGGTCTTCTCGATGTACACCCGTCCGTCGATGTCGTGGGTCGCGAATCCCGTCGGGGGCGCAGACGTGATCGCGTACAACGTGTGATCGGTCATCTCACGGTCGATCAGCCGATCGTCGAGCCTCTGGCTATGACAGCTTGAAGAGGCCCCGGCTCGACGGCTAGACCTGGCCCCGTTTGCGACTCGCCGGTGGTGTTGCGACGGTTTGATCTGGCCCCACCTGATGGTTGCTCGTGAACATCGTTTCCGAGCCGAAGCAGGTGGTGGCCAATGATGGGATCGAAGGTGGAGCTGTTCGCGCAGATCCGGCGGGACGCCCGGGTCGAGGGCATGAGTATCCGGGCGTTGGCTCGCAAGCATGGCGTGCACCGGAGGACGGTGCGGCAGGCGTTGTCATCGGCGGAGCCGCCGCCGCGGAAGACGCCGGAGCGGTCGTCGCCGCGGTTGGACCGGTTCAAGGCGGCGATTGATGAGATGTTGCGGTCGGATCTGGATGCTCCGCGTAAGCAGCGGCACACCGCGACGCGGATCCGGGAACGCCTGGCGATCGAGCACGATGCGGTCGAGTTGTCGTATTCGACGGTGCGGGACTACGTGCGGGTCCGGCGGGCGCAGATCGAGGTGGAGGCCGGCCGCCGGACGGAGGTGTTCATCGCCCAGGACCACGCCCCGGGCGCGGAGGCGGAGGTCGACTTCGGCGAGGTCTGGGTGATCCTGGGCGGGGTGAAGACCAAGTGCCACATGTTCGTCTACCGGCTCTCGCACTCGGGCAAGGCCATTCACCGGGTCTATCCGACCGGCGGGCAGGAAGCGTTCCTCGAAGGGCACGTCGAGGCGTTCCGCGAGCTCGGCGGGGTCCCGACCCGGCATATCCGCTACGACAATCTCACCTCGGCGGTGGTCGCGGTCCTGCAGGGCGGAGACCGGCGGCGACAGGAGAACCCGCGGTGGACGTTGTTTCACTCGCACTACGGATTCGATCCGTTCTACTGCCAGCCCGGCATCGCCGGGGCGCACGAGAAGGGCGGCGTTGAAGGCGAGGTCGGATGGTTCCGCCGCAACCGGCTGACCCCAATGCCGCAGGTCGAGTCCCTCGATGAGCTCAACGAGCAGATCAAAGCCTGGGAGGACCGCGACGAGGGCCGCCGGATCGACGGACGACTGCGCACCATCGGCCAGGACTACGAGCACGACCGAGCAGCGCTCGCGCCGCTGCCGGTGGAGGATTTCGACCCGGGCCTGATCCTCACACCACGGGTCGATCGGTCGGCGATGATCACCGTTCGGATGGTGAAGTATTCGGTGCCGGCGCACCTGATCGGCCGCCGAGTCCGCGTCTCACTACAAGCCTCCCAGCTGCTGGTCTACGACGGCCGGACCCTGGTCGCGCGGCATCCACGGGTCGCCGGCCGCGGCACCGCGAAGATCGACCTCGACCACTACCTCGAGGTGCTCAAGTTCAAACCCGGTGCCCTGCCGGGATCAACGGCGTTGGCGCAGGCCCGCGCTGCCGGGGTGTTCACCGCCAGCCATGATGCGTTCTGGGCCGCCGCCCGACGAGTCAACGGCGACACCGACGGCACCAGCGAGCTGATCGACGTCCTGCTGCTGCACCGCAGCCTGCCCGCCGCGGCGGTGATCGCCGGCATCGATGCTGCATTGCGGGTCGGGGCGGTGAGCGCCGAGGTCGTCGCCGTTGAGGCTCGCCGCGCCGAAGCCCGCCTGCTCGCGCACGCCTCGGTCGCTGCCGACCAGACAGGTGGGGCCAACGCTGGCCGTCATCTCGATCGCCATGCCGAACGACGCGAGCAACGAGTTGTCAGCCTCACCCAACGACGGCTCGCAGACCCCGCGGCGGTGATCGCCGGCCTGCCACCCGACCGGCGACCGCTGCCCAGCGTTACGGCCTACGACCGCCTGCTCCCGCAGCACCGGCGACGCACTGCCTCCGACGCGCTACCTGCGTCGCTGGACCCACCACCGATTGAGTCGCTGGACCCACCACCGATTGAAAGGCCCACCCGGCTATGACCGCAACCGCCAATAAGAACCAGACGAATGCGCTGGCCCCGTCGTTGCGCCGCCGGGGCGGCCTCACCGAAGAAGCCGCCCTCGCCGCCGTTGACCAGGCCTGCCGGCGCCTACGCCTGCCGACAGTGCGGTCGATGATCGACCAGCACCTCACCGCCGCCGCCAAGCAGCAATTGTCCTACCAGGGGTTCCTCGCCGAACTCCTGCTCGCCGAAGTCGACGACCGGGACCGCCGCTCCACTGTTCGCCGCGTCAAAGCCGCGGGGTTCCCGCGGGAGAAGTGGCTGGCGGACTTCGACTTCGACGCCAACCCCGACATCGAACCCGCCACCATCCACCAGCTCGCCACCGGCGACTGGATCCGCCACGGACTGCCGCTCTGCCTCATCGGCGACTCCGGAACCGGCAAATCCCATCTGCTGATCGGATTGGGAACCGCTGCCGCCGAGCAAGGCTTTAGAGTCCGCTACACCCTCGCCACCAAACTAGTGAACGAGCTGGTCGAGGCCGCTGACGAGAAGCAGCTCGCGAAGACCATCAACCGCTACGGCCGCGTTGACCTGCTCATCATCGACGAGCTCGGCTACATGGAACTCGATCGCCGCGGCGCCGAACTGCTCTTCCAAGTCCTCACCGAACGCGAAGAGAAGAACAGCGTCGCGATCGCTTCCAACCAGTCCTTCTCCGGCTGGACAGACACCTTCACCGACCCACGACTCTGCGCCGCGATCGTCGACCGGCTCACCTACCGCGGCACCATCATCGAAACCGGCACTCACAGCTACCGCCTGGCTCACACCGAAGCAGCAGCTACCGCGGGCTAAGCGCGGCGTTCGTCCTTGACTACCGACAGATGCCGGCGCAAGGCCCGGTTCTGGTGAGTGACATAAACCACGGTCCACCGGGTCGTCAGGTTCGGCAGTGGCTCCCCGTCTTTAATCTTCACCCGGACCGATACCTGATCACCGAGCTGATCATCACGCGCGATCACGAACTCGGCATACGCACGCACCGACTCGCGATCCCAACCAGTCGGCGCAACCACACTGCGCACCCGCGGCCGCCCATCCACACCCCGGACTCTAGCGGCTCAGGGCCCCACTCAGGTGGGGCCGAATGAAACCGCCCTACCGGGGCCAGATCAACTTGACATAGCCAAGCCTCGCGACGGTACCGACTGGAAGGGGGAGGAAATAGTCACGGATCCCCGCCCACATGGTCTGCAGGACCGCGTCGCCGGAGTCCGGTACGCGAACGTCGTGCTCGGCTTCGTCGGACTGGTCGCCGATGCTCGTGTCGAACGCGCGAGAATCGGGGTGCGGCCACCGTTTGCAGAATCCGTCTGCCAGCCGTGAACTGCGCATGGCGATCTCGACATCGGAGATCGCGTCCGGCAGACCTTCGTTGAGATGCAGTCCGGAACCGGCAAGGATCTCTTTGCGCTCGGTCCACGCACGCGTTCTACCGAGTGCGGTCGACTTCGCGGTGAGCGTGATGTTCCCGAGGGTCGGACGTACATCGTCGGAGACCGCGTCCCGTCGCTCGGCGAGCACGGCGTAATCGACACCACTGAGGTCGCGCGGCGCCGCGTCCTCGTTCGCGAGACCCGATTCGCAACCCCTGAGCACCATTCGTAGCCGGGGGCGAGTAAGTAGTTTGAACAGTGGAGCCGTGACGAACGCTTCGTGAATCTCGGTGTCCGTCGGCCAACGTCCCGATTCGGAAGAATTGCCGATCAGGTAGTGTCGCACCACGGATCCGTGATCGGAGTCCGCGGCGCGGAGAACCTTGAGCAACTCCAGCAGCATGCGGTTGTAATTCTTGCTTGTTGCTTTCAACACAGCTCGGCGTACCAGCCAGGATTCGATGTGCGAGAACGCCTCCGCTCGATCCTCAGGTGCCGCTACTCGGCTCAGATACAAGACCACTGGAAAGAGTACGGAGCTGTCGAGTGTCTCCGCAGTGTCGAGAAGACTGCGATGTTCGCTGTCGTCACGTTGAACCAGGCGACGGTAAAGATCGCTGCACTCGGCTATCTCCGTCACGAACTGCTCCAGTCCGGTGACGTCCAGCGCTGACGTGAGTTCCTTGAACCTGGTGAAAAGGTTCGAGGACAGGACCTCTTCGCCGGTGTGCATGGTCAAGAAGTGTGCGAAGAACGCATCCACCCGCGTTCGGATGAGGCGCCCCTGCCGAACATCCTCGTGCCAGAAGTCGGTCTCCAGGCGCTGCCAGTACTCCTCGAAGATCTGGGACACGTCCGCGCCTGCTCGCTCGAGCTGCTGGAACAGCGCATTCTTGACCAGGTCGCTGGGAAGGAGTGGAGTACCTCTGTCGTTCAGACTCTCGAAGATGACCTGCGCGTTATCGGCCTCACTCAATTCGATCACCACGAGTTGCAGGCCCGTTCGAAGCGCATCGACGAGTCCGCGGATTCTGGATTGATCGAGTCCGTTCTCAGTCAGCCACGTCAAGGTCTCTTCGAAGAAGTACTGGTGGGCGTCGAGAAGCCGAGAGTCGGTGCCGGAGTCGGCCTGCTCACGTCCGACGATCTTCGCAAACACTGCACGGTCGCGCAGGGTCGGCCAGATCTTGTACGGTGCGAAGTCTTCTGTAGAGAGTTGATCCTCGTTGGTCACCAGCTTGTTCAGTACCTTGCTGAATCTGCCATCCACTCCGGCGGTCCCGAACGCGTCGCGAACCGCGCAGAGCACAACCTGCAGAGTGGTGAGTCGCTGCTGTCCGTCGATCACCTGCAGGACGCTGATGTCTGCGGCGTCCTTGTCGGAGGAATCGAGGACGACGGCACCGAGGAAGTGCGGCTCCGGCTTCTCCTCCCGGTGGAACATCTCAGATACCGTCATGATGTCGTTCCACAACGGTTCCCAGTTGCGCACGCGGTCCCAGACGTATGGTCTTTGGAACACCGGAACGATCAGGCACTGTTCGCCTTCGAACAGGTCTCGAATGAGTTTGCTCTCAGCCCGCACGGCTTGGTTCTCCGTCAGTAGGTCCTGATCTAATACGTTGTGACTCAATCTAGCGGATGGCAGTGACAGGGGGTTCGAAGGTATGCGGGGTCTCGGGACAGCGGTACTGAACGAATTGAACCGGGGCGGTCCGTCGTCCGCCATCGACCTCTCCTCGCGGCTGTCACAGACCGTCACCGATGTGCAGGAGGTGTTGTTCGAGTACACCGAGGTGTTCGTCGAACCGACCGGTGGGGACGATCTGTGGTCGGTCACGCCGGCCACCGACGTCGAGCGACGGTTGGGGTTGCGCGGAAGGTTGCGACCGTGGCAGGTGACGGCCTTGCAAACATGGTTCACTCAGGGCCGCAACGGGGTCGTGGAGGCCGTGACGGGCACTGGCAAGACCGATCTGGGTCTGGCGGCGATCGCGGACGCGCGCAAACGTGGCGTCCCGACTCTCGTGCTGGTCCCCGATTCGGCGGCTGTCGAGCACTGGCGCAACGCGGTGGCGGTCGAGTTCCCGGACGTCGTCGTAGGAGTCCCCGATCGAAGTAGAGCACTGGCTCTCAATCAGCAGATCGTGATCGCGACTGCAGCCGGAGTCGGGAAGCGCCCCCTGACCGCTTTCCACAGTAGGGGCCTGGTGATAGTCGATGAGGTCCAGCGATTCCTCGTGACCGATCTCACGGACACCGTGTTCCCCCGACGGGAACTCACCGAGCGGCTGGCGCTCACGGCGTCGTTCGAGTGGGCGGCACCAGGCGTCGAGCGGGTCCTCACCCCCTATTTCGGCGCCCGAATCGAGGGGTGCGACTACCGGCGCGCCGCGGACGAAGGGATCCTGCCACGCCCCGCGGTCGTCACCGTAGGGGTCAGCTTCTCCATGGACGAACGACGCGAATACGAGACCTGTGCGAACCGGATCCAGCGCGCGGAGAAGAACCTACGAGAAATCGGCATCGATCTCGGTGCAGGAGTATTGGAGACCGCCCGTGAGATCGAGGCGGGCTCGCTCGTCGGAGAGGTCGGGTTTCTGGCCAAGGAGCTCCTGGACGCACATGAGGCGCGTCGATCCGTACTCGGGCGGTGTTCCGCCAAAGCTGCCGCCGTTGCAAAGATCTCGGTTGGACTGGAGGGGCTCGGCTGCGTCGTATTCACCACTGATAGCGACATGTCCGTAGCCGTCGCCAAGGCGGTTCGGGGGACGGGCCGGGCCGCGGTCGACATTCCCGATCGATCCGACGCGACGTCGGCGATCGGGTTGTTCGAACGAGGGAAGGCCACGGTGCTCGCTACTTCGCGCCTCCTGGACGAGGGGGTGGCGGTGCCGACTGCACAGGTGGGGATCGTTACTGCTCCAGCTCGCAGTCGTGGCCAGATGCTCCAGAGGATGGGGCGGATCGTGCAGGACGGTCGGCGGGGCGCGATGGTGGTCGTCTACGTCAACGGGACTCCTGAGGATCCTGATGTAGGGATGCCGGAGGACGTGCATTGCGGCCCGCTGTTCGGAATCGCGGAACTGCAGAAGGACTTGACCCCTGTTGAGGCCGGGCAGTTCCTGAGCGGCTGGTGCTCAGGGGACGTGGCGGACGTGATTTCTCCTGTCGAATCCGCGGCTCAGGCGCCTGAGGACGTCGAGAGGGAGTCGTGGGACCCGCGCGATGCGATTCGGGACATCTTCGACGAATACTCGGGCGTCCTTACGTGGGACGAGCTCCGGGAGGTGCTTCCCGACATCGAAGTCGAGAACGTCCTTATGCACGGGCTGGACGGGGTGACGTGGATGAGAGTCGGTGACCACCTGGTCGGCTCCTATCAGGCCGAAGAAGGTGACATCGCGGAACGGATCGTCGAACTGGAGACTCTCGCCGATGCGCATGAGGCGGACATCGACGCCGACCGCACGGCCGGCGAACTCCGATCCGAGTGGCGCGGTGCCGCCAAGCGGCTCGGCGGGTTGGCGGTACGGCGCGCGGAGACGCTGTGGCAGGCGCTCGGAGGACGTATCCGACGCGAACCGGCGCCGGGAAGGCCTGCTGGTGAGCCCCCGACTCGGGTTGTCGACTTCGGCGTGCCGACGAGTGAGACTGAGGAGCCAGGCCGAAGTTCGAACTCCGATCAGGCGGCCGCCCTTGTTATTGACCGCATCCGTCAGCACGGAGGGCGAGCGGAACAGCTCGCGGATCGACGATTGGCCGTCACCGGGACGACCGGCTCGAGTTACACGGCTCGCGTGCTCGACGCGACGGCAGGCGCATGGAGGATCGATTGGGATGACCATGAGCTGACGGACAGCGTCGGGAGGCATGAAGTCATCGTCTTCGTGGACCGTCAGGACGGCGCGCCCGTGTTCTACGTCGTGCCGAGTGCAACCTTCGCGAAACGATTGAAGTCGGTCAGGAAGGCGTGGCTGAGGGCCGGAAACCGACCCGGTGGCGCAGGTTGGGTCGGTGTCGAGCGATTCGTCGTCAACGACCGACTGGACCGTTGGGACCTCCTCGGCATCGGTGAGGCGACCGCCGTCGAACACGAAGGTGGACCCCAGCCGGAGCCGACTCCCGAGGTCGTGCTTCCGCCTGCGGAGGAGGCGGTCCCAGAACTCGTGTGGTCGGATCGGGGTGAACTTCGTGTGAGCATTGATATCGAGGACAATCACATCATCGGATTCTTCGACCCCGTCACCTCAGAACTGCGAATAGCACTGGCTCAAGGGGCTCCCGAATTCGTGGACAAGAAGTTCAGAAATCCTGCGGCCGCGGCGGGCGCTGTCAAGTCGAAGATCGCTGGCCGCACCGTTTTCGGGATCGGCTACCAGGATTGGATCGTCGACGAGAAGTGTCGACTCAATCTAGCCACGCATCTTGCCGGTCGGTGATTTCGGAAGTGGCGTCCTGGGCGTCGTCGGACGGCGTGCGGCGGTCGATGAGGTCGAACCGCCGCAGGGACACCGGGCCTGAACTGGCGCTGCGGCGGGAAGCGCACCGTCTGGGGCTGCGCTACTTCGTGGATAAGGCGCCGCTCCCCGAGCTCGCTCGGCGTCGAGCGGACCTGGTCTTCTCGCGCCTCAAGGTAGCGGTCTACCTCGATGGGTGCTTCTGGCACGGGTGCCCTGAACACTACACCGTGAGCAAGACGAACGCGGATTTCTGGGCGACCAAGGTCAAGAAGAATCGAGCGCGCGATGCCGACACGAACAGGCGTCTCGAGGAAGCCGGGTGGACCGTGATTCGCGTCTGGGAACACGAGGATCCGGCGGTCGCGGCAGCGGGGATCAAGAAGGTCGTCGAGAAGGCGAAGAAGGACCGCCCGAAGAACAGGTGAGGTGGGGGCACCGTCGGGCGTGGGGACGTAACGTAGGGGCCGAGTGTGAACCACCACGAGGAAGAGGGACGAACAAGCGATGAGCAGCAACGACGCCAAGGCGAACATCGGAGTGGTGGGGATGGCGGTGATGGGCTCCAACCTGGCCCGCAACCTGGCGTCCCGTGAGGGCAACACCGTCGCGATCTACAACCGCTCGCCGGAGAAGACGCACGAGGTCGCGAAGAACCACCCGGAGGCGAACTTCGTTGCCAGCGACACCATCGACGAGTTCGTCGCCAGCCTCGCGAAGCCGCGCACCGCGATCATCATGGTGCAGGCCGGCGCGGGCACGGACGCGGTGATCGAGCAGCTCAAGGAGCGGTTCGAGCCGGGCGACATCATCGTCGACGGCGGCAACGCGAACTTCCACGACACCATCGCCCGCGAGGCGAAGATCGCGCCGACGGGCATCCACTTCGTCGGCGCCGGCATCTCCGGCGGCGAGGAGGGCGCGCTCAAGGGCCCGTCGATCATGCCCGGCGGCACTGCCGAGTCCTACAAGACCCTCGGCCCGATCCTCGCGTCGATCGCCGCGGTCGCGGAGGGGGAGGCCTGCGTGACCCACGTCGGCACCGACGGCGCCGGACACTTCGTCAAGATGATCCACAACGGCATCGAGTACGCCGACATGGAGCTCATCGGCGAGGCGTACGACCTGCTCCGCAACGTCGCCGGCTACACCCCCGCCCAGATCTCTGGCCTCTTCGCCACGTGGAACGAGGGGCCGCTCAACAGCTACCTCATCGAGATCACCATCGACATCCTCAAGCACGTCGACGCGGAGACGGGCAAGCCCTTCGTCGACATCGTCACCGACCAGGCCGGCAGCAAGGGCACCGGCGTCTGGACCGTCCAGACCGCACTCGATCTGGGCGTGCCGGTCGGCGGCGTCGCCGAGGCCGTCTTCGGCCGCGCCGTCTCGTCCAAGCGTGCCCAGCGCGACGCGGTCCGCGCGCTCGGCATCGAGCGCCCCACGGCCCCGCGGGTCGACGATTCCTTCGTCGACGACGTCGCGAAGGCCCTCTACGCCTCCAAGATCGTCGCCTACGCCCAGGGCTTCGACGCGATCATCGCCGGCGCGGAGAAGTACGGCTGGAACATCGACAAGGGCGCCGTCGCCAAGATCTGGCGCGGCGGCTGCATCATCCGTGCCCAGTTCCTCAACGTCCTCGCCGACGCCTACGCCGAGAACCCCAACCTCAACACCCTGCTCGAGGCCCCGTACTTCGCGCAGGCCATCCGCGACGGTGAGGACGCGTGGCGCCGCGTCGTCATCACCGCCACCCAGGCGGCCGTCCCGGTCCCGGGGTTCGCGACCGCCTTGAGCTACTTCGACTCGCTCAACGTCGACCGCCTGCCCGCCGCGCTCGTCCAGGGGCAGCGCGACTTCTTTGGCGCGCACACCTACAAGCGCGTCGACAAGCCGGGCACCTTCCACACCCTGTGGTCCGGCGACCGCAGCGAGGTCAAGACGGACTGAGTTCGACGTGAGAAGGGGGCGCGGCCGCACGGCTGCGCCCCTTTCCGTGTTCGGTGAAAGTGTTGGGAACCGATCGCCGAGCTGGTGCGTCCAATAGATGAGGGCGCGTACTCGCCCACCGGTGACGATCGGAGGAACATGGGGAATCCCGATGCGGACAAGATCCGCCAGGAGGCGGAGCAGCGCATCGCCGACCGTCCGAACATGGTGCTCGAGGGCGATCCGATCGAGGAACTGGCCAAGTCGCACGATCGGCACGCTGCCAGGTTGAAAGTCATCGTTCGCTCGCTTTCGGAGGTCGGTCGCACCAATTACCTGGGAGACACGGTCGAAGGTCGAGCAGCGACATTCAACATAGGCGTCGCGGTGCACGATCATGAGCAGTCGGTGGTGCAGAACTTCAACCGGGAGATTGCGGAGGCTGAGATGATCGCGGCGGCCCTGCGGCAGATCGCAAAGGACCTCGGCGACACTGAGCTGGAGAACGCCGAGGGGATCGGCCTCGTGCGGTGGTAATGCGAGGCGCTGCGGTGCTTGCCGTTGCCGCGATGGTCAGCGGATGCGCTGTATCGGTCGAGGGCGAGGCGGTGTCGGCCGGGACTACGGCCTCGAACGGAGCAACGGCCTCAGCTCGCCCCTTGCCGTTCGTGCCTGAATTCGAGGGGCGTACCAACGAGCGCAACGATGGGACCAGCTTCGAGCCCTGTACCGCGTACTCCGACGAGGAAATGAAGAGTCTTGGGGCAGACCCGCGAACGTTGACGGACGTGATGATCTCGGTTTCCCCCAACTACCGGGGATGTCGCTGGGACTCACTGAGCGGGGTCGCGTACTTCAGCCAGACGCTTGGCAACGAGCTGTCCCTAGAGAACTACAAGGCGAAGCAGAGTCGTCGCCCCTGGCAGCCCGATCGCAGGATCAGTGGGCGGACCGTTATCGTGACGACCGAGGGCGACAACGGATGCTTTGCGTCGTTCATGTCGGAGAAGGCGATCATTCACTCTGCCTACGCAGTCGATGGCACGGGGGCGAAGCCGTCACCTGGGCTCGTTGACGAGTGCAACATGGCGATCGAGTGGGCGACGCTGGCGATCTCGAAGGCACCGTGACCAGCGGCTACGCCAGCACCCGCTGAATCGCCCGACAGATCGCGTCCACCACGTCACCGTCGTCGAACCCCGCCCCGGAGCCATCGCCCGCACCAGGGCCGACGGCACCGTCGGACCGCAGGCCGATGACGGACTCCACGAGCCGGAACGGCAGGAGTACGCGCGGGTCGCCGTCGTCGTCCAGAACAGCGGTGGCCAGGGAACGGTAGTGCGAGGCCAGCTCTGCCCGATCGGCGCGGAACTCGGCGAACTCGTCGGCGGCCAACTCGGGCAGGTGGTAGAGCGCGCCCAGGTTGTAGCGCGCCGCCAGCAGCTGCCCGGCGTCGGACCGGGCCAACGACAACAACCGGTCCAAAGGCGCACCGTCGGCGGTAACAACAGTGCGTGCGAGCGCGAGCGGCGCCTGCACCGTCGCCTCCAACAGCGCGGTCAGGATCTCACCCTTGGTGGGGAAGTAGTGGTACAGCGAGGCCTGCCGGATGCCCACGGCCTCGGCGATCTGCCGCGTCGAGGTGGCCGCGTACCCGCGCTGCGTGAACAGCTCAGCCGCCGCGTCGAGGATCTCGTCGACGGCGGTGGCGCCGGGCCGGCGCGGGTCGTTCGCCCGCGGCCGCCCCCGTTTACCTGCGGTTTCCGCCCCACCGCCGGCCCCACCGCCGGCCCCGCTGTTCGCCTCCGTCACAGCGGCCAGGCTACCTGCCACGAAACATGTTCGTAGCGCCGGTTTTCCCAGTCCTTACAGCGGGGCAATCCGGGTGACCCCGGAGAACGGTTTTCTATCAACTGACAGATAGAGCTCCGACCGGGAAGCCGCCCATGACAACCACCCAACCCCGACACCATGATTCGGATGATCTGGCACAGCTGGGCTACCAGCCGCAGCTGCGCCGCTCGCTCGGGACGTTCGCGTCGTTCGCCGCCGGGTTCTCCTTCGTGTCCATCCTCACCACCATCTTCCAGCTGTTCGGCCTGGGCTATTCGCTCGGCGGGGCCGCCTTCTTCTGGACCTGGCCCCTCGTCTACGTCGGCCAGTTCCTCGTGGCGCTGTGCTTCGCCGAGATGGCCGCCCGCTACCCGATCTCCGGCGCGATCTACCAGTGGTCGCGGCGCCTCGGGGGTGAGGTGGTCGGCTGGTTCGGCGGCTGGTTCATGATCCTCGCGCAGATCGTCACCGCCGCGGCGGCCGCGATCGCGCTGCAGGTGGTGCTGCCGACCGTGTGGTCGGGCTTCCAGATCATCGGCGACAACCCGTCCCTCACCAGCTCCAGCGGCGCCGCCAATGCCGTTCTGCTCGGCACGGTCCTCCTGATCGTCACCACCACGATCAACTGCATCGGCGTGCACTGGATGAGCCGCATCAACGCCATCGGCGTCACCTGCGAGCTCGTCGGCGTGGTCGCCGTCATCGGCGCCCTCGCGATGCACGCCCAGCGCGGCCCCCAGGTCGTCTTCGACACCTCCCACGCGACCACGACCGGCTCGGGCGGCTACCTCGGCGCGTTCATCGTCTCCGGCCTCATGGCCGCCTACGTCATGGTCGGCTTCGGCTCGGCGGGCGAGCTCGCCGAGGAGACCGTCAACCCCCGCCGGGTCGCGCCGCGCACCATCCGGTTCGCCCTCACCGCCTCGGCGGTCGGCGGCGGCCTCATGCTGATCACCGCCCTCATGGCCGCGCCGACGCTGGGGGAGGAGCTCGCCGCCGGCGGCCTGCCCTACGTGCTCCAGTCCGTCCTCGGCTCGTTCTGGGGCAAGGTCCTCCTGGTCGACGTGGCCGTGGCCGTCTTCATCTGCACGCTCGCCATCCAGACCGCGTGCAGCCGCCTCATCTTCTCCATGGCCCGCGATCACCGGCTCCCGTTCTCGGACCAGCTCTCCCGTGTGAACCCGCGCACGCAGGCGCCCGTCGCCCCGGCCGTGCTCATCGGCGTCCTCTGCGTCGCCGTCCTGCTGGTGAACGTGGGCAACCCCGCGATCTTCGCGACCCTCGCCAGCGTGTGCATCGTGCTCATCTACCTCGCCTACCTGTCGGTGACGGTGCCGATGCTCTACCAGCGGCTCCGCGGCTGGCCGCACGGCGCTACTGTCCGCGACTCCGAGGGGAAGCCCGTCTTCACCCTGGGCCGCTGGGGAGTGCCGATCAACGCCGCGGCCGTCCTCTACGGCGGGGCGATGGTGATCAACCTCGCCTGGCCGCGCGCCGAGATCTACGACCCCACAGGCCAATCCCCGCTGCTGCAGTGGGCCGGGCCGATCACCATCGCGGTCGTCGTCATCGCCGGCATCGCGTGCTTCCCGCGCCGCGCGCACCCGCGCCCCGTCACCGCCGTCCTCCCGAACCTCCCCGCCACGAAAGGCATCTGACGTGACCGCCATCGCTGAGACCACCGCTACCACCCAGGGCGCCCGCGACCACGCCCGCGCCCAGGCCGACACCCGCGTCGAGGGCATGCCGACGGTGCCCGCCACCGCCTGGCCCGACCCGCCCGCCGGCGTGCCCGCGGACGCCCTCACCTGGGCGGAGACCGTCCCGGGCGGCCGCTACACGTCGAAGGTGCTGGCGCGCGGCACCCGAATCCGCCTGACCGACACCGTCGGCAGCGCCTGCGCGAACGTCCTGCTCTGGCGCGCCGACGCCCCCTGGGAGCGGCTCAACGTGGCCGACACCGTCAAGGTGCCGTGGCAGGCCTACATCGGCGCGGGCCACCCGCTGCTCTCCGACCAGGGGCGGGTACTCGCCACCGTCGTCGCCGACGGCTCCGGCCACCACGACGCCCTCTGCGGCACCACCACGCTCGCCACCAACACCGCCAAGTACGGCGCGGGGGAGGCGCATTCGGACAGCCCCGCCGGCCGCGAACTGCTCGTGCTCGCCGCCGCCAAGCACGGCCTCACGCCCACCGACGTCACCCCGTCCGTCTCCTTCTTCCACGGCGTCACCGTGGAGGCCGACGGTGCCCTCGCCTCCACCGGCAGCGCGGGGGCGGGGACGGCGGTGGAGCTCGTGCTGCACCTGCCGTGCGTCGTCGCCGTCGCGAACACCGCCCATCCGCTCGACCCGTCGCCGACCTTCGACACCGGCCTGCTCGAGGTGCTGGCCTGGCGCGCCGACGACGACCTGGCCGCGCTCGTCGCCGCCACCGATACCGACCCCGAATACCAGCGCGCAGTGGCGAACTCCGAGGACGCCCACCGCGCCGCGCGCTGACCGCCGACCACCGACCGAAGGACCAACCATGATCGCCACCGTCACCCCGCGGGCGCCCTGGTCGGGCATCGTCCCCGCCGGCCACACCCTCACCATGACCGACCTGGACGGCAATCAGGCCGTCGACACCCTCTTCTACGGCGCGCACGACCACGCCGTCCGCTACAGCGCCCAGCAGACGATCCTCGGCCAGGGCAGCATCTTCCTGGGCGCCGGAACCGTGATCCGCGACCAGGAGTCGCGCCCGATGATGACGATCGTCGACGACGAGGTCGGCCACCACGACACCCTCGGCGGCGCCTGCTCGCAGGAGTCCAACACGCTGCGCTACGGCCACCACACCAAGCACCAGCACGCCTGCGTCGAGAACTTCCTCATCGAGGGCAGCCGGCACGGCCTCGGCAAGCGCGACCTGGTGGGCAACGTCAACTTCTACATGTACGTCCCCGTCGACCCCGACGGCACGCTCGGCATCGTCGACGGCCTCTCCGCCCCGGGGAAGAAGGTGGTGCTCCGCGCCGAGATCGACACACTCGTGTTGATCTCCAACTGCCCGCAGATCAACAACCCCTGCAACGGCTTCGACCCCACCGCCGTCGAACTCGAGATCTCGGAGGCCGCCGCATGACCACCCTCACCGTCGTCCGCCCCGGCCCTATGACCACCGTGCAGGACTGGCCAGGCCGCGCCGGCTACTGGTCGATCGGGGTTCCGCCGTCCGGCCCGATGGACGACCTCTCCTTCCGCCTCGCCAACCTCGCCGTCGGCAACGACGAGGGCGCACCGGGATTCGAGTGCACCCTCGGCGGCCTCGCCGTCACCGTCGACGAGGCCACCACCGTCGCGGTCACGGGCGCGCCCGTCACGGTCACCGTCGACGGGGCGCCCGTCCCCACCTGGGCGCCCGTCGAGCTCCTCCCCGGGCAGCAGCTCGCCGTCGGTGCCACCGGATCGCTCGGCATGCGCGTGTACCTCGCCGTCCGCGGCGGCGTGACGGTGCCCGACTACCTCGGCAGCGCCTCGACGTTCACGCTGGGGAAGTTCGGCGGCCACGACGGCCGGACCCTCGCCGCCGGCGACGAACTGCCCCTCGGCGACACCGCCGCCTCCGCCCCGCGCCGCATCCTCGATGACGAGGTCCCCGCGTTCACCACCCGGTGGCAGCTCGCGGTCACCGTCGGACCGCACTCCGCCCCCGAGTACTTCACCGACGCCGACATCGCGACTCTGTACGACACCGCCTACGAGGTGCACTTCAACTCCGACCGCACCGGCGTCCGGCTCATCGGCCCCAAGCCCGAGTGGGCCCGCCCCGACGGCGGCGAGGCCGGTCTGCACCCGTCGAACATCCACGACAACGCGTATTCCGTGGGCGCCCTCGACTTCACCGGTGACACCCCGATCCTGCTCGGCCCCGACGGCCCCAGCCTGGGCGGCTTCGTCTGCCCGGTCACCGTGACCACGGCCGACCGCTGGAAGCTGGGGCAGCTCCGTCCCGGCGACGCCGTGCGTTTCGTCCCCGTCCGCGCCGCCGCGGCCGCCTCGCCCGGGGCCGTCGGCAGTGCACGGCGTGCGAACCTGCCCGTCGTGCTGTCGGCCGGCGGCGACGCCGACGACGGCGTCCTCGCCCGCTCCATGACGGCCGACGCCGAGACCACGATCACCTACCGCCGCTCGGGCGATGACAACATCCTCGTCGAGTACGGCGCCATGACGCTGGACCTGGAGTCGCGGGCCCGCGTCCACGCGCTCGAGCAGCGGCTACGCGCCGAATCTCCGCGGGGACTGATCGATCTCACCGCCGGCGTGCGCAGCCTGCAGGTGAAGTTCGACCCGACCGCGCTGAACCAGCCCGCGGCCCTCGACTGGATCCGCGAGGCGGAGTCGCAGCTCCCCGCCGCCGACGACATGATCGTGCCCAGCCGCACCGTCTCCCTGCCGCTGTCCTGGGACGACCCGAGCACCCGCGAGGCCATCGAGCGGTACGTCCTCGGCGTGCGCGGCGACGCCCCGTGGTGCCCCTGGAACATCGAGTTCATCCGCCGCATGAACGGCCTCGGATCGGTCGAGGACGTGCAGCGGATCGTCTTCGACGCCTCGTACCTCGTGCTGGGCCTCGGCGACGTGTACCTCGGTGCGCCCGTGGCCGTCCCGCTCGACCCGCGCCACCGCCTGGTGACCACCAAGTACAACCCCGCCCGCACCTGGACACCGGAGAACGCCGTCGGCATCGGCGGCGCGTACCTGTGCATCTACGGCATGGAGGGCCCCGGCGGCTACCAGTTCGTGGGCCGCACCACCCAGGTCTGGAACCACCGGCACCCGCTCACCGCGGGCGGCTTCGAGCCCGAACACCCCTGGCTGCTGCGGCACTTCGACCGGATCAGCTGGTACCCCGTGAGCACCGAGGAACTCGCGGACCTGCGCGCCGATACGGCCGCCGGCCGCGGTTCGGTGGACATCACGCCCGGATCCTTCTCGCTCTCCGCGCACCGTGCGTTCCTCGCCCGCGAGGCCGACGACATCGCCCGGGTGCGGTCCGCGATGGAGATCGCCCGCGACGAGGAGCGCGGCCGCTGGGCGGCCGCCGGTGAATTCACGAGGAGCGCAGCATGACCCGCATCGCCGACATCTACCGGCGCATCGAGGCGGACGATCGCCCCGAGGTGTTCCTCGCGCTGCGGCCGGAGGCGGAGGTCGCCGCCGAGTACACCGCGTCGCTCGCGGCGGGCGGCCCGCTCGCGGGCGTCGTCCTCGCCGTCAAGGACAACGTCGACGTGGCGGGCCTCCCGACCACCGCCGCCTGCCCCGGCTACGCGTATCGCCCCGCGGCGGACGCGGCAGCCGTCGCCGCCCTGCGCGCCGCCGGAGCGGTGGTGATCGGCAAGACGAACCTCGACCAGTTCGCCACCGGCCTCGTCGGCACCCGGAGCCCCTTCGGCGCGGTGCGCGACTCCCGGCGACCCGACCGCATCTCCGGCGGATCGAGCTCGGGCTCCGCCGTCGCCGTGGCCCTCGACTACGCTGACATCGCGATCGGCACCGATACCGCGGGTTCGGGCCGCGTGCCCGCCGGGCTGCAGGGCATCGTCGGCATCAAGCCGACGATCGGCGCCGTCAGCACCGACGGGGTCGTGCCCGCGTGCGCCTCGTACGACTGCGTCACGGTCTTCGCCCGCGACGTCGCCACGGCGGGCCGCGCCATGGCGGTCATGGGCGCCACCGGCACCCGCCGCTGGGCCGCCGACACCCCCTTCGCCGCCGCGCCCGACGCGGCGCTCGCGATCCCCGCCGAGCTCCCCGCCCTGCCGGCCTCCTGGCGGGAGGCCTTCGACGGTGCCGTCGCCCGCGCCGAGGCGGCCGGGCTGCGGGTCAAGCCCGTCGACGTCTCCGAGCTGCTCGCCGCCGCGAAGCTCCTCTACGACGGTGCCCTGGTCGCCGAGCGGTACAGCGCGGTGGGGGAGTTCGTCACCGTGGCAGGTGACGACGCGGGGCTGGATCCGACGGTGGCCGGCATCGTGCGCGCGGCGGGCGAGGTTCCCGCGCACCGTCTGGCCTCCGACCAGGCCGAGCTGCGCGCCATCGCCGCGCGGGCAGCGGCGCTCTTCGACGGCTTCGCCGGGCTCATGGTGCCCACCGCCCCGCGCCACCCGACCCTCGCCGAGGTGGCTGCCGACCCGGTCTGGGTGAACTCCGAGATGGGGACGTACACCAACTTCTGCAACCTCCTCGACCTGTGCGGCGTCGCCGTCCCGGCCGGGGAGACCGCCGACGGCGCGCAGTTCGGCATCACGGTGCTCGCGCCCGCGGGGCACGACGGGGTCGCGCTCGACCTCGCCGCTCGGATCACCGGCGCGCAGCCTGTGGCGCCGTGGAACCTCGGCCTCGCCGGCGCCGTCGACCTGGCGGTCTTCGGCGCGCACCTGCGCGGCCAGCCGCTCGAACACCAACTGACCTCGCTCGGGGCGCACTGGGCGGGGGAGATCCGGACCGTCGGCGAGTACCGGCTGGTCGAACTGGCGACGACGCCGCCCAAGCCGGGCCTCGTCCACGACGCCGACCACGGCCGCGTCATTCGCGGCGAGCTGTGGCGACTCGCGCCCGCCGCGCTGGGGACCTTCCTCACCCGGCTGCCCGCCCCGATGACGCTGGGCTCGGTGATGCTCGACGACGGCCGCGCCGTGGTGGGCTTCGGCTGCCAGGCCTCTGCGTTGAGCGACGCCCGCGAGCTCGACGTGGACCACTGGCTCGATCGCTGATCGGAATCGGCTGCGGGGCAACGGCCCCACTGAGCGGAGGGAGTTCTGCGCGTTTCGCGCATTCTGCTCTTTACTGAGATTTTCCGTTCTCGTCATACGCCGTTGGTGCGTCGATAATCTGGCGTCCTCATCAGCTCGACGAGGAGGCCACGGTCGTGACGGACAGCTCGGACGAAGCGGGACGGACGAAAAGTCCACCGGGACAGCGCAACATGGTCGCGCTCGCCATCTACGCGATCATCGTCGTCGTGGTGGTCTCCATGGCGGTCTTCTACTCCTTCCAGCGCGGCGGCCTCTCCGCCGACATCCGTAACAAGGCCACGCTGATCGCGCCCGCCGGCGCGGGCGGCGGCTGGGACCTCGTCATGCGCGAGGCGCAGGCGATCATGCGGGAGCAGAAGATCGCCACCAACATCCAGGTCGTCAACGTGCCCGGCGCCGCCGGCACCATCGGCCTGTCCCGCCTGCACTCGATGCCGGGCCGCGCCGACGTCGTCATGGTCGGCGGCACCGGCCTCGTCGCCGGCGTCCAGCAGACCAAGTCCGCCGTGACGATGACCGACGTGACCCCGATCGCGCGGATCTTCGAGGAGTACGACGTGCTCGTCGTCCCCGCGAACTCCCCGTACAAGTCCGTCGACGACCTGGTCGCGACCTGGAAGAGCAACCCGCACTCGATCCCGTTCACCGGCGGCGGCAGCTTCGACCAGCTCGTCATGGCCCAGTTCGCCAAGGCCGCCGGGATCGACCCGAAGAACACCACCTACATCCCCAAGGCCGGCGGCGGCGAGGTCGCCCAGGCCCTGGTCACCGGTACCGCGAAGGCCGCCTTCTCGGGCTACGCCGACCTCATCGACCAGATCCAGTCCGGCCGCCTCCGCGGCCTCGCCATGGCGGCCAAGGAGCCCCTCGACGGTGTGGATTTCCCGACGCTGCGCCAGCTCGGTTACGACGTGACCCTCGCCAACTGGCGCGCCCTGTTCGGTCCGCCCGGCATCTCCCCGGCGGACGTGAAGAACATCCGCGACGTCTTCGACGAGGTCATGCGCACGCAGGATTGGGCCGACGCCGAACGCAACAACAAGTGGACCAGGGCCTGGCTCGAGGGCCCGGACCTGACCACCTTCATCGCCGACGAGGATCGCGTCATCGCCGGCCTGTACAAGGAGCTGGGCAAATGACCGCGCAGGCAGACGAAGCGGACGCCGCGGCCAAGGGCGCGGGCAACGGGCTCGGCGCGCTCGTCGTCCCCGCGATCCTGGCCATCGCCAGCACCCTCGTGGTGATCGGCAACCTCACCATGGACGTGCAGTCCGATGACAGCCCCGGACCGACGTTCTTCCCGTGGCTGCTGGCGATCGTCGGCTACGCGCTCGCCGCCGCTCTCGCGGTGCACTTCGTCCGCAACCCGGACGAGCTGGCGCGCTCGGAGACGAAGTTCCGTACCTACACCGACTGGGCGGCCGCCGGCTGGCTCATCGGCGGACTCATCGCCTTCGCGGTGCTCCTCGACGTGCTCGGCTGGATCCTGGCCGCCGCGCTCCTGTTCTGGTGCGTGACACGGGCCTTCAACAGCAAGCGGCCGCTCTTCGACGTCTCGGTCGGGCTGCTGCTCTCCAGCTTCGTCTTCCTGATCTTCGGCGTCCTGCTGGACGTCCCGCTCCCGTCCGGAATCCTGGGAGGACTGTGACCATGGACCAGTTCGGACTCCTGCTCGACGGGTTCGCCGGCGCCCTCTCGCCGTCGAACCTCATGTGGGTCGTCATCGGCTGCCTCATCGGCACCGCGGTGGGCGTGCTGCCCGGCCTCGGATCCTCGATGGCCGTGGCGCTGCTGCTCCCGATGACCTTCGCGCTCAACCCGACCGCGGCCTTCATCCTCTTCTCCGGCGTCTACTTCGGCGGCCTCTTCGGCGACTCGACGATGGCCATCCTCATGAACACACCGGGTCAGGCCTCGTCGATCGCGTCGACCTTCGAGGGGCACCAGATGGCGAAGAACGGCAAGGCGCCCCAGGCGCTGGCCATCGCCGCGATCGGGGCGTTCATCGGCGGCATGATCGCGTCGATCCTCGTGGTCTTCCTCGCGCCGTTCATGGCGGATCTCTCCACGAAGTTCGGTCCGGCCGAGTACTTCGCGCTCTCGCTGCTCGCCTTCGGCGCGATCTCGTCCGTCGTCTCGGAATCAGTGATCAAGGGCCTGGCCTCGCTGGTGATGGGCCTCATGTTCGCGACCGTGGGCATCGACCAGATCTCCGGTACCGAGCGCTTCACCTTCGGCTCCGCGAACCTGTTCGACGGGATCTCGCTGGTGATCGTCGCGGTCGGCATGCTGGCGCTCGGCGAGATCATCATCGTCGCCTCGCGGATCCGCCGCGATCCGGCCCCGAAGGCGCTCGGCGCCAAGGCGGGCCGCGCCTGGCTCTCGAAGGCCGAGTTCAAGGAGGCGCTGCCCGCGTGGGGCCGCGGCACCGCGATCGGCCTGCCCTTCGGTGTGATTCCCGTCGGCGGTTCGGAGGTCCCCACCTTCCTCGCCTACGACGTGGAACGCCGCCTCGACCGTCGCCGGAAGTTCCCCATGTTCGGCAAGGGCGCGCCCCGCGGCCTCGCGGCACCGGAGGCCGCCGGCAACTCCACCACCGGCATGGCGATGGGAGCGCTGCTCTCGCTGGGCCTCCCGGTCTCGGCGACCGCCGCGATCATGCTCGCCGCGTTCCGGCAGTACGGCCTGCAGCCGGGACCGTTGCTGTTCGACAACTCGCCGGACCTGGTGTGGGCGCTGCTCGCCAGCTTCTTCATCGCGATGGTCGTGCTGCTGATCATCAACCTGCCCTTCGCGCAGTTGTGGGCGAAGCTGCTGCTGATCCCCGCGCCGTACCTCTACGGCAGCATCGTGGTCTTCTGCGGCCTCGGCATCTACGCCACGTCGCCGACGATGTTCGACCTGCTGCTCTTCCTCGCGATCGGCCTGCTGGCCTTCGTCTTCAAGCGCTACGACATCCCGATCGCCCCCCTGCTCATCGGCATGGTGCTCGGACCGCTCGCCGAGACCAGCCTGCGGGACGCCCTGCTCTCCTCGGACGGCGACTACTCCGTCTTCGTCTCCTCGCCGATCTCGATCACCCTCTACGCCCTGCTCCTCGCCGTGCTCCTGATCAAGGCGCGCCAGGTCGTGACCGCCCGCACCGGAAAGGACGTCTGACATGACGATTCTCGTCGCCCACTCGACCACTCCCGAGAGCGCCGCCGCGCTCGAGGCCGCCTATCGCGAGGCCGAGCGCAGGCCGGGGGAGCCCATCGTCGTCTTCCTGCTCGACGGTGACGCCCCCGACGTCTCGGAGGCCGCCGCGCGCGGCCTCTCCGTCACCATCGAGCGTCCGAAGGAGTTCGAGAAGGACCCGGTGGGGGGCGTCGTCGACGCCGCGACGGCGCTGGACGCATCCGTCCTCGTGATCGGGATCAAGCACCGCACCGCGACCGGCAAGCTCCTGTTCGGCTCGTCGGCGCAGCGGATCCTACTCGACGCCACCTGCCCCGTGCTCGCGGTGAAGGTCGCGCAGGGCTGAGCCTCGGCGCCCTGCCGCCTCGTCCCGGGAACGCGCGCAGCGCGGCCCACCGTGTTGTGCGTTACGTTCCGTCCGTCCCGCCTCGCGCGGTACGCTGTTGGAAATGATGTTCGATAGGTGGCGTGACGCCGCCTGACGAAGGGACGATCCGATGGCGGTTCAGGCGGTACTCCTCAAAGCGGGCTCCGCGCTCGTGACCGGCCTCGTCGGCGCCGCGGCGTACGAGGCGACCAAGAAGGCGCTCGCCAAGGCGCCGCTGCGCGAGAGCGCGGTCGCCGCGACGGCGCTGGGACTCAAGGGCAGCCGCAAGGCCGAGGAGGTCGCCGAGAACGTGCGACTGAACGCCGCGGACATCCTGGCCGAGGCCAAGGAGCGGGTCGGCGAGGAGTCGACCCCACCGGCGACCGGCGCCGCGCACGACCACGACCACTGATGACCGCGCTGTCCGAGCCGGCGGGCCGTGTCGTCTCACAGGCCGCCGGCCGGCTGCGCTGGGTGCTCGATGATCTCGTCGGAGCGACACCGCAGCGCCGCATCGCGGTCGAGGACGCGGTGCTGGCGATCCCCGGGGTGCGCGCGGCGCACGCCTACAGCCACACGGGTTCCCTCGTGGTCTGGCATCGCAGCGACGTCGATCCCGCGCGCATCGCCGAGGCCGCCGCGGAGGGGCTCGCCGCCGACTCCTCCCTCGTCGCCCGGCACGCGCCGCACTCGGCCGACGTGACCAATGCGGATCTGCTCCGGATGGGGCTCGGCGCCGCGGCCCTGGTGCTCCTCGGCCTCCGCCGCTACGCCTTCCGCCGACCGCCGCTGCTCGGTCCCGGCACGCGGACCGCGGCGACCGCGATCACCGTCTTCACCGGCTACCCGTTCCTGCGTGGCGCCCTGCGATCGTTGCGCGGTGGACGCGCCGGCACGGACGCCCTCGTCTCGGCGGCCACCATCGCGAGCCTCCTCCTGCGCGAGAACGTCGTCGCGCTGACGGTGCTGTGGCTCCTCAACATCGGCGAGTTCCTCCAGGACCTCACGCTGCGCCGCACTCGGCGCGCGATCTCGGACCTGCTGCGCGGCAACACCGATTCGGCCTGGCTGCGGCTCGCCGACGGTGCCGAGGTGCAAGTCCCGATCGACGCACTCGACGTCGGCGACGTCGTCATCGTGCACGACCACGTGGCGGTGCCCGTGGACGGCGTCGTAGTCGACGGGCTCGCCGTTGTCGACCAGGCCGCGCTCACCGGGGAGACGCTTCCCGTCACCATCGAACCGGGCGCGACGGTGCACGCGGGAGCGGTGGTCGTCTCGGGACGGCTCGTCGTGCGCGCCACGGCCGTGGGAGCCGACACCGCCATCGGCCGCATCATCGAGCGGGTCGAGGAGGCCGAGCGGGACCGGGCGCCGATCCAGACCGTCGGGGACAACTTCTCCCGCCGCTTCGTCCCCGGGTCGTTCCTCCTGTCCGGGCTCACCCTGCTCCTGACCCGGGATCTGCGTCGTGCGATGACGATGCTGCTCATCGCGTGTCCTTGCGCGGTGGGCCTGTCGACGCCGACCGCGATCAGCGGCGCCATCGGCAACGGTGCGCGGCGCGGCATCCTCATCAAGGGCGGTTCGCACCTCGAGGCGGCGGGCTCGGTCACGGCGGTGGTCTTCGACAAGACCGGCACGCTGACTACCGGGCGGCCCGTGGTGACCAATGTCGTCTCGTTCCGCGACGACTGGACGCCGGAGCAGGTGCTCGCCCACGCTGCCAGCTCCGAGATCCACTCCCGGCACCCGCTGGCGGAGGCCGTGATCCGCTCCACCGAGGAGCGGCACATCGAGATCCCCAGCCACGCGGAGTGCGAGGTCATCGTCGGACTCGGCATGCGGACCCAGGCCGAGGACGGTCGCGTGCTCCTGCTGGGGAGTCCGGCGCTCCTGGAACAGCACGGCGTGGCCGTGGGCGTCGACGCCGCGCGGTGGGTCGAGCGGCTCCGCGCCGAGTGCGAGACGCCGCTGCTCCTCGCGGTGGACGGCGCCCTGACCGGCCTCGTCAGCCTGCGCGACGAGGTGCGCACCGAGGCCGCCGAGACCCTCGCCGCCGTCGCGGCGGCGGGCATCGGCACCGTCGTCATGCTCACGGGCGACCATCCGGCGACGGCGGCCGCCATCGCCGCCGAACTCGGCATCACCCGATGGCGCGCTGAAGTGATGCCCGAGGACAAGCTGGCCGAAGTCCGGGCGCTGCAGGACGAGGGCCACGTGGTCGCGATGGTCGGCGACGGCGTCAACGACGCGCCCGCGCTCGCGGCGGCGGACGTGGGGATCGCGATGGGCCTCGCGGGGACCGACGTGGCGGTCGAGACCGCCGACGTGGCGCTCGCCGGCGACGACTTGCGCAACGTCCTCGACGTCGTGGATCTCGGCCGACGGGCCGTCGACGTGATCCGGCAGAACTACGGCATGTCGATCGCGGTCAACTCGGTCGGCCTGCTCGTCGGCGCGGGCGGCGCGCTCTCGCCCGTCCTGGCCGCGATCCTGCACAACGCCTCCTCAGTCGCGGTCGTGCTCAACAGCTCGAGGCTGATCCGGTACCGGCTCGCCGAATCCGCCGGGCACTCGTCGGGAGCGCGGACCGCCGCGCTGCGCGAGGGCGGCGCGGATGAGGGACGTTAACTTCGTGTTTCCAGCCTGTTGCGCCTGACGATCTGGCTTGACGGCCGCCGGGGCAAGGGATTTGAGTGAATTCTCATGCACCTCTTGCCCCGCGAGCAGGACAAACTGCTCATCGTCGTCGCCGCGGACCTGGCGCGTCGTCGCCAGGCCCGCGGGCTCAAGCTGAACCACCCCGAGGCCGTCGCGATCATCACGTACGAGCTGGTCGAGGGCGCGCGAGACGGGCGCAGCGTCGCCGACCTCATGGCCTACGGGGCCACGATCCTCACCCGCGACGACGTCATGGAGGGCGTGCCCGAGATGATCCACGACGTGCAGGTGGAGGCCACCTTCCCCGACGGCACCAAGCTCGTCACCGTCCACCACCCGATCCGGTAGGCGCGACATGATCCCCGGAGAGTTCCGCCTCGCGTCCGCCCCGATCCTGTGCAACGACGGCCGCTCGACGCGCACCGTCCGCGTCGTCAACACCGGCGACCGCCCCATCCAGGTCGGCTCGCACTTCCACTTCGCCGAGGTCAACCGCGCCCTCGACTTCGACCGGACCGAGGCGTACGGGCACCGTCTGGACATCCCGTCCGGGACCGCCGTCCGGTTCGAGCCCGGTGACGGGAAGACGGTGCGGCTCGTCGCCCTCGCCGGAACCCGCGAGGTCCACGGGCTCGCCAACCGCGTCAACGGCCCGCTCGACGGTGCCGACGGTGCCGGGATCGGGGGAGCGCAGTGAGCTTCGAACTGAGCCGGCGCGAGTACTCCGACCTCTACGGTCCGACGGTCGGCGACGCCGTGCGTCTCGCCGACACCGAGCTGTTCGCCGTCGTCGAGAAGGACCTCACCGTGTACGGCGAGGAGGTCGTCTTCGGCGGCGGCAAGGTGATCCGCGACGGCATGGGCGAGAACGGGGTGCTCACGCGCGAGCACGACATCCCCGACACCGTGATCACCAATGCCCTGATCATCGACCACACCGGCATCGTCAAGGCCGACGTCGCGCTGCGCGACGGCCACATCCTCCGGATCGGTAAGGCCGGCAACCCGCAGATCAGCGACGGCATCACGATCACCATCGGCGCTGCCACCGAGATCATCGCGGGCGAGGGACGCATCCTCACCGCGGGCGGCATCGACACGCACATCCACTTCATCAGCGCCCAGCAGATCGACACCGCGCTCAACTCCGGCGTCACCACCATGATCGGCGGTGGAACCGGCCCCGCGGCGGGCACCAACGCCACCACCGTGACGCCCGGCCCCTGGCACATCGCCCGCATGCTGCAGGCGCTCGACGGGGTCCCCATGAACATCGGGCTCCTCGGCAAGGGGCACGCCGGCGCGACGGAGCCGCTCGCGGAACAGATCCGCGCCGGCGCCATCGGCCTCAAAGTGCACGAGGACTGGGGCTCGACCACCGCCTCCATCGACAACTCGCTGCGGGTCGCCGACGAGTACGACGTGCAGGTCGCAGTCCACACCGACACGCTCAACGAGTGCGGCTTCCTCGAGGACACCGTCGCCGCGATCGACGGCCGCGTGATCCACACCTTCCACACCGAGGGCGCGGGCGGCGGTCACGCGCCGGACATCATCGCCATCGCGGGACACCCGAACGTGCTTCCCGCATCGACGAACCCGACGCTGCCGTTCACCGAGAACACCATCGTCGAGCACCTCGACATGCTCATGGTGTGCCACCACCTCAACGCCGACATCCCCGAGGACGTGGCGTTCGCCGACTCGCGGATCCGCCCGGAGACCATTGCGGCCGAGGGCGTCCTGCACGACATGGGCATCATCTCCATCACCTCGTCCGACTCCCAGGCCATGGGCCGCGTCGGCGAGGTGATCACCCGGACGTGGCAGCTCGCCGATTCCATGAAGCGCCAGCGCGGGCCGCTCGACGGCGACCCCGACGGCGGCGACAACGCCCGGATCAAGCGGTACGTCGCCAAGTACACGATCAATCCGGCGCTCGCGCAGGGCATCGCGGAGTACGTCGGCAGCGTCGAGGAGGGCAAGTTCGCCGACCTCGTGCTGTGGAATCCCGCCTTCTTCGGGGTCAAGCCCGACCTGGTGATCAAGGGCGGCCAGATCGCGACCGCCCTCATGGGCGACGCCAACGCCTCGATCCCGACGCCGCAGCCGCGCACCATGCGCCCGCAGTTCGGTTCGATGGGGCAGGCGGTGCACGACGCCGCGATCACCTTCCTCTCCACCGCGGCAGCGGAATCCGGCGTCGCCGGCGAGCTCGGGCTGCGCAAGCGCACCCTGCCCGTCCGGGGCATCCGCACCCTGCGCAAGCAGGACCTGCCGCACAACGGCGCGACGCCCGACATCACCGTCAACCCCGAGACGTACGTCGTCGCCGTCGACGGGACGCCCGTCCGCTCCGAGCCCGCGTCGTCCCTGCCCATGGCCCAGCGCTACTTCCTGTTCTGAGAGGCGAGAAGTGATCATCGAAACCGTCGCCGGCAACCTCGCCGACCTCGACCCCGCCGAACTGGACGCGGTGCACGTCGAGCGGGTGCCGCTCGCCGGCGCCGACCTCGTGAAGCGGATCCAGCGGGTGCGCACCGACCACGACCGGGAGATCGGGCTGCGCCTGGCCGCGCCCATCGGGCCCGACGGCGACCTCCGCGACGGCGACATCCTGCACCGCGACGACCGCAACATCATCGCCGTGCAGGTGCTGGCGACCGACGTGCTCGTGATCGCCCCGCGCACGATCACCGAGATGGGCCGCACCGCACACGGACTCGGCAACCGCCACCTGCAGGCGCAGTTCTTCGACGCCGATTCCGTGTACGGCGCCGAGGTGATGGTGGTGCAGTACGACCACACCGTGGAGGACTACCTGACCCACCACGGCGTGCCCTTCACGCGGCAGGACCGCGTGCTGCCCACGCCCTTCCGCCACGCGGAGCACACGCATTGAACACCGTTTCGGTCGGCGAAAGCGCAGGTCGCGACGTACAGGAACGGTGTTCAATCGGGGCCGGGGCGTCGCCGGGGTACCTGTTGCCGCTCCTGCAGCTCAGCGACTCCGCCCTCCCGACCGGGGCGTTCAGCCACTCGTTCGGGATGGAGTCCTACCTCGCCGACGGCACGATCACCGACGAGGCCACCTTTGCGGCCTGGTTGCGGGCGTACGTCTCCCGGCAGCTCGCCTACACGGACGGCCTCGCGATCCGGATGGTCTTCGACGCACTGCACCTCGGTGACCTCGACGCGGTCTGGACCCTCGACCGCCTGATCGCCGCCCTCACCCTGCCGGAGCAGGTGCGCACCGCGGCCGCCACCATCGGGCGCCGGACCGCCGAGGTCGGCACCGTCGTCGCGCCCGAGTCGTTCCTCGGCGACTACCTCGCCGAGCTCGACGCCGGCCGCTGCCACGGGCATCCCGCCGTCGCCTTCGCGCTGCTCGCGCACGCGGTGGACGCGCCGCCCGCTGCGGCGATCGAGGCGCACCTCTTCGCCGCCGTCACCTCGCTGACCCAGAACGCCGTGCGCGCCATCCCCATCGGGCAGACGGCGGGGCAGCGGGTGCAGCGCTCCCTGCACGACGTGGTGGCCGACGCCGTCGCCACCGCGATGACCCTGACCGACGAGGACCTGGGCGCCGCATCGCCCGGGCTCGAGATCGCACAGATGCGGCATCGGCGCCAGCGGGCGCGGATGTTCATGAGCTAGGAGGAGATTCCATGACGACGATCCGGATCGGTGTGGGCGGCCCCGTGGGCGCGGGCAAGACCCAGCTCGTGGAGCGCATCACCCGGCACCTCGCCGACGAGGTGTCGATGGCGGCCATCACCAACGACATCTACACCACCGAGGACGCGAAGATCCTGGCGCGCAACAGCGTGCTGCCCGGCGACCGCATCGTCGGCATCGAGACCGGCGGCTGCCCGCACACCGCGATCCGCGAGGACACGTCGATGAACGAGGCCGCCGTGACGCGGCTCGTCGCCGCGCATCCGGACCTGCAGATCGTGTTCATCGAGAGCGGCGGCGACAACCTCTCCGCGACCTTCAGTCCCGAGCTCGTGGACTTCTCGATCTACCTCATCGACGTCGCGCAGGGCGAGGAGATCCCGCGCAAGGCCGGGCAGGGCATGATCAAGTCGGACCTGTTCGTGATCAACAAGACCGACCTCGCGCCGTACGTCGGCGCGGACCTGTCCGTCATGGCCGCCGACTCCAAAGTCTTCCGCGGCGACCGCCCGTTCTGCATGACCAACCTCAAGACCGACGAGGGCTTGGACGGCGTGCTGGAGTGGATCCGCCGCGACGTCCTCATGCTCGACCTCGCGTGACCGGTGCTGCCGTGCCCGCGCTCACCGGCGAACTCGCGCTGACCCTCGCACCGCGAGGGCGGCGCACCGTCGCCGTGGCACAGCGGCACGCCGGCACCCTGCAGACCCTGCGGCCCATGTACCTCGACGATTCCGGACAGGTCACCTACCACGTGGTGAACCCGGGAGGCGGATGCCTGCGCGGCGACACCTACGCGATCGACATCGACCTCCAAGCGGACGCGAGAGCCGTCGTGACGACGCAGTCGGCGACGAAGGTCTACCGCACGCCCGGAGGCGGTGCCGCGCAGCACATGCGGATCCGGCTCGGCGCCGGCGCCGTCCTCGAGTACGTGCCCGACGCGCTGATCCTCTACCGCGAGGCCACCTACCGGCAGACCTGCACCGTCGAGCTCGATCCGTCGGCCTCGCTCGTCCTCGCGGAGGTCGTCACGCCCGGATGGTCGCCCGACGGTGCGCGGTTCCGCTACGACGAGCTGCGCATGCGCACCGAGATCCGCCGCGGCGGCGAGCTGCTCGCCGTGGACAACCTGCTCATCGAGCCCGGCCGGGCCGACCCGTCCGGCATCGGCTTCCTCGACGGGCGCACGCACGTCGGCTCGCTCACGGCGGTCGACCCCCGCATCGACGAGGACCTGCTCGACGAGGTGCACGCGCTGACCGGGACGGTCGGCACCGTCCGGAGCGGGCTCACCGCGCTGGCCGGCCCCGGCTTCGTACTCCGCTGCCTCGGTGACGACACCGCCGAGCTGACCGGCCTGTTCGACGCCGTCATCGCCCTGCTCCGATCCCGATGGACCGGACAGGCGCCCATGAACCTGCGAAAGTACTGAGGGTGGAGGACACCGGCATGACCACATCGAGCACCACCGACCGACTCCGGACGGCGTGGGCCGCGCTGGGCCCCGGCGACCGGCGGTCGCTGTTCGGGATGACGGCGATGGTGATCGCGCTGCATGTCGTCGGGTTCGGCGCGCTGATCCTGCTCATCGCGCCCGGCCACTACCGGATCGGCGACGGCGGCGAGTTCACGATCGGCATCGGCCTGCTGGCCTACACGTTCGGCCTGCGCCACGCCTTCGACGCCGACCACATCGCCGCCATCGACAACACCACGCGCAAGCTGCTGGCCGATCGCGAGGGGAGGATCGCCGCGGGGGAACGCAACCCGCGCCGGCCGCTCTCGGTCGGCTTCTGGTTCTCGCTCGGCCATTCCACCGTCGTCTTCGGTCTCGCGGCGCTGCTCGCGCTCGGCGTGCGGGCCCTCGCCGGGCCCGTGGAGGACGAGAACTCGACGATGCAGACGGTGCTCGGCCTCATCGGCACCTCGGTGTCCGGGATGTTCCTGTGGATCCTCGGCATCATCAACCTGGTGGTGCTCGTCGGCATCGTGAAGGTGTTCCGGGACATGCGCTCCGGACGCTACGACGAGGCGGAGCTCGAGGACCGCCTGAACAACCGCGGGCTCATGAGCCGGCTGCTGCGCGGGGTGTCCGGGTCGGTGCGCAAGCCCTGGCACATCTACCCGATCGGCGTGCTCTTCGGCCTCGGCTTCGACACCGCGACCGAGGTCGGGCTGCTCGTCCTCGCCGGCGGCATGGCCGCGTTCACCCTGCCCTTCTACTGCATCCTGGTGCTGCCGGTGCTCTTCGCGGCGGGAATGTCGCTGCTGGACACCATCGACGGCGTCTTCATGAACGCCGCCTACGGCTGGGCCTTCGCCAAGCCGGTGCGGAAGGTCTACTACAACATCACGATCACGTCGCTCTCGGTGGCCGTGGCGCTGGCGATCGGCACCGTCGAACTGCTGGGCGTGCTGGCCGAGAGGGCGCACGTCGAGTCCGGTCCGCTGGGCTGGGTCGCCTCGATCGACCTGGACTACGCGGGTTTCGTCATCGTCGGCCTGTTCGTGGCGGTATGGGCCGTGGCGCTGCTGATCTGGCGGTACGGGCGGATCGAGGACCGCTGGTCGGTGCGCTGAGTTAGCGTGACCGCATGAGCGGTATCGAGGTGCGGCCGGCGAGCGTCTTCGAGGATGTGGCGGCCGTGCTCGGCCCCAAGAAGCAGACCTCCAGCAATTGCTTCTGCCTCTCGTACCGGATCGGCTCGAAGGAGAATCAGGCACTGCGCGGGCCCGAGCGCTTCGAGCGCGTCCGCGGGCTGTGCGCGGAGGACCCGCCGCCGGGCGTCCTCGCGTACGACGGTGCCGAACCCGTCGGCTGGGCCGCGATCCACCCGCGGTCGGACACCAGCTTCGCGACGAATCGACGCATTCCGGAGGTCGACGGGCACGAGGACCCGTGGTCGCTGTGGTGCGTGCGGGTGCGGCCGGGGCACCGGAAGCAGGGGATCAGCCACGAGCTGGTCGCCGGTGCCATCGACTTCGCGCGTGCGAACGGCGCCTCCGTGGTCGAGGCGTACCCCGTCGACAACCAGGGCGCGAAGGTCGATCTGACCATGGCCTACGTCGGCACCCGTGCCCTGTTCGAGCGCGCAGGGTTCGAATACGTCATGGACACCACGTCGGTGCTGAACGGCTTCACGCGCGTCCTGATGCGGTACGCGCTGTAGGCGCCGTCGCTCGCGCAGCAGTTCCGATGCTCCCGCGGGAGTCTTTCGCTCGGGCGGGGGTTGCGACCCGCTGAGCGGTGAAAGACTCCCGCGGGAAAGCGACAGTCGTGGCCGGACCGCTACTTCCAGCCGAGTGCCGGGCCCACGTCCTTGACCAGGGACTCCAGCAGGCGGGTGTTGTACTCCACGCCCAGCTGGTTCGGGACCGTCACCAGCACGGTGTCGGCCTCGGCGATGCCCTCGTCGTCTCGCAGTTGCTCGACGAGCTCCTCCGGCTCGCCGGCGTAGGTGCGGCCGAAGACGGCGCGGAAGTCGTCGATCACGCCGAACTGGTCGTCGCTGGAGCGCTCGTGGCCGAAGTAGGCGCGGCTCTCGTCGTCGATGATCGGCATGATGCTGCGGCTCACCGAGACCCGCGGCTCGTGGTCGTGGCCGGCCTCGGCCCAGGCGTTGCGGAACTTCCGGATCTGGTTCGCCTGCTGCACGTGGAAGGGCTCGCCCGACTCGTCGGTCTTCAGCGTGGAGCTCATGAGGTTCATGCCGAGCTTCGCCGCCCACTCGGCGGTGGCGTCGGACGCGGCGCCCCACCAGATCCGGTCTCGCAGGGTGGGGGAGTGCGGCTCGACGCGCAGCAGCCCCGGCGGGTTCGGGAACATCGGGCGCGGGTTCGGCTGCGCGAAGCCGCCGCCCTCGAGCACCTTGAGCATGAACTCGGTGTGCTCGCGGCCCATGTCGGCGTCGGTCTTGCCCTCGTCGGGCTGGTAGCCGAAGTACTTGTAGCCCTCGATCACCTGCTCGGGCGACCCCCGGCTCACGCCGAGTTGCAGCCGCTCGCCCGCGATGAGGTCGGCGGCGCCCGCGTCCTCCGCGAAGTACAGCGGGTTCTCGTAGCGCATGTCGATCACGCCGGTGCCGATCTCGATCCGCGACGTGCGCGCGCCGATCGCGGCGAGCAGCGGGAACGGCGAGCCGAGCTGTCGGGCGAAGTGGTGCACGCGGAAGTAGGCACCGTCGGCGCCCACTTTCTCGGCCGCCACCGCGAGATCGATCGACTGGTGCAGGACGTCGGCCGCGGTGCGGGTCCGCGAGCCGGGCGAATCGGTCCAGTGACCGAAGGACAGGAAGCCGATCTTCTTCATGGCCGCTACAACCCCGGACTGCGGTCCGAATATTCCGCTGACCGTCGGGCCGCCGAGCGTTCCCGGGGGAGCAGGAGGTGCGCGGCGCGCTGCTCGCGGAGCAGGTGCGCATCGACGAGGTCGGGGACGTCGTCGACGGTGACTCGCCCGTACCACGCGTCGTCCGGCTGCACCGTGACGACGGGCGCGTGATTGCACGGGAACTGGCACCCGGTGACCGTGACCAGTGCGTCGTCGTCGCCCAGGCCCGCGCGACGCAGCTCGTCGCCGAACGCCGAGGTCAGCGCCGAAGCCCCGAGGGCCGAGCAGCGGGGGCCGCGACACACGAGCACCTGGTGCCGGTGCTGCGGCACCTCCTCCCACGCCGGCGAGTGCAGGGGCGCGGCGTCCGCGGTCATCGGCGCCCCGCCCGCGGCGATCGCGGCCGCGAGGAGGTCGAGGTCCGGTTCGGCGAGCAGCTGCGGCGCGAGGCGGAGCGTCGGCGCACCGTCGTACCCCCGGAGCCAGTGCGCGGCGACCCGGCGCAACCACGACCGCTTCGGGCCGGGCTGCGCCCATCCCGCGCCGATGAGCAGGACGTCGGAGGCGCCGCGGTCGGCGACCGCGGTGAGCACGTCGACCAGCGCCGGGTCGTGGACCTGGAGGAAGGCGGGCTCCGCAGAGGCGCTGCGGGCGAGGGCGGTGAGATCGTCGGGATCGACGCCGGCGGACATCCCGACGAGGATCGCGGTCACGGCAGCGCCCGGATTCCCTCGGCGACGCGCCGGGCGCCGTCGAGCAGGCGGACGCCGGAGGTGGTCTCCGAGAACGGGATCACGACGAACCGGTTCTCGCGGACGGCACGGAGCTGGCTCAGGGCGGGATCCTTGCGCGCCTGATCGATCCGGTCCTGCGCCGGGTGTCCCGCCGTATCGGCCACGACGATCACGTCGGGGTTCGTGCCGACCACGTTCTCCAGCGAGACCTCGGCCCAATTGCCGGGCAGATGGGCGAAGACGTTCACGCCGCCGACCGACTCGATGAGCAGCTGCGGCGTGCCCTTGCCGGCGCCCACGTTGAGCCCGGACGGCGCGCCGTAGTCCCACCAGAAGATCCGCTGGCCCCGCGCAGCGCCCCGGAGCGCGGCACCGCCGAGCTCGGACTTCTGCGCCGCGATGAGCTTCGCCGCGGCGTCCTCGGTGCCGAAGGCTCGACCCGCGGCGGTCAGCTCGTCCCAGATCAGATCCCACGACGCGCGCTCCGGCTTCGTCGCGCAGCCCGCCGGGGCCAGGAGCGTCGCGATGCCCTGGCCCTGCAGTCGTGCGCGATCGCCGGCGTTCTTCTCGCTGAACGCCGAGTTGTACGAGCCGTAGACCAGGTCCGGGCGGACCGAGAGCATCTTCTCCTGCGTCGGGTACTTCGCCGCCAGCACGGGGATCCGCTCGTAGTCGGCCCGGAAGGGCGGGGCGACGGCGTCGTCGAGGTAGGCGGTGCCGACCATCCGATCGGCGACGCCGAGGGCGATCGCGACCTCGGTCGCGCCCTGGTTCATCGTGACGATCCGCCGAGGTTCCGACGTCACCTCCGTCGTGAAGTCGCAGGTGGTGACGCTGACGGGGAACCGCTCGGAGGGGCGCGCCGCAGGCGTCGCCGGGGCGGTGCCGCAGCCGGTGAGGAGAGTAGCCGCGACGGACAAGGCGAGGGGAGGAGCGAGGGCGATGGGCCGCATGGGTCGGACTCGATTCGTCGGCCACCCCGTGCGCGGGGGCGGCGGTGGACACCTGCGAGCCGGCCGGTATCGGACTCGAGGCGACGAAGTCGCCTCACACCGTTGCGCGCCAGTCCCGGATTCCCACCGGGTTCCCCATGTCCGACTCGAGCGTGACGCTATCAGGCCGGTCCGGTTGCGTGAGAGGCGTAGACGGCGGCGGCGTCGATCGCGCGGAGGTCCGCGGCGGGGATCATCCGTCGCCCTTCGGGCTGATGGTCACGTCGAGTCCCAGCGCGTCGAGCACGCGAAGGAACGCTGCGTGGGAGACCGACGTGCGGCCGTATTCCAACGACTGGACACTCGACCTGGAGGCTCCGGCCAGGTCTGCGAGCGTCTGCTGTGTCAGCCCGAGGGACACCCTGCGTGCTGCGAGAATCTCGGCTATGCCTGAGTTTCAGGCATAGTGGATCGGCTTGGGGGTCGGGTCCGTCGAGGTGCCGCCATGTCGCTCCTGTGCTTGTGAAGCCACGCATAGGAGGTCGGGTAGTAGGTAGCAAGGCGGATCAGCGCGTTGTGCATGACATCGCGAGCCCAGACCGTGCGCCTACTGTCGGCGATGGTGGATGAGTGCGACCCCGGTCGCGGCAGCGGTCCACGCCGCGAGGATCGCCAGCGAGACCCACGGCGACCAGGTCGCCGTGTTCGAGGGCACGCCGATCGTCGCGAGCTGCGCACTCGTCGCCGGCAGCCACGCCGCCAGCGACCGACCGAAGGGCAGGGCGGGCACGGCGATCGCCTCTACGAGGAACCACCAGCCCAGCACCACACCGACGGCCGCGGTCGTCGACGACGCCAGGTAGCCGACGGCGAGCCCCAGGACCGCGAGCAGTGCCCCCGCGACGGGCGCCGTGGTACCCAGGCGGAGGATCTCGGCGGCGGGCGAGGAGAGGCCTGTGACCGCGGCGACGACGATCGCCGCTCCCGCGCCCGCCAGGCCCGCGGCGGTGCCGCTCACCGCGGCGACCAGTGCCTTCGCGCCGTATCCGAGCGCCGGGCGCGGGATCAGGATCCGCGTGAGCGCGAGCGTCCCGTGCTCGCGGTCGAGACCGATGAGCAGCGCCCCGGCCACCGCGACGAGTGCCCCGCCCACGAGCCCGAAGCCGTACGCCGCGGTGGTCACCGTCGCGCCGCGGAAGACCGGCGCGAAGACGCCGGCCACCACGGCCGCTGCGAGGGCGACTGCCGTCGCGCCGCCGAGTGCGGCCCGGAAACCGCGGGAGGTCAGTGCCTTCCGGGCCTCGGCTGCCACGGATCGTCGCGCGACGCCCCGCGGCGCGGCGGCCTCCGGCGCGGATGCGGGAGCCGCGGCTGCGTCGTCGCCCGTGAGGCGGAAGTACAGCGCCTCGAGGCCGGACCGGCCCGGCGGCGCGGGCTCGACGAGGTCTGCCAGGGGTGCGTCCGCGACGACTCGTCCCTCGTGCAGCGCGATGATGCGGTCGGCCGTCTGCTCCAGCTCGCTGAGCAGGTGGGAGGACAGCAGTACCGTCCGACCGTCGTCGGCGAGCGCCCGGAGCGTGCCGCGGATCCATGCGATGGCCTCGGGATCCAGGCCGTTCACGGGCTCGTCGAGCACGATCACCGGCGGGTCGCCGAGGACGGCGCCGGCGATCGCGAGCCGCTGCCGCATCCCGAGAGAGAAGCCACCGACGGGGCGGTCGGCGACCCGCTGCAGGCCGACGAGGTCGAGCGCCGCGTCGACGCGCCCGTCCGGCAGGCCGATCGCGGCCGCCATCCAGTGCAGGTGTTCGCGCGCCGTCCGCGACGGAGCCGCCCACTCGGCGTCGAGCAGCACCCCGATGGTCGCGCCGGGATTGGCGAGGTCGCCGTACCGCAGGCCGTCGATCGAGACCGTGCCGGACGAGGGCCGCTCGAGGCCGGCGATGAGGCGCAGGGTGGTCGACTTCCCGGCGCCGTTCGGGCCGATCAGTCCGGTGACCTCGCCCGACGGTGCCGTGAACGTCACGTCCTCGACGGCCACCGTCGTGCCGTAGCGGACGGTGACCCCGGAGAGTTCGATCACCGCGGCTTCGCGGCGATGGTCGTCCCGGCGGGCTTCGCCAGGGCGGGCTTGGCGGCGGGCTTCGCGGACGGCTTCGCCGTGGCAGGGCCGCCGCCCTTGCCGCTCGCCGCGAGCTCGCCGAGTGCGGCGAGGCCGCCGGTCGCGATGGGTGACCACTTCCCGGTCTGCAGCCCGATGAGCACCTGGTCCTCCCACGCGACGAGGCACGCGGCCGCGGGTGTGGCGGCGAGTTCCTGGAGTGCGGGTGCGAGGTCGTCACCGGCCTTGGTGAGCGCCTCGATCACCTTGGGGCGGTACTGCGCGTAGAGCGGCTTGATCGCGTCGTAGACCGCCTGCTCGGCCGCGTTGAGCGCGCCGACCGGGCCGGCGAGGGCGGGCTGCGACTGCTCGATCACCGGCTTGATCGCGGCGAGGAAGGGGCCGAAGAGACTCAGGATCGGGTCGTAGGCCTGGCCCGCAGCGAAGGCCTCGTCGGTGAACGCGCCGGCCGCGGGCGCCAGCAGGATCAGCGACGCGAGGCCGCCCTTCTCCCGCGGCTTCGGCCAGCCGAGCGGGCACTGGATATCGGCCGGGTTCACCCCGGGCACGACGGTGGACGACGCCCCGCCGGGCTTGGCCGAGGACGACGCCGCACCGGTCGGCTTGGCCGCCGCCGACGTCGCCCCGGTTGGCTTCGCCGCGGGCGGCGCGGCGGAGGAGCTGCTCGGCGACGGCGCCGGCTTCGGCGTCGGGGCCGCTGCCGCGGAGCCCGCGACGGGGACGGTCACCGCGAGGGCGGCGGCGACGGCGGTGCGGATGAGCGCAGGCGGAATCCGAGTCATGGTGCCTTCTTCGGTGCGGAGGAGTGGGCTGGTGCGGTCGCGCCGGCCGCCGTGGGCGGCGGTCCGGGCTCGAAGACGCCTTCCAGGTGCCAGACGCCGGTGAAGTCGTTGAACGGCCCGCCCTGGATGTGGCTCGTCCAGTCGAGGGTGAAGCGCCGTGTCGCGGGGTCGAAGGTGCCGTTCGCAGTGGGGCCGGTGGCCTTCGCAGCCGCGGGCTGCGCGAGCCAGCGCTGCGAGACCACGTCCCAGGCCTTCCCGACCTGCTCCTGGCCGGCCGCGGCGGCGTCGGTGCGGGGCACCGGTTTCGGCGCGCCCTGGTTGAACTCCTGGTTGTTCCACGAGGCCGCCCAGGCGGAGACGTCCGCGGTGAGCGTCGTCCCGGTGCGCGTGATCGACGGCGCGGGCAGCGGGGCGCGGGTCTGCGGGTCGACGGCGTTCGTGGAGATGCCGAAGAGCACGTCGAAGAACTTCGTCGGCGTGATCACCGATCCGGACAGCGAATCGCCGTTACGGAAACCGGGTTTCGCCTCGGACTGGTAGGCGCCGGTGCGCAGCCCGCCCGCGGTACCGGGTTTCAGGGCGGTGACCCGACCCTCGTCGATCGGCGAGTTGGCGTTGTTGACGAAGGGCCCGTCGGCGGTGCCGCCGACGATCGCCATCTTGAAGTAGGTGCCCGTCGGCTTCCCGTCGGCGAAACCGCCTGCGGTGAAACGGAAGAGCCCGACGAGCTGCTCAGTGGTTTCCGGCTCCGACGGTGCCGCCGTGCTGCAGGCGGCGGACGTCGCCGCGGTCAGGGCCACCAGCGCGAGGGCGAAGGGCCGCCGCGCGGCGGGTCGGATGGTGGTGCGGGGCGTCACGGCAGGACCTTTCGTCGGGCCCCGAGTAGCGCGCCCGCGACGGCGGCGCCGAGGGCGAGCTCCGCCCACGGCAGGGCCGCGAACGTGCCGCCGGGGACGGGCAGCGCGGCGTTCGCGGATGCCAGTCGCCGGTACTCGGGGAGGTTGTCGTTGATCGCTCCGGTGAGCGACGCGAGATCGGACGACACCGTCTGCCAGGAGCCGGTGAACGCGCGGATCTCGGGGGTGCGGCGGACCGTCGCGCCGCGGTCGATCTCGCCGACCGCCCCGACCAGGGCGAGGAAGTCGTGCTGCAGGCGCACCACCTGCTGCTCGGTCATGATCGGCGCGAACCGGTCGACCACCCGGCCGGCGGACGGCGCACCGTCGACCAGCCCGGAGGCGAACGGGTGGACGACGAGCGCGACGGCGCACAGGGACGCGGCGGCGATAGCCCACCGGCGCGGCGGAGCGGACCGCGCGCGGAGCAGGACGGCTCCCGCGACGGCCAGCACGATCCCGATCAGCAGGAGCAGCTGGGGGAGTGTGCCCAGACCGTGGATCCGGGCGAGCGCGTCGACGTCGGGCTTTGCGGCCCGCGCCGACGCGAGCAACTCCCGCGCGTTCGACTCGATCTCCGCAGACCGGTTCGTGTAGTCGACGGTGCGCGGCGCCGCCGCGAGCCGCCCGGACGCGGCCTCCGCGCGAGTGGCGGCGCCGAACCGGGCGATCGCATCGACGTCACCGTCGAGGCGGTCCAGGGATTCCGCGGTGAGGTGCGGCGCGAAGGCGTCGAGCATCTTCGTGGCGCCCGCCGTCGTGGTGGGGAGGCCGCCCGCGACGGAGCCGAGGGCGAGCGCGATGCCCGCGACGAGGAGGAACCAGGCCGGCCACCGTCGGGCGGCCGGAGCCGCCGCGGTGCGCGGGAGCGCGACGGCGCGCAGCCGGGGGACGCCCCCGAGCAGTGCCGTCGCGCCGGACGCCGCTACTTGCTGTACGTACCGGTGAGATGCCACAGGCCGGTGAAGTTGTTGAACGGCCCGCCCACGATCTGGCTGGTCCACGTGATCGAGTAGCTGGAGCCGTTGATCGTGCCGGTCACGCGGCTGGTCTTGCCGGGGAGGCCGCCGCCGGGCTTCGGGGCGCCCTGGTTGAAGACCTGGCCGTTCCAGGCGACGCCGAACGCCGACAGGTCGCCGGAGAGCGACGAGCCGTTGCGGGTGATGGTCGGGACGGACGTGGCCGACCCGGTCTGCGGGTCGGTCGCCTTCGTCGAGGTCACGAAGTCGGAGCCGAAGAAGGTGCGCGCCGCGGTGACCTGGCCCTGGTACGAGCCGGAGGTCAGGGAACCGGACAGCGGGGTGATCGTCTTGTCCGAGTTGGTCGAATTGCCGTTCGCGAGGAACGGCCCGGACGTGCTGCCGCTCGGCAGGATCATCCGGAAGTAGGAGCCCGAGTCGATCGAGAACGTGCCCGCGAGGGTCTCGGCGTTCGCGGCGGGGGTGGCGACGACGGTGGCCGCCGCCGCTGCGGTCGCGGCCGCGGCGGCGATGACGGCCCGACGGGAAAGGGTGTGGCGCATGGGGCGTTCTCGCTTTCGTAAGGAGGTGAAGGAGCCCGATGGAAGCTGAACGCTAGTTGCGGTCGTACGGTCCGCGAAGAGTTGCGATCACCGCGATCCGGGGTGCGTGATCTCGACCGCATCGGGGATCGACACTCGGAAGCCTTGCCTCGTCGGGCTGCACGGCGTAGATTTCAACACATGATGAATAACGGGTGTGTCGTGGTGGGCGGGGGTCCCGCGGGCATGGTCCTCGGTCTCCTGCTGGCGCGCGGCGGCGTGCGAGTGACGTTGTTGGAGAAGCACTCCGACTTCCTGCGCGACTTCCGCGGGGACACGGTGCACGCCTCGACCCTGACGCTGCTCGACGAACTCGGGCTGGGCGAGCGCTTCGCGGCGATGCCGCATCGGGACGTCGAGCAGATGACGGTCCGGCTCGACGCGGGCGAGGCGGCGGTCGCCGACTTCCGCCGGCTCCCGGGTGCACACCGGCACATCGCGTTCGCCCCGCAGTGGGACCTGCTCGACCTCCTGGCCGCCGCGGCCGAGGAGGAGCCGACCTTCACCCTCGTCCGCGACGCGGAGGTCATCGACGTGCTCCGGGACGGCGGCACCGTCGTCGGAGTGCGGTACCGCGACCGTGCGACCGGCGGCGAGCACGACCTCCGTGCGGCGCTGACCGTCGCCTGCGACGGGCGCTCGTCCGCGGTCCGCGCCGCCGCCGGACTCGCGCCGCGCCGCTTCGGCGTCCCCATGGACGTGCTGTGGTTCCGGCTGCCGCGCGAGCGCACCGACCCCGACGGGGTCTTCGGGCGCCTGAGCGCGGGCCGTTTCGCGATCACCATCGACCGCGGCGACTACTGGCAATGCGCCTACGTCATCCCCAAGGGCGCCGACGCGGCGCTCCGTGCGGCGGGCATCGACGGCTTCCGCCAAGAGGTCGCAGCGCTGCTGCCGTGGACGGCCGACCGCCTCGACCCGATCAGGTCCTGGGATGACGTCAAGCTCCTCGACGTGGAGCTCAACCGGTTGCGCCGCTGGTACGCCGACGGCCTGCTGCTCATCGGCGACGCCGCGCACGCCATGTCGCCCGTCGGCGGCGTGGGGATCAACCTCGCCGTCGCCGACGCGGTGGCCGCCGCCCGCATCGTCGGCCCGACCCTGCGGTCCGACGGTGCCGTGCCCCTCCGTCTGCTGCGCGGGGTTCAGCGGCGGCGGTGGCTGCCGACCGCTCTGATCCAGGGCGTGCAGCGCGGGATCCACCGCGCGATCCTCGCGCCTGCCCTCGTCACGGCCCCGGCGTCCGGCGCCGGACGCCTCCCCGTGCCGCTCCGCCTGCTGCGGCGATTCCCCGCGCTCCAGGGAATGACCGCCCGCATGGTCGCGATCGGGCCCCTCCCCGAGCACGCGCCGGACTGGGCGCGCCGCCCCGCGGCGCGCAGCGGCACCGGACGCTGAGCGGCCGTTGACTACAGTCGAGGAGTGAGCACTTCCACCATCGCGATCCTGATCGCCGTCGTCGCCGTCCTCGTCGTTCTGGCGGCGCTGGCGACCGGCTTCTACCTCAACAAGCGGCGGCGCGTCTCGCTCAAGGACGAGACACCGGAGCCCAAGAGCCTGGACAAGTCGGGCGGGTACAAGGCCGGCGGTGGTTTCACCTTCAGCGAGGGGACCCGCGAGGCCGAGCCCGTCCCGCTGGTGCCGACGGCGCCGCCCGCGCCGAAGACGGTGCCGGAGCCGGAGCCGAAGGTCTCGCTCAAGGACCTGCAGGAGTCGCGCGAGCAGGCGGCCGCAGAGGCGGCGCAGGCGCAGGCCGATGCGCGTCTCGCCGAGGCCGAGGAGATCGACCCGGGGATCGCGAACGTCGCCCCGGAGGCGCCCACCGAGATCGAGCACATCGAGGACGAGGCGCCGGAGGCCGCGCCCGAGGCGCCCGCCGAGACCGAGGCTCCGGCAGCTCCCGCGGCACCTGCGGCCCCGGCCGAGACGACCGCGTCGCCCGAGGCGACTGCGCCCACGGCACCGGTGGAGCCCGCCGCGCCGGTGGAGCCCGCTGCGCCGGCGGCGCCGGTCGAGGCCGAGTCGCCCGTCGAGACACCGTCGGCCCCGCAGCTGGACGAGATCGCCCCGACGGCGGGGCGCCTGGACCGACTCAAGGGCCGCCTCGCGCGCTCGCAGTCGACGGTCGGCGCGTCGCTGCTCGGCCTGCTCGGCGCGGGCGACCTCGACGAGGAGTCGTGGGAGGAGATCGAGGACACGCTGCTGCTCGCCGACCTCGGCACCCCGACGACGATGGCCGTCGTCGAGAAACTGCGCGATCGGATCGCCACGCAGGGCGTCTCCAGCGCGGCCGAGGTGCGCGCACTGCTGCGTCAGGTCCTGATCGAGGAGCTGCACCCCGAGTACGACCGCAGCATCAAGGCCCTGCCGCACGCGGGCGCACCGTCGGTGCTGCTGGTGGTGGGCGTGAACGGCACCGGCAAGACCACCACCACGGGCAAGCTGGCCCGCGTGCTCGTCGCCGACGGCCGCCGCGTGCTGCTCGGCGCCGCCGACACCTTCCGCGCGGCCGCGGCCGACCAGCTGCAGACCTGGGGCGAGCGGGTGGGCGCGGAGGTCGTGCGCGGCAAGGAGGGGGCCGATCCCGCCGCCGTCGCCTTCGACGCCGTCGCGAAGGGCACCGACGAGGGCGTCGACGTGGTGCTCATCGACACCGCCGGCCGCCTCCACACCAAGACCGGCCTCATGGACGAGCTCGACAAGGTCAAGCGCGTCGTGGAGAAGAAGGCGAAGGTCGACGAGGTGCTGCTGGTCCTCGACGCGACAATCGGGCAGAACGGTCTCGCGCAGGCGAAGGTGTTCGCCGAGGTCGTGGAGATCACGGGCGTCGTCCTCACCAAGCTCGACGGGACCGCCAAGGGCGGCATCGTCTACGCGGTGCAGCACGAACTGGGCGTGCCGGTGAAGCTCGTCGGCCTCGGCGAGGGCGCCGACGACCTGGCCCCGTTCGAGCCCGCCGCGTTCGTCGACGCCCTGTTGGGGTAGTCAGGCGATCGATCGTTCCACGAAATCGAGCTGGGCGAGCGTGTACTCGCGGGCGCAGGCGTGCAGCTCGATGGAGTGACCGACGCCGCCCATCACGCGCACGTCGATCGGGCCGGCGGTGAAGTGCCGGGCCAGGGCTGCGCGCGCCTCGTCGTCGGAGCGCCAGATCTTGTCGTGCTCGGCGAAGGTCACCTGGACGGGTGCCGTGACGGACGCGCCCACGGCGGGCAGGCGGTCGGCCCAGTCGACCACGTCGTAGAGCTCGGGCATCGGCATCGGGCGCAGTAGCTCGGCGTCGCGGGCGACGTGCGCGGGGGTGAAGGATCCGTCGGGGCCGAGCATGACGCTGGCGTGGGCCTCGGCGGGCAGCGCGATCGCGGGGGCGTCGCCGCGCAGGCCGCCCCACATCTCCCGGATGCCCGGCTGCCACAGCTCGCCGAGACCACTGATCTCCACGCCCGCGGGCGCGGCGGCGGTCTTCGCGGCGGTGAGCAGCGCGAGCATCCCGCCGATCGAGTGGCCGATGAGCACCGTCGGCAGGTCGTACCGCGCGCGGAGGGCGTCGACCGCGGCCGCCAGGAGGGTGGACTGTTCGTCGAAGCCGAGCCGTTCCGCGGGGACAGTCGCGCTGCCGCCGTAGCCCGGTCGGTCGATGGCGACGACCGTGCAACCGTGGCCGGGGGCCAGGGCGAGCAGCGAGTCCGCGCCGACGTGGAAGTACTCGGAATCGTAAGTGCCGCCGTGGATCGCGACGATCAGGGCGCGCGGATCGCCCGGCGCCTCCGCCACGCGTGCCGCGAGCGGAACGCCTGCGGCGTCGATGGTCGTGGAGGAAACTGCGGAGGTGGTCGTCATGATGCGGTGCTCCTTGGATGGTCGACGCGGACGGTGGGCGGTCGGCGTTCGCGAGTGAGGTTACGCCGATGGTGAAGTTTCGTCGGCAGTGTCAAGAAAACTCCGCCGACCCCTTGTGTGTCAACAGTCACGTTGATAAATTGACGAGTATGTCAGAGAACGGTGTGCAGTCCCCATCCCGCTCGGCGCACGAAGCCGGTTTGGTCTCCTATCCCGACGAGTACGTCGCCCGGTACCGGGCGGACGGTCTGTGGCGCGGCAGGTCGCTGCCCGACGAGCTGACCGACGCGCTCGCGCGGTTCGCCGACCGTCCCGGCCTCGTCACCCCGGAGGTCAGGTGGACGCACGGCGAGCTGCTCGATCGGGCGCGGGCGTTCGGCGCGGGCCTGCTCGCACGCACCGGCCTGGAGCCGGGGGAGCCGGTCATGTTCCAGATGGGGAACGTGGCCGAGACCGTCGTGGCCTACCTGGGCGCCCTGATCGCGGGACTGCGCCCGGTGTGCACCCTCCCGCAGCACGGCGAGCGCGAGATCGGCCTGCTCGCGCAACACGTCGGCGCCCGCGCGACGATCGTGCAGGCGGACCACGGCACGGGCGAGCCCCTGGCCGTCGCCCGCGCGCTGCACGACGCCGGCGCCCTGCCCGTGGTCGTCGTGGCCCGCGGCGACGCGATCGGCGACACCCCCACCATGGAGCGCCTGTCCGCGCTCGGCGCCACCGCCCCCGCGCCGCCGGCGGTGGATCCCGCGCAGATCGCCGTCTTCCAGCTCTCCGGCGGCACGACGGGCCTGCCCAAAGTGGCGGCCCGGCAGCACGAGGAGTACGTCCACAACTCGCTCGCCTGGGCGGCGGCGCTCGGCTACGACGGCGACACCAAGCTGCTGTACCCGCTGCCCGTGATGCACAACGCCGGCATCGGCCTGGCAGTGCAGCCCGCGATCCTCGCCGGAGCCCAGCTGGTGCTCGCCCCGTCCGCACGCACCTCCGACCTGCTCGACCTCATCGCCGCCGAGCGCCCGACGTCGCTGCCGCTGGTCCCGCCCGCCGTCGCCGTGCGGCTGCTGGAGGATCCGCGCAGTCGCACCACCGACCTGACGTCGATCGTGGACTTCGTGGTCGGCGGACAGGCACTGCCCGAAGAGGTCTCGGAGCGGCTGCGCGACGAGCTCGGCATCGCGGTCCGGCAGATGTTCGGCATGGCCGAGGGCATGTTCCTGGTGACGCCCGCCGGCGCCGGCGAGGACGTGCGGCACCACAGCGTGGGTGCACCCGTTTCGCCCGCCGACGAGGTGCGGATCGCGGAGGTGGGCGGCGACGATCCGGTCGCGCCCGGTGAGATCGGCGAGTTCTGCGCCCGCGGCCCCTACACGATCCGCGGCTACTACCGCGCCGACCGGCACAACCGCGACTCCTTCAGCGCGGACGGCTTCTACCGGACCGGTGATCTCGCCCGCGCGCACGTGATCGGCGGCGTCACCGTCTACTCCATCGAGGGCCGGATCAAGGACGTGATCAACCGCGGCGTCGAGAAGATCCATGCCGAGGAGATCGAGGAGGTCATCCTGCGCCACCCCGACGTCGTCAGCGCCGCGCTCGTCGCGATGCCCGACCCGGTGCTCGGTGAACGCGCCTGCGCCTACCTCATCGTCGACGACGGTGCCGAGGCGCCGACCGTCGCCACCCTCGGCGAATTCCTGCTCGGCCAGGGCCTCGCCAAGTACAAGCTGCCCGAGCGGATCGAGGTCGTCACCGAGTTCCCTCTCTCCAACGTGGGCAAGGTGTCCAAGAAGGACCTCCGTGAGCGCATAGCGGAGCAGCTCGCCGCCGACCAGTCAGCCACCGCCCGATAGGAGACCGCCATGACGACCCGCACCACCCCCGGCCGCACCGTCGCGATCATCGGCGGCGGCCCCGCCGGGCTCGCGGCCGGACGCCTGATCAAGCTCGCCGACCCGAACGCACTGGTCACCGTGTACGAGCGGACCGACAGCAGCAGCGAGACCTTCGGCTTCGGCGTCGGCCTCACCGAGGCGACGATGAGCAACCTCGCCAAGGTCGATCCGCAGACCGCGGACCGGATGCGCGAGGTCAGTCACGGCGGTCACTCGCTGGTGCTGCGCACCGATGCCGGCGACGTCGGCCTGCACGGCGCGCGGAACCTCGCGATCGGCCGGGCCGCCCTCCTCGAGGTGCTCACCAAGGCGGCCCTCGAGGTCGGCGTCGAGATCCGTAGCGGCGTGAAGGCCGGCCTCGACGACGTCTCGGCCGACGTGATCGTCGCCGCCGACGGCGCGCGCAGTGCCGTCCGCGACGCCGTGGCGGACGGGCTGGGCGTGCACGTCGAATACGGCCGCCTGCACTTCATGTGGTGCGGAACCGATTTCGCCGTGGACAACGCCAACTTCACCTGGCGCGGCGAGGGCGACGAGCTGTTCGTGGTCCATGCGTACCCCTACGCCGACGACCGCAGCACCTTCCTGATCGAGGCCGACGACATCACCTGGGAGGCCGCGGGGCTCGCGGCCAACGCCGCGGCAACGCCCGCGGGGGAGTCGGACACCGCGAGCCTGAAGCACCTCGAGCGGGTGTTCGCCCGTGAGCTGAACGGCGGTGAGCTGCTCGCCAATCGCACGCGCTGGGCGCAGTTCCCGACGGTGACCCTGGACCGCTGGTCCACCGGCAACGTGGTGCTGATCGGCGACGCGGCGCACACCGCGCATTACACGATCGGCTCCGGCACCAAGCTGGCGATCGAGGACTCCATCGCCCTCGCCGCCGCGCTCGCCGCGCACGCCGACACGGACGCGGCCTTCGCCGCCTACGAGGCCGCCCGCCGCCCCTCGGTGCAGCGGTTCAAGCACCTCGCCGCGCGTTCGCAGAACTGGTGGACCAGCTTCCGCGACCGCGCGGGCGCGGCGCCGGAGGCCACCGCACTGTCGTACATGACCCGGGCGGGGAACCTCGGGATCGAGCACTACGCGGCCGAGTTCCCGGAGGCGGCGACCGTCGCGCTGCGCGGCCTCGGCGCCGAGCCGTCGGCCGACTGGAGCAGCGTCGACGACTGGGTTCTGGACCTGCCTCTGGAGACCGAGGCGCTGCGCGCACCGTCGAAGGTGATCGGCGTCGAAGCGCTCCAGGAGGCGACCCGGGTCGCGTGGAACGGCGGCGCGGCCTGGGAGGCCGGGCACGACGCCTTCGTCGCGGACGCGGCCACCGCCCCGGGCCCGGTGGTCGTGGTGGGCGGACCGTCGGACCCCGCGGCGGTGGGGGCGCGGATCGACCTGGCCGAGCGGATCCGCTGGGCGGGCAAGACCGTCGTGGTGGAGGTCCCGGACTCGCTGCGCGCGGAGGCGGCCGCGGCCGTGGCCGTGGGCCGGGCCGACGCGGTCGTGTTCACGGCGTGAGCGTCCCGGTGGGTGCGCGGGGACCGGGATAGGGTCGTCGACATGTCGACAGTGGAGAAACCGGGCCGCGGATCGCGGCGGCGGGACCTGATCGTCGGGGACGTGCTGGACGCGGCGACGGACCTGTTCGCGGTCAAGGGGTACGACGCGACCAGCCTGCAGGACGTCGCCGACGCGGTGGGGGTCTCGCGGCCGGCGCTGTACCACTACCTCAGCAGCAAGGAGGACCTGCTGGTCATGCTCGTCGAGCGGGTCTCCAAGGATCTCGCCGACGTGATCGAGGAGCTGCGCAACCGGTCGGACCTGGCTCCGACGGAGAAGATCACGCTGCTCACCGAGCAACTGGTCCAGCAGCGCGCCGAGCACCCGAGTCAGTTCCGGATCCTGGACCGGTCCGAGATGATGCTGCCGGAGGAGGCGGGCGCGGTGCACGCGCGCGCCAAGCGGCAGGTGCTGCGCGAGACGATCGCGATCGTCGAGGAGGGTGTCAAGAAGGGGGAGTTCGTCCCCGTCGACGCCCGCACCGCGGCGCTGAGCCTGCTCGGCATGTGCAACTGGGTGGCCTGGTGGGCGCGGCCCGCCGACGCGGTCGAGGTCAAGTCCATCGTGGACACCGTCGCCGCGCTGGCCCGACGCATGCTGTGCGTTCCGGAGTCCGGCGACGGTGCCTCGGGGCCCGCCGGGCTGCTCTCGGAGATCCGGGACCGCCTGGACCGCCTGGAGCCGCTGATCTGACGTCCGCTCCCACACAACCGAACACGTACTCGCCCGGCCGCATCGGCCGGGCGAGCGGCGTTTCTCGGCGCGGTTTGTGACGGCGGCGTCGTCGGATGAACATCAGTGTTGACAATTTTACAAGCGCGTCGAATACTGGAGGGGAACGACGAGCCACACGCAGAGGAGCACCATGAGCGCCAAGCCCATCCGGATCGGACTGGTCGTCCCCAGTTCGAACGTCACCGTCGAGACCGAGATGCCGCGGATCCTCGGCCGGCACCCGGAGGAGACGTTCACCTTCCACTCCAGCCGCATGCGGATGCAGACCGTCTCCCCGGAGCAGTTGCGCGCCATGAACGCCCAGCGCGAGCGTTGCGTCATCGAGCTCGGCGATGCGGGCGTCGACGCGATGCTGTACGCCTGCCTCGTCGCGATCATGTCCACAGGCCTCGGCGAGCACCACAGCGTGGAGGCGAAGATCGCCGAGCAGCTCTCGGAGGGCGGCAGCGACGCCCGCGTGCTCTCCAGCGCCGGCGCCCTCGTGGACGCCCTCAGCGACATGGGCGCCACGCGGATCGCCGTCGTCACCCCGTACCTGCGCCCGCTCGCCGGGCAGGTGATGGCGTACCTCGAGCACGAGGGGCTGACGGTGACCGATTGGCGCGCCCTCGAGGTGGCCGACAACGCCGAGGTCGGCTGCATCCTCGGTGACCGCGTCATGGAGGCCGCGCGCAGCCTCGACCTCACCGGCGTCGACGTGCTCGTGCTCTCCGCGTGCGTCCAGATGCCCTCGCTCGACCTGGTCCAGGCCGCCGAGGACGAGTTCGGCATCCCCGTGATCACCGCCGCCACCGCCGGCGCCTACCGCATCCTGCGCTCCGTCGGCGCGACCGTCGACATCCCCGGCGCCGGCTCGCTGCTGCGCGCCGATGCCGCCGCCCCGGCCGCCGCCGGCGCCTGACCACACTCGCCACCGGATAAGGAGAAGACATGTCCGCCAGCACTTCCGAGCACCGCGTCCGGGGCGTCGACCACGCCGCCTTTCCGACCTTCGACCCCGTCGGCACCGTGAACTTCTACAACGGCGTGCTCAAGTTCCCCATCGTCCACTCGATCTGCGCCGCAGGCTGGGGCCCCGAGAACCACCCCGACTTCATCCACTTCTTCTTCGACATCGGCAACGGCGACCGGATGGCGTTCTTCTACTACTTCGGGCTCGAGCCCTTCGGCGACCAGACCGCCCCCGGCGACTCCTGGGCGCGCCTTCCCCAGGGCACGCCCGAGTTCTTCAAGAACTCCCGCCACCTCGCCATCCACGTGGACGGGGAGGAGGACCTGCTGGAGTACCGCCGCCGCCTCGACGCCTCGGACTGGCCGTGCGAGATGCAGGTGATGCACGAGACCATCGAGTCGATCTACACCCACGATCCCAACGGCTACATGATCGAGATCACCCGCGCCCTGCGCCCCGTGACGCCCCAGGAGGACCTGGACGCCGCCCTCACCCTGGAGGCGCTGTGCGACGTGGTCTCGGGCGGCGCACCGTCGATGGACGCGCTCCTGATGCGCAAGGCCGAGCTGATCGTGGAGAAGGCCGAGAGGTGGGAAGAGCAGCAGCGGGAGCAGGCCGGGCTCGCCGCGACCGGCGATGCGATCGGCGACGCCGCGTGGAACGTCGACGAGGAGGCCGAGGTCCGATGAGCCGCATCTACGTCCTCGACGTCCCCGAGAACGAGGGCGTCCTCAACGTCGCCGGCGCCGAGCCGCGCAACGAGATCGTGCGGGTCGGTCCGTACTTCCGGATCACCCGGCCGGAGGAGATCGCGATCGATCGCCGCGCCACTGGCTGTCGACACGCCGTCTGGTACAGCGCCCTCGCGGGCCTGGAGGACTCGCGCGTCGCGCAGCACGACAAGGACGCGCTCCGGGTGGTGGACCGGTGACCACCGCCGAGCGTGCGGGCGCCGCCACCGGCCTCGGCGCGGGCCGCTACCTCGACGCAGAGGCTGTGCCCGACGGCACCGTCACCACCCCCGTCGAGCTGAGCACCGTCGACGGGGCCAAGGTCGCCGGCCTGCTCCGCACCGTGCCCGGCGCCACTGCCGTCGCCTTCCTCATGCACCCCCGGCAGGACTTCGCGCACCACGTCCTGGTGCCCGAGTTCCTGCGCCGCGGCGTCGCCGTCTGGACCCAGGGCAGCCGCACCCAGGGCAACGACCTGACGCTGCTGCACGAACAGGCCCTGCTCGACATGGCCGCCGGCCACGCCCTCCTGCGCGACGAGGGCTTCGCCACCGTGATCGCCGTCGGCCACTCCGGCGGCGGCGCACTGGCCGCCTTCTACATGGAACAGGCCGGCCTGCCCGCACAGGACCGGCTCGCACGGACCCCGAGCGGCAAGCCCGTGAAGCTGCGCGACGCGCGGATGCCCGTCCCCGACCTCGCGGTGTTCATGGCGCCGCACCCCGGCCAGGGCGAGCTGCTGCTCCGCATGATCGACCCGTCGGTCGCCGACGAGGGCGACCCGCGCTCGATCCTGCCCGAGCTCGACCCCTTCGACCCGGACAACGGCTACGCGCCCGCGCCCGCCCCGAGCAGCTACGCGCCCGAGTTCGTGCAGCGCTACCGCGCGGCGCAGCGCGAGCGGGTGGAGCGGATCGACGCCCTCGCCCGCGAGCGGGTGGCTAGGGCCCGCGCCGCCCAGCAGCGGTTCGCGGAGTCCGGCGACCCCGCCGACCGGCGCGATGCGCTGGCCACCGAGTTCATCACGGTGCACCGCACCGACGCGGACCTGCGGTGCATGGATCCGTCGCTCGACCCGAACGACCGGCCCTACGGCTCGCTGTTCGGATCGCGGCCCGACCTCACCGACTACGGCGTCGTGGGCTTCGGGCGCCTGACCACCCCGGACGCGTGGCTGTCCACGTGGTCGGCGATCAGTAGCAACGCCGGCTTTCTGCGCTGCGCCCCCGCCGTCACCGTGCCGACCCTGTTCGTCGAGATCACCGGCGATCAGGCGTGCTTCCCCGACGACGCCCGCGCGATGGTCGCTGCGTTCGGGACCGACGACGTCGAGCACGTGCGGGTGCGCGGGAAGCACTTCGGCGCGGCCCTCACCGCGGGCGAGCGGACGGCCGCGGCGCTCGCCGGTGACGAGATCGAGCGCTGGCTCGGGGCTCGGGGGATCGGCACCACGGGCGCATAATCGGAGCATGAAGTACGTGCTGCTGATCTGCGACGACGAGAACGGCTCGCCGACCAACGAGGAGATCGCCGCCGACCCCGCCTATCGCGCCTACGACGAGGATCTCCGGCGGCGCGGGGCGATGCTCGGCGGGGCGCGGCTGCGTCCCGTCGCCGACGCCACCACCGTCCGGGTGCGCGGCGGCGAGACCCTCGTCTCCGACGGGCCGTTCGCCGAGACCAAGGACGTCGTCGGCGGGATCGACATCATCGAGTGCGCCGACCTCGACGAGGCCCTCGCCATCGCCGCGAACCACCCGTACGCGGCCCGCGGGTGCGTCGAGGTCCGGCCCGTCTGGGAATGACCGCCCCCGACGCGGTGCAGCGCGCGGTCGCCGACGCGTACCGGGACGAGTGGGGCCAGGTCGTGGCCACGGTCATCGGCCTCACCGGCGACTGGGATCTCGCGGAGGACTGTGCGCAGGACGCCTTCGCCGCTGCGCTCGCCACCTGGTCGCGGGACGGGATCCCACCCCGCCCGGGCGCGTGGCTCACGACCACAGCGCGGAACAAGGCGCGGGACCGCCTGCGGCACGACGCCACGGGCCGCGACCGTACGCACCAGCTCGGCGCGCTCGCGGGCGCGGGGGAGGGCGCGCCTCCGGAGCACATCCCCGACGAGCGGCTGCGGCTGATCTTCACCTGCTGCCACCCCGCGCTGCCGCTCCCCGCTCGCGTCGCCCTCACCCTGCGCACCCTCGCCGGGCTCACCACCGGCGAGATCGCCGACGCCCTCCTCGCCACCGAGGCCGCCACGGCGCAGCGCATCGTCCGGGCCAAGCGGAAGATCGCCGAGGCGGGGATCCCGTACCGCGTGCCGCCGCCGGAGCTGCTGCCGCACCGTCTCCCCGCGGTGCTGGCCGTCGTGTACCTGATCTTCAACGAGGGGTACGACGAGGTCGACGGCGCCCGCGACCTCACGGGGGAGGCGCTGCACCTCGCCCGGGTGCTCGACCGCTTGATGCCCGACGAGCCGGAGGTGCGGGGCCTCCTCGCGCTGCTGCTGCTCACCGAGTCCCGTCGCTCCCACCGCGTGCGCGCCGGGGTGCTCGTGCCGCTCGAGGAGCAGGACCGCAGTCGCTGGGACCGCGCGCTGATCAGCGAGGGGACGGGCCTCCTGGACTCCGCCCTGGCGATCGGTCGACCCGGTCCGTACCAGATCCAGGCGGCGATCGCCGCGTGCCATGCGACGGCCCCGGACGCCCGGAGCACCGACTGGCGGCAGATCGCCGCGCTGTACGCCGAGCTCGCGCGGACCGCGCCGTCGCCGGTGGTCGAGCTCAACCGGGCCGTCGCCGTCGCCATGGCCGACGGTCCGCCCGCGGGACTCGCCATCGTCGACGGGCTCGCCGCGACCGGGGCCCTCGACGGGTACCACCTGCTCGCCGCGACCCGCGCCGACCTGCTGCGGCGGGCCGGGCGCCCGGCCGAGGCGCTGGCGGCCTACGAGGATGCGCTGCGGCTCGTGCCGACCGAGCCGGAGCGCGCCTACCTCGCCCGGCGGGTGCGGGAACTGCGCGGCTGACCCGGGCCGGGACGAACCCGGGCAGATTTCTTTCCGAGGAGTGTCGATTCCGGGCGGTCTCGTCCGTAGGTGGGGTGGACGACCCCCTACCGAAGGAGCCGGATCATGTCGACCAAGCAGGACACCCAGTACCTGACCGCCGAGGTGCACATCGACCACGCCCCACAGCACGTGCTCGCCGCCGTGCTCGACGTCCGCCGGTGGTGGACCGAGAACCTCATCGGACACTCCGCCGCCGTCGGCGACGAGTTCGTCTTCACCGACGACGCCGCGTACCCCGGAGAGACCTCCCGCAGCAAGGAGGGCATCCGGTTCTGCCGGTTCCGGGTCACCGAGGTGAGCCCCACGCGGGTCGCCTGGCACGCCGTGGATTGCGAGATGACCTTCATCGAGGACCGCCACGAGTGGCGCGACACCGACGTGGTCATCGACATCACGCCGGCGGGAACCGGCACCGACCTGCGGCTCACCCACGTCGGGCTGACCGCCGCGTCGCAGTGCTTCGACGCCTGCTCGCGCGGCTGGAGCTTCTACGTCCGCACGAGCATCCCGCAGCTGGTCACCACCGGAACCGGCCAACCGATCCCGCGCTACGCCGACCCGGACGGCGCGGGCCGGACCGCACCGTCGGAAACACGGGCGTAACCGAACGGGCCGAACCCGGGCGGACCGGTTACACACGGGCAACACGGGCGCCTCCACCGGGAAACCGCAGCCGCAGAAGCTGTTCTCACTCGCGCCGCAACGGCGGCGCGCCCGAGGAGGTTTCCCGTGCTCTTGGCTTCTGTGCCCGACGAACTGTTCGGCAAGGTCGACTCCGGCACCACCGCGTGGATGCTGATGTCCGCGGCATTGGTGCTGCTCATGACGCCCGCCCTCGCGTTCTTCTACGGCGGTCTCTCCCGCCAGAAGAGCGTGCTCAACATGATGATGATGTCGATCGGCTCGCTGGGCCTGGTCTCCGTGATCTACGTGCTGTGGGGCTACTCGATGTCGTTCTCCGGCGAGGGCAACTACCTCGGGATGTTCGACAACCCCTTCACGTACTTCGGCCTCGACCAGCTCATGGAGACCAAGACGTCGGGCGAGGACACCCTGGTGGTGCTCAACGCCGCGGGCAGCGGCCTCCCGGCGATCGTCTTCGCCGGCTTCCAGCTGACCTTCGCCGTGATCACCGTCGCCCTGATCTCGGGCGCGCTCGCCGAGCGCGTGAAGTTCGGGACCTGGCTGCTGTTCACCGGTATCTGGACCACCATCGTCTACCTGCCCCTGGCGCACATGGTGTGGGGCGGCGGACTGCTGTCGGGCGCCGAGGGCGGCATCGCCGCGAAGATGTTCGGCACCACCGACGGTCACGCCACCGTGGCGCCCATCGACTTCGCCGGCGGCACCGTGGTGCACATCAATGCGGGTATCGCGGGCCTCGTGCTGGCGATCATCGTCGGCAAGCGCCTCGGCTTCGGCAAGCACTCCTACCGTCCGCACAACATCCCGTTCGTGATGCTCGGCGCCGCCCTCCTGTGGTTCGGCTGGTTCGGCTTCAACGCCGGTTCCGCGCTCGGCGCCAACGCCACGGCCGGCCTGGCCTGGGTCAACACGACCGCCGCCACCGCCGCCGCGATGCTCGGCTGGCTCGCGGTGGAGAAGTTCCGCGACGGCCACGCCACCACGGTGGGTGCCGCGTCGGGCGTCGTCGCCGGCCTCGTCGCCATCACCCCGGCCTGCGCGAACGTGACCCCCGTGGGCGCCCTCATCCTGGGCGTCGTCGCCGGTGTCGCCGCCGCCTTCGGTGTGGGCCTCAAGTCCAAGTTCGGCTTCGACGACTCGCTCGACGTGGTGGGCGTGCACCTGGTGGCCGGCGTGATCGGCACCGTCGCGCTCGGCTTCCTGGCCAAGGACACCGGGCTGTTCTACGGCGGCGACTACAAGCAGCTGGTCGTGCAGATCGTCATCGCGGCGGTCGCCCTGGCCTTCACGGCGATCCTCACCGGGGTCATCGCCTTCGCGCTCAAGCCGCTCGGCTGGCGCGTCGACAAGGAGGAAGAGGCCGACGGCATCGACAACTCCGAGCACGCCGAGACGGCTTACGACCTGGTCTGAGGTGACCGGATCTAAGCTGAATCCACATCCGACTTAAGCGAAGGAAACTCTTATGAAGCTGGTCACCGCGATCGTCAAGCCCTTCACACTCGAGGACGTGAAGGCGGGCCTCGAGCAGGCCGGGATCCTCGGTATGACCGTCAGCGAGGTGCAGGGCTACGGTCGGCAGAAGGGGCACACCGAGGTGTACCGCGGCGCCGAGTACTCCGTGGACTTCGTGCCGAAGGTGCGCATCGAGGTCGTCGTCGACGATGCCGTCGTGGACAGCGTGGTCGACGTGATCGTCGAGGGTGCGCGTACCGGCAAGATCGGTGACGGCAAGGTCTGGGTCACCCCTGTCGAGTCCGTCGTGCGGGTGCGCACCGGCGAGCGCGGCAACGAGGCCCTGTAGGACACGCCGATGACGGTGCCGGACAGGGCGATCGTGCGGACCCCGGAGAGCGGCCCGGCCGGGAACGGCGGGCCGAGCGGGAGCGGCGGGCAGGGCGGCGCGAAGGAACTGGTCGCCGCCCGCGCCCGCCTCCTCGACCGGGCGGCGGGACCCCACCGCCTCGATCCCGCGGCCCTGCGCGGCGCCCTCGCCGACCTCGCGGAGGTGTGGCTCACCACGCACGGCGCCGCCGCCGGCATCGGCCCGGACAGCGGACTCGCCCTCGTGGCCGTCGGCGGCCTCGGTCGTCGGGAGCTGCTGCCCTACAGCGACTTCGATCTGCTCCTCGTGCACGACGACGGGCTCGACCCCGCGCACGTGGGCGCCGTCGCCGAGAAGATCTGGTACCCGCTGTGGGACGCGCACATCAAGCTCGACCACAGCGTCCGCACGGTGCCCGAGGCGGTGCGCGTCGCGCAGTCGGACCTCACGGCCGCCCTCGGGCTGCTCGACGCCCGGCACATCGTGGGCGACGAGGAGATCACCAACCTGCTCATCAGCGGCGTGCGGCGGCAGTGGCGCGCCGACATCCGCTCCCGCGTCGACGACCTCGTCGACCAGGCCCGCGACCGGTGGCGCCGCTCGGGCGAGATCGCCCACCGCGCCGAGCCGGACCTCAAGAACGGCCGGGGCGGCATGCGCGATGTGCAGCTGCTGCAGGCGCTCTCACTGGCCCAGCTGACCGACGGGATCCCGACACCGTCGGCCACGCCGAACGGCACCACCGGCAACGACCTGGCCGCCGCCTACGCCCGCCTGCTGGACGTGCGCACCGAGCTGCACCGCATCTCCGGCCGCGCCCGGGACCAGGTCCGCGCCCAGGAGGCCGACGAGATCGGGGCGGCGCTCCGCCTCGGCGACCGCTTCGACCTCGCCCGCACCATCAGCGACAGCGGCCGCACCGTGGCCTACGCCGTCGACGTGGGCATCCGCACCGCCCAGAACGCGCTGCCGCGGCGCGGCTTCTCCCGGCTGCGTCGCCCGCCCGTCCGGCGCCCCCTCGCGGAGGGGGTCGTCGAACACGCCGGGGAGGTCACCCTCGCCCGCGACGCCCGTCCCGACCGTGACCCGGCCCTGACGATCCGCGTCGCCGCCGCCGCGGCCGCCTCCGGGCTGCCCATGTCCGCGTCGACCCTGGCCCGCCTCGCCGAGGTCGCCCCGGCCCCGCGCAGTCCCTGGCCGGCGGAGACCGTCGCCGACCTGCTCGCGCTCCTCGGCGCCGGGCGGAGCGCCGTGCCCGTCATCGAGGCCCTCGACCGCACCGGCCTCTGGGGACGCCTGCTGCCCGAGTGGGGTGCCGTCCGCGACCTGCCGCCCCGCGACGCCGTGCACACCTGGACCGTCGACCGGCACCTCGTCGAGACGGCTGCGCACGCCGCCAACCGCGCCACCGACGTCGCCCGCCCCGACCTGCTGGTGCTCGGCGCGCTGCTGCACGACCTGGGCAAGGGCCGCGGCGGCGACCACAGCGTGATCGGCGCCGAGCTCGCGGAGGCCATCGCCGCCCGGCTCGGCATGTCCGAGCCCGACACCGCCCTGCTCGCCGCGATGGTGCGGCACCACCTGCTGCTGCCCGCCGTCGCCACGCGCCGCGACCTCGACGACCCCGCGACCATCGAGATGGTCGCGGAGAAGATCGACCACGACCGGACCCTGCTGGAACTGCTCCACGCCCTCGCCGAGGCCGATTCGCTCGCCACCGGCCCGGGCGTCTGGGGCGACTGGAAGTCGCGGCTCATCGGGGAGCTCGTCCGCCGCACGCATCGCGTGCTCGACGGTGAGCCCGCGCCGCAGCCCGGGCCCGTACCCGAGGAGGTGGCGGCGCTCGCGGCCGCGGGTGGGACGCACGTGCGGATCACCCCGGCGCCCGCGCTGGGGCCGCACACCTTCACCGTCGCCGTCGTCGGCCCCGACCGTCGCGGCGTCCTCGCGCGGATGGCCGCCGTGCTCGCACTCGCCGGCCTGCGGGTCCAGAGCGCCACCGTCGGCGCCGTGGGGGAGTCCGCGGTCAACACCTTCGTCGTGGTCCCGACCTTCGGCGACCCGCCCGACCCCGCCGTCGTCCGGCAGCGGCTGCTCGCCGCCCTGGACGGCGCCGACGTCCTCGCCGAGCTCCGGCGCCGCGAGCGCGCCGCGGCCGCTCCCGTCGACGGCAGCGCCGCCGCGCCCCCCTTGCGCGTGCCCGCGCCGCCCCGGCTGCGCTGGTTCGACGGGGCGCCCGGCACCGTCGTCCTCGAGGTCCGGTCCGGCGACACACCCGGGCTGCTCGCGCGGGTCGCCGGTGCCCTCGACGACGCCGGCCTCGACGTCCGGTGGGCCAAGCTGGCCACGCTCGGCGCCACCGCCGTCGACGTCTTCTGCCTGGCGGTGCCGGGCGACGAGGCGGCCGTGCGGGCCCGCGCGGAGGAGGCGGTCATCGCGGTTCTGCCGGAGGCCGCGCCGCCTGCGCCACCGGAGGATGAGCAGACCCGATAGTCTGGAGCAATGTTCGAATCCCTCTCCGATCGGCTCACAGGCGCGCTCAAGGACCTGCGCGGCAAGGGCCGGCTCACCGACGCCGACATCGACTCGACGGCCCGCGAGATCAGGCTCGCGCTGCTCGAGGCCGACGTCGCGCTGCCCGTGGTGCGCGCCTTCGTCGCCCGGGTCAAGGAGCGGGCCAAGGGCCACGAGGTCTCGGCCGCGCTCAACCCCGCGCAGCAGATCGTCAAGATCGTCAACGAGGAGCTCGTCGGGATCCTCGGCGGCGAGACCCGGCGGCTGAACCTCGCGAAGACCCCGCCGACCGTGATCATGCTGGCCGGCCTGCAGGGCGCCGGTAAGACCACGCTCGCCGGCAAGCTCGCGGCCTTCCTCAAGAAGCAGGGCCACACGCCGATGCTCGTGGCCTGCGACCTGCAGCGGCCCGGCGCCGTCGACCAGCTGAAGATCGTCGGCGAGCGCGCCGGCGTGCCCACCTACGCGCCGCACCCCGGCACCTCCGTCGGCGGCGAGGGCACCCTCGGCGTGAGCGCCGCCGACCCGGTCGAGGTCGCCCGCGGCGGCATCGCCGAGGCCCGGGCCAAGCAGCACGACGTCGTCATCGTCGACACCGCCGGTCGCCTCGGCATCGACGAGGAACTCATGGGCCAGGCCAAGGCGATCCGCGACGCCGTGGACCCCGACGAGGTGCTGTTCGTCCTCGACGCCATGATCGGCCAGGACGCGGTCACCACCGCGCAGGCCTTCGCCGACGGCGTCGACTTCACCGGCGTGGTGCTCACCAAGCTCGACGGCGACGCCCGCGGCGGCGCCGCGCTCTCGGTCCGCGAGATCACCGGCAAGCCGATCCTGTTCGCGTCCACCGGCGAGAAGCTCGACGACTTCGACGTCTTCCACCCCGATCGGATGAGCTCCCGGATCCTCGGCATGGGCGACGTGCTCTCGCTCATCGAGCAGGCCGAGCAGCACATGGACCAGCAGAAGGCGGAGGAGGCGGCCGCCAAGATCACCTCCGGCGAGCTGACCCTCGAGGACTTCCTCGACCAGATGCTGATGATCCGCAAGATGGGCCCCATCGGGAACCTGCTGGGCATGCTGCCCGGCGCGGGCCAGATGAAGGACGCCCTCGCCGCGGTCGACGACAGCCAGCTCGACCGGATCCAGGCGATCATCCGCGGCATGACCCCGGCCGAGCGCAGCGATCCGAAGATCATCAACGCCTCCCGCCGCCTGCGCATCGCCAAGGGCTCCGGCGTCACCGTCACCGACGTGAACCAGCTGGTGGACCGCTTCTTCGAGGCCCGGAAGATGATGTCGCAGATGGCGGGCTTCGGCGGCGGCGCCCCGAAGCGGCTGTCCAAGCGCAAGCAGAAGGGCAAGCAGGGCAAGAAGAACAACCGCGCCCGGCAGACCGGCCCCGCGGGGCCCAAGATGGGCGGCGGTTTCCCGGGGATGCCCGGCATGCCCGCCGGGATGGACCTGTCGAGCATGCCCAAGGGCCTCGACCAGCTGCCCCCCGGCCTGGAGGGCATCGACATGGCCGCCCTCGAGGAGCAGCTCCGTAAGAAGCGGTAGTGCGTCGCGAAACCGGCGGAATCCTGCGGTACGAGGCCGCAAATGGCCTCGTACCGTCGAAATCGCCCGGTTTCACGACGTAGGGTTGCCCGGGTGAGCGATCTGCACTTCACCGGCGTCGTCCTGCCCGGCGGCGACGGCGAGTTCTGGGTGTCCGACGGTGCCGTGCGATTCGATCCGCCCGGCGGTCCGGTCACCGAGCTGACGGGGTTCGCGGTGCCCGGCTACGTCGACGCGCATTGCCACGTCGGCATCGTCGAGGACGGCGAGCCCGACCTCGTGCGCGGCCGCGCGCTGGCGCTGGAGGACGTCGCCGTCGGCGTCACCGTGATCCGCGAACCCGGTTCCGACCTCGACACGTCGCCGCTGGACGGACAGCCCGGCCTCCCGCGGTTCGTCCGGATGGGCAGGCACATCGCGCTGGTCAAGCGGTACACGCGCGGGCTCGGCGAGCAGCTCGAGGACCCGTCGCAGCTCGTGGACGCGGTCCGGCGGCGGGCCGCCGAAGGGCACCCGTGGATCAAGCTCGTGGGGGACTGGATCGACCGGTCCGTCGGTGACCTCGCGCCGCTGTGGCCCGACGACGTGCTCGCCGAGGCCGTCGCCGTGGCGCACGACGCCGGCGCCCGGATCACCGCGCACGTCTTCGGTGAGGACGCGCTGCCCGGCCTGCTGGCCGCCGGCGTCGACGCGATCGAGCACGGCTCCGGCCTCACCGCGGACACCATCGAGACCATGGTGGAGAAGGGGATCGGCCTGGTGCCCACCATGATCCAGATCGAGAACTTCCCCTCCATCGCCGCACCCGCGCAGGAGAAGTTCCCCACGTACCACCGCCACATGACGGCGCTGCACGACCGCCGCAAGGCCACGTTCCGCGCCGCCTGGGAGGCCGGGGTCGCCATGTACGCGGGTACCGACGCCGGCGGCTTCAACGTGCACGGCGCGCTGCCTCGCGAGATCGAGGCCCTGTCCGCCGTCATGCCGCCGGAGGAGGCCATCGCCGCCGCGTCCTGGCGGGCGCGGCAGTGGCTCGGCTTCGCCGGTATCGACGACGGCGCCCCCGCCGACCTGGTGATCTACGGCGAGGACCCCCGCGTGGCCCTCGCCCACGGCGCCCTGCCGGCACCGTCGGCGGTGGTCGTCCGGGGCGAGCCCGCCGACCTGCCCCGGTGACGCCGCGGCGCTACGCGTGCGCGCGGAGCGCGGCGATGACCCACTCCGCCACCGGCACCATCGCGGGCCGCTGCGGCCAGCCGTTGAGCACGCCCAGCAGCGACCAGTAGCGCTCCACCCGCGCATCGGTGAAGGTCACCATCTGCTCGGCCATGGCCGCCCGGTCCGTGCCCTCGGGGAGCAGCGTCGCCAGCAGCGCCGCGGCCTCCGCGGACTCGGGCGGCGTCCCGGCCTCGACGGCCGCGCGGGCGGCGTCCAGATCCACCATCACCGGCGGCGCGGTCGCCGCGGCGCCGGTCACCGCCATCTCCCGGGCGCGCGCCCGGAAGTCCTCGTCGGCGACGAGCGTCGCCAACTCGATCCACGCGTCCACCTGGGCGGGCGTCGGATCGTCCGGCAGTTCGGCGGGCATGGACCGCATCCCGTTCGCGATGTGGGCGCCCGGCGCGTCCGGGGCGATGCCGGCGAAGGCCTCGTCGACGAACCCGTCGATGATCCGCTGGCGCTCGGCCGCGGACAACGTCGCCATCTCGTGCATGATTCTCAACTCCTCGGTCGTACTGTTCCTGGTGGCGACCGACCGCAGCACCGCCCGCCGGATCCGCAGCGTGCGGATCTCGGCGTCGAGGGCCTTCGCGTGCGCGTCGGCCACCGCGGCGAGGCCGACCCGCTCCGCGAGCACGGCACGCACCGTCTTCACGTCGAGGCCCAGCGCGCGCAGGGTCCGCACCAGCTCGAGCCGCGCCACCGATTCCGCGTCGTACAGCCGGTAGCCGGCCGTACTGCGGACGGTGGGGACGAGGCCCTCGTCGGACCAGAACCGGATCGTCTTCACCGAGGCGCCGGTCCGGGCCGCGACGTCGCCGATGGTGAACAGTGCGCTGTCGTCGGTCACGGGATCAGCCTGCGGTCTCCTGTGAGGGGAGAGTCAAGAGGTCGCCGTGCGGGCGATGCCGGCGAGGCTCTCCTCGGCCTGCGGCGCGGGGCGCTTCCGCTTCGCCGGGCGGGGGCGGCCGACCCACCACTGCGCCTTCGGCGCCCGGCTGAGGAGTTCGACGATCCCGAGGGTGATCGCGATCGTCAGCGCGTAGGCCACCGCGGTACCGAAGGGCGACGGGAGCACCGTCGTGAGCCAGGGTTCACCGTCGACGGTCCGGGGGAGCAGCAGCGTGGACAGCACCATCACGTGCACGAGGAAGACGCCGAACGAGCGCTTGGCGCCGTACGAGGCGAAGCGGGTCAGGCGCGGCAGACGATGCCGATTGCGCGCGAGCAACAGGCCGACCGTGTACACCGCCGCCACGAGGACGACGTACAGCACGAAGTTCGCCGGCTGGAAGACCGCCGAGGCCACGATCGGAGCCGTCTCGTCGCTCAGGCGCACCCGGTAGAGCACCTGCGCGCCCAGCGCGACGAGCGCCGCGGCCGCGAAGATCAGCGGAGCGTGCCGCAGCAGGACCGCCTCGATCCGCTCGCGGTGGAAGGCCGAGAAGACGCCCAGCAGGATGAAGAACTGGTACGGCACGAACGTGGCGTACAGGTGCCAGAAGTTCTCGCCCCACCAGCCGGTCGTCGGGTTCCAGTAGGTGGCCGCGACGTAGATGCCCACCTGCAGAACGGCACTCACGGCCAGGATCGGCGCGTGGAACCGGCGGGTGCGCTCGGCGAACGCGAAGATCAGGGGGAACAGCAGGTAGATCTGCAGGGTGACGAAGATGAAGTAGAGCTGGTACCCGTTGGTGCCGCCCCACTTGAGGCTGTTCCAGAAGTCGCCCAGCTGGTGGGGGATCTGCCCGCCGTTACCGCCGACGACCATGTCGTAGACCCAGTAGGCGAACGCCCACAGCACGAACGGGGTGATCACCAGGGTGAGCCGCTTGCGCCAGAACCGCACGGGGCTCAGCCGGGCGCCGCGCTCGACGATGCCGTACGCGAGGACCAGGCCCGTGAGCGCGAAGAAGGCGTTGCGGGTGAAGTGCAGGTTCATCGCGATCGCGTTGGTGACGGTGCCGTTGACCTCGTCGTTGGTGTTCGTCAGCGTGTGGATGAAGACCACGAGCAGGAAGGTGATCGTGCGGACGAAGTCCAACTGGTAGAGGTAGCCGCCGCGCGACAGGGCGGCCTCGGTGCGCCCGGTGGCTACCGGGGACGCCGTGGGTCGTTCCAAATGCGTGGCCATGGGCTGAGTCTGCGGTCCGTTCCTGCGAGGGTGCTGAACGCGGCCTGGCAGGGGTCTACACCGGGCTGACGGTGCATCGCGCAGGCAACGACAGGGTGGAGTTTACCCGCCGGTAACCATTGCTTTCGCAACATCGGGGCCGAAGTGGCGCGAGTCACGTCTCTGCACGGTCTGGTTCGTCCAGTCTACGGAGAACCCGCTCCCGCGGCGATTTCGCGCCGGTCGCACGGCGTGGCAGAATGGATCGCTGCTGACCGGCAGCGGCTGAGATACCGCCCGGCGGTCACGCAACCAGACGGCAAAACCGGGTGCGTTCATCCTGACGCATCGCTGAATTGCACACGTGACTACGAACGAAGGAACCACAGCACATGGCTGTCAAGATCAAGCTCACGCGGCTCGGCAAGATCCGCAACCCGCAGTACCGCGTCGTCATCGCCGACTCGCGCACCCGCCGCAACGGCCGCGCGATCGAGTCGATCGGCAAGTACCACCCCAAGGAGGAGCCCTCGCTCATCCAGATCGACTCGGAGCGCGTGCAGTACTGGCTGGGCGTCGGCGCACAGCCGACCGAGCCGGTTCTCGCCCTCCTGAAGATCACGGGTGACTGGCAGAAGTTCAAGGGCCTCCCCGGGGCCGAGGGCACCCTGAAGACCGCCGCCGAGAAGCCGTCCAAGCTGGACCTCTTCAACGCCGCTCTCGCTGCGGCCGACAAGGAGCCCGCCGCGGCCGCCACCACGCCCAAGAAGAAGGCGGAGAAGAAGGCCGACGAGGCGCCTGCAGAGGCTGCTGAGGCTCCCGCCGAGGCTCCGGCCGAGGGCGAGTAATGAGCGCCGTCGTCGCCGATGCCGTCGAGCACCTCGTGCGCGGCATCGTGTCGAACCCGGACGATGTCCGCGTCGACCTCATCACGGGCCGTCGCGGCCGCGTGATCGAGGTCCACGTGAACCCGGACGACCTGGGCAAGGTCATCGGCCGCAGCGGCCGCACCGCCACCGCCCTGCGCACCCTCGTCACCGGTATCGGTGGCAAGGGCATCCGGATCGACGTCGTCGACACCGATCGGGTCCGCTGACCCGATGGAGCTCGTGATCGGCCGCGTCGCCAAGTCGCACGGCATCCGCGGCGAGATCGTCGTGGAGGTGCGCACCGATTCGCCCGAGCTCCGCTTCGCGGACGGCGCCGTCCTCACCGGTCGGCGCCCCCGCGAGAAGAACACCCAGACGTACACCGTGGCGGCCTCCCGGAACCATTCCGGGAGGCTGCTGGTGCGTCTGCAGGGCGTGAACGACCGCACCGCCGCCGACGAGCTGCGCGGCACGCTCTTCCTCATCGACTCGGCGGACGTCGAACCGAGCGACGACCCCGACGAGTTCTACGACCACGAGCTCGAGGGTCTGGCCGTCCGCACCGTCGGGGGCGAGGACGTCGGCACCATCGCCGAGGTTCTGCACGCGCCCGGCGGCGAACTGCTGTCGGTGAAGGCGCCCGACGGCCGCGAGATCCTCATCCCGTTCGTCACCGCGATCGTCCCCGACATCGACGTCGCCGGCGGCGTCGTCACCGTCGACCCGCCCGACGGCCTCCTCGATCCGGAGTAGGCCCGTGCGCATCGACGTGGTGACGATCTTCCCCGAGTACCTCGCGCCGCTGCGGCAGGCGCTCCTCGGCAAGGCCGTCGACAAGGGCCTGCTCGAGTTCGGCGTGCACGACCTGCGCGACTGGACCCACGACGTGCACAAGGCCGTCGACGACTCGCCCTACGGCGGCGGTCCCGGCATGGTCATGAAGCCCACCGTCTGGGGTCCCGCCCTCGACGACGTCTGCCCCGACGACGCCCTCCTCGTCGTCCCCACGCCCGCAGGCGTCCCGTTCACCCAGGCCATGGCGCACGAGTGGGCCCGCGAGGAGCACATCGTGTTCGCCTGCGGCCGCTACGAGGGCATCGACCAGCGCGTCTTCGACGACGCCGCCCGCCGCGTGCGGGTCGTCGAAGTCTCCATCGGCGACTACGTCCTCATCGGCGGCGAGGCCGCCGTCCTCGTCATGGTCGAGGCCTTCGGTCGCCTCATTCCCGGGGTGCTGGGCAACAAGCTCAGCCACCACGACGACTCCTTCTCCGACGGTGCCGACGGCCTCCTCGAGGGGCCGTCCTACACGCGCCCCGAGACCTGGCGCGACCTCGCCGTGCCGCCCGTCCTGCTCTCGGGCGACCACGCCAAGGTCGCCGCCTGGCGTCGCGAGCAGTCGCTCGCGCGGACCGCGGACCGTCGACCGGACCTGCTGCCGCCCGCCTAGGCCCGCGCCACGGGCGCGAAGAGCGCCGGGAACGGCACCCGGCTCGGTAAGGTCAACCCTCGATACTTCGCGATCGCGATCGCACTGCTGTGGCAGTCGCGATCGGAGTCCGGGAGGAGGACGAGTGGCAGGGACACCGGCGCCGCACACGACGGGCCCTGGTTCTGTGCGAGCACGGATGTCGCTGCTCGCCGGAGCGGTCGTGCTCCTCGGTGCCGCGGCCCTCGCCGCCGTCCTCGCGCTGTCCACCGGCGGCCTGCCCGGGGCGGCGATCGTGGCGGTGCCCGTCGCGGGCATCGTGGCCGGCGTTGTCGCCTGGATCTCCGCCGACCGGGTCCTGCGGCGTGTCGGTGCGATCGAGCGACGGTACCGCGAGCTGGCGGACGGCAACCCGCGGTTGCGGGTGGCCGAGCCCGGCGGCGACGACGAACTCGCCCGACTCGCCCGCACCCTCAACGACGCCCTCGACCGGCGCCAGCGCGGCGCCGAACGCCGCCTCGACTTCGTCGGCGACGCCGCCGATACCCTGCGCGGCCCGCTCGCCACCGTGCGCGCGGACCTGTACGCCGCGACCCGACCCGGTGGCCCCGATCCCGTCCACGCCGTACAGCGCGCGCTCGCCGACGCCGACCGGCTCCAGACCGCCACCGCCGACGTGCTGCTGCTCGCCCGCCTGCGCGCGGGCGAGCGGCCGCGGCGCGAGATCCTCCCGTGGTTCGAGGTGATGACCGACGTTCGCGCCCCGGCCGCGGCGTCGTTCTCCGTCGAGGGCGATCTCGCGACGCTGGTGCTCGGCGCCCGCACCCACCTCGTCGTGCTGATGCAGTACCTCCTCGACGAGGCCGCACGGCACGCGGAAACCGCGGTCGTGCTGCGGATAGCGACGTTCGACGACGCCGTGGTGCTCCGCGTGGACGACGACGGACCGCCGATCCCCGCCGCCGACCGCGAGCGCGCCTTCGCGCCGTTCGACGCCCCCGATCGCCTCCGCCCCGACGGCACGGGGCTGGCGCTGCTCATCATCGGGGAGATCGCTCGTGCGCACGGCGGCTCGGTCCGCATCGAGGCCTCGCCGCGCGGGGGATCGCGCCTGCGCGTGGAACTTCCCGCGGTGCTGGCCGACTCGCTCCCGGACTGGGAGGCCTGAGTGCCGCGGCGGCGAATGCCGTCGAACCCGCACCGGGAGTGCACTCGCGCGGCATGATGGTCGCAGCGGGCGTGGGGGCGCCCGCGGATTCGGGGGAATCATGGCTGGGATCAGCGGCGCCGCGGCGCTGCTCGCGGACGTCGAACGGCGCGAGGCGGAGCTCGCGCGGCTCGACGAGGAGTTCCGGACGGCCCGCGTCACGGCGCGGTCGCAGGACCGGACCGTCGCCGTGACCGTGGACGTGCGCGGCCACGTCGTGGAGGTGGAACTGGCGCCGGGCACGCCGCGCGCCCACCCGCCGGAACGCCTGGGGCCCTTGATCGCCGAGCTCGCCGCCCGCGCGGCGGGCACCCTGCGCGAGCACTACGAGCGGCGCGCCGAGCTGACCCGGGTGCCGCGATGATCTTCGAACTCGAGCCGGACGCCTGGGAGCGGGAGGCGCGGATCGTCGACGCCCTCGCCGACGCCCTGCCCGCTCCGGAACCCCTGCCGCTGCCCGACGACCGCTACGCGCACGCCCTCGGCGACGTCCCGGCCGCCTCCGACGCCGCCGCGCGGGACCTGCACGCCGCGGCCGCCGCCGAGCTGCGGGGGCTCGCCGCGAGCATCCGCCGGCGGGCCCGCCGCGCGGCCGACGCGGACCGCACCGGTGCCGCGGCGATCGAGTCGGTCCGATGACGGACGCCGCGTTCTGGCCGCAGGAACCGGGCCCGTACACCTCGATCGGGGAGGCGTACCTCGCCGCGCACGAGGCGGCCCGAGGCCTCGCCGCCGGCCTCGGCGTCGACGGGCCGTCGGGCGCGCTGACCGCGGCGGCCGCGCTGGACGCGGCTCGGGAGGAGTTCCATGGGGAGTACGCGCACCTCGTGGACGACACCCGCGCCCGCATGACCGACGTGGCCGCCCGCACCGCCCTCGCCCGGCTGGAGGTCCGGGGGCAGAACCCGCCCGGCGACCCCGGTGCCGAGCAGGCCGCCGACCTCGCCGACGACCGCGGCCGTGCCGAGACCGAGGATGCCGCGGAGGAGGCGAGCCGACGCTCCGCCGAGCTCGCCGCCGGGCACGGCGCCGCGCTCGGCTCCTTCGCGCCCGTGGCCGGGATGGGCATGCTCGGCAGGGCCCTCAGGGCCGACGGCGCCCACCGCGCCGCCCACTACGCGGTGCCCGTCTCCACGCCCGCCGACCTCGACCTGAGGCTGCGCGAGGTGTGCGGCGCGGTGACCGGACCCGCGCGGGGTTGGGTGCGGATGGCCGTCGCCGAAGTGGCCGACGAGGCCGGGCGCCCCTGGCGGCTCATCGGCACCACGGAGCTCGACGGCTACCTACGACCCGGGGTGATCCTGCGCGACGGCGAGCTCGCCGCCGGCAACGAGAACTGGCCCGAACTTTCCATCGCGACCTTCTGCGCCGCACACGGTTTCGCGCCCGGACCGGTGGTCGGTGCCGTCGAGCCGCCGCCTGACGTGTGCGAGTACCTGCGCGCCGCCGGATTCACACCGACGTGGTCGCCCGATGCGTGGACCGCCGGCTGGGAGGACGCCGATGCACCGCTCGACTAGCCTGCCCGACCTCGCCGAGGCCGTCGCCGCCGTGACCGCCGACCGGCGCCACGCCGCGGGGCTCGCCCTCGTCTCCGGGGCCCTCGACCGCGCCGCCGACCCCGCCCTCGACGCCGCGGGCGAGGTGTTGCTCGACGAGCGTCGTGCGCCGGGCTCCCGGCGGGGCGAGGCGGACCGGCTCGCCGCCGCCGTCGACCGGCTCGACCAGGAGGCGCACGCACGCCGCCGGGACGGCGACCACACCGGCTACATCCTGAGCTTCCAGTCCGCTCGGGTGATGGCGGCGCTGCACTTCCTGGTGCGCGACGGCGGCGGGGGACTGGCCGACGTCGCCTACGAGGCGGTCATGGTGTGCGGCGCCACGGAGCCGGTGATCGCCGAACTCGTCGGGGCCCGCCGGTAGGGTGGCCGCGTGAATTCGAGCGCGCCCGTGAAGTCCGTATCCGCCCGCATCGCCGAGGAGCTCTCGGTGGGGGAGAACCAGGTGGCCGCCGCGGTCCAGCTGCTGGACGAGGGGTCGACGGTGCCGTTCATCGCCCGGTACCGCAAGGAGGTCACGGGCAGCCTGGACGACGCGCAACTCCGCACGCTCGAGGAGCGGCTCGGCTACCTGCGCGAACTCGACGACCGGCGCGCCGCGGTGCTCGCCTCGATCGAGGAGCAGGGCAAGCTGACGCCGGAACTGCGCGCGGCGCTGCTCGCGGCCGAGACCAAGGCCCGCGTCGAGGACATCTACCTGCCGTACAAGGTCAAGCGGCGCACCAAGGCGCAGATCGCCCGCGAGAACGGGCTGCAGCCCCTCGCGGAGCGGCTGCTCGACGATCCGACGCTGGTCCCCGAAGAGCTGGCCGGGGAGTTCCTGGGCGAGAACGTCGCCGACGCGGCGGCCGCGCTCGAGGGCGCGCGGCACATCCTCGTGGAGCGGGCGTCGGAGGACGCCGAGCTGGTCGGCACCGTCCGTGAGAAGTTCTGGGCCGACTCCACGCTGCGCACCGGCGTGCGCGAGGGCGCGGATCCGCAGAAGGCGCAGAAGTTCCGCGACTACTTCGAGTTCTCCGAGCCGCTCGAGTCGATGCCCTCGCACCGCGTGCTCGCCGTGCTGCGCGGCGAGAAGGAGGAGGTGCTCTCGCTGCAGTTCGACGGTGGCGAGGACGCCGACTACGAGGCGATGGTCGCGTCCACGCTCGGCATCTCGAATCAGGGCCGCCCGGCCGACAAGTGGCTCGGCACCGTCGCGCGGTGGGCGTGGCGCACCAAGCTGATGGTCTCGGCCACCGTCGACGCGCGGACCCGCCTACGGCAGCGCGCCGAGGACGACGCCGTGCACGTCTTCGCCACCAACCTCAAGGACCTGTTGCTGGCCGCGCCCGCGGGCACCCGCCCGACACTGGGCCTGGACCCCGGCTTCCGCAACGGCGTCAAGACCGCCGTCGTCGACGGCACCGGCAAGGTGCTCGACACACTGATCATCTACCCGCACCAGCCCCAGAACCAGTGGGACAAGTCCAAGGCGCTGCTCGCGGCGCTGATCGCCCGGCACGACGTGGAGCTCGTCGCCATCGGCAACGGCACCGCGTCGCGCGAGACCGACGCCCTGACGACCGAGCTGCTCGGCGAGATCAAGAAGGCCGGTGCGAAGGTGCCGGCGAAGGCGGTCGTGAGTGAGGCCGGAGCGTCGATCTACTCCGCCTCGGAGTACGCCTCGCAGGAGCTGCCGGACATGGACGTCTCGCTGCGCGGCGCCGTCTCCATCGCCCGCCGCCTGCAGGACCCGCTGGCCGAGCTGGTGAAGATCGACCCCAAGTCGATCGGCGTGGGCCAGTACCAGCACGACGTCTCGCAGGCCAGCCTCGCGAAGTCGCTCGACGCGGTCGTGGAGGACGCGGTGAACGCCGTGGGCGTCGACCTGAACACCGCGTCGGCGCCGCTGCTCGCGCGGGTATCCGGCGTGACCGAGAACCTGGCGGCCGCGATCGTCGCGCACCGGGACGGCGCCGGCGCCTTCCGCAGCCGCAAGAGCCTGCTGGACGTGCCGCGCCTCGGCCCGAAGGCGTTCGAGCAGTGCGCGGGCTTCCTCCGCATCCGCGGCGGCGACGATCCGCTCGACGCCTCGGGCGTGCATCCCGAGGCCTACCCCGTGGTGCGGAAGATCCTCGACCGCTCCGGGCTGGCCCTCGCGGAGCTCATCGGCAACGGTCCCGCGCTCGCGAAGCTGCGTCCCGCCGACATCGCCGCCGAGCTCGCCGACGAGCGCTTCGGCGTCCCGACGGTGACCGACATCCTCGCCGAACTCGAGAAGCCCGGCCGTGACCCGCGCCCCGCCTTCGCGACGGCGACCTTCGCCGCCGGCGTCGAGAAGGTCTCCGACCTCAAGCCCGGCATGGTGCTGGAGGGCGTGGTCACCAACGTCGCGGCCTTCGGTGCCTTCGTCGACGTGGGCGTGCACCAGGACGGGCTCGTCCACGTCTCCGCCATGTCCGACCGGTACGTCTCCGATCCGCACGAGGTGGTCAAGTCCGGCCAGGTCGTCAAGGTCAAGGTCGTCGACGTGGACGTCGAGCGCCAGCGCATCGGCCTCTCTCTGCGCCTCAACGACGACGCCGCCCCCAAGGAGCGCGGCCCGCGCGGCGGGGGAGCGCAGCGCGGTCACGGCCAGCGCGGCGGCGGCCCGCGGGGCGATGCCCGCGGCGCGCAGCCCGGCGGCCAGCGCGGGCAGGGACAGAACCGCGGCCAGGGCCAGCGCGGCGGCCAGAACCGCTCGGCGCGCGGAGGCGGGCAGGCGGCACCGTCGGGCTCGATGGCCGACGCGCTGCGCAAGGCGGGCTTCGGGAAGTAGCCCCGCGCATGCCCGCGCACGCGGCGCGTGCGCGGGTGCTGCATCGGCGGCGGCGTTCCGACCTGGGACGACGGGGCGCGAGGCTAGGTTGGAGGCATGTCCACCTGGTTCGCGAACGACATCGTCGGAGGGGGACGGCTCCCGCTGTTCTCCTTCTGCGTGGGGTTGATCGTGGGCTTCATGGGGATCCGCATCAGCGTGCGGCTGATCCGGGCGAACGTGCGTTGGTGGTTCGGCAACGTCAAGCCCGGCGGTCTGCATCTGCACCACATGGTGTTCGGCGTGGTGCTCTGCCTGGGCTCGGCGATCGGGCTCATCGCGAACTTCGACAAGGCCACCCAGACGACGGCCGCGGTGCTCGCCGGGGTCTTCGGGCTCGGGGCGGCGCTGATCCTCGACGAGTTCGCGCTGATCCTCTACCTGCGGGACGTGTACTGGCAGGAGGAGGGACGGGCCTCGGTCGACGCGGTGTTCGTGGCGATCGCCATGAGTGGGCTGCTGCTCCTCGGGTTGCGCCCGCTCGACCTGGTGGACTTCGCGGGTTTCCGGGACTCACCCGAGCGGGCGGCGCAGATCGGCTTCGGCGTGATCAGCCTCGGTACCGCGGCGATCGTGCTGCTCAAGGGGAAGATCTGGACCGGCCTGATCGGGCTGTTCTTCTTCCCCCTGCTGTTGATCGGCGCGATCCGGCTCTCCCGGCCGGGCGCACCGTGGGCCCGGTGGCGGTACGAGCAGGACTCGCGGCGGATGCTCCGCGCGCTGCGTCGCGAACGCCGGCTGCGCCGCCCCCTGATCCGGGCGAAGATCGCGGTGCAGGACCTGATGGCCGGCCGTCCGGACCTGCTGCCGCACCTGCGCGAGGACGCGGAGAAGGAGCTGGACCGCACCGTCGTACCCGCGCCGGCACCGCCCCGTCGGCCCCGGTCGATGGCCCGGCGGCTCACGATTTCGAAAAACCGGCGTCGATCTGGCACAATCAACAGGTTGCCCGGGCTGCGTGCCACCCGGGTGTATCCGGCTGCGGAGCGGCCGGCAGGACAGGAGTACGAACCGGTCGAACCCCCGCGGCAGTAGCCGCGACGGGCCGCCAGGGTCCTCTGCTCGCGAAGACATGTAAGAAACGGATGATCCAGCGATGAACACGCTCGACTTCATTGACCAGCAGTCCCTGCGCAGCGATGTGCCCGACTTCCGCCCCGGCGACACCCTTGACGTGCACGTCAAGGTCATCGAGGGCAGCAAGGAGCGCGTCCAGGTGTTCAAGGGCGTCGTGATCCGCCGCCAGGGTGGCGGCGTGCGCGAGACCTTCACCGTGCGCAAGGTGTCCTTCGGCGTCGGTGTGGAGCGCACCTTCCCCGTGCACTCCCCGAACATCGCCAAGATCGACGTCCTCACCCGTGGTGACGTCCGTCGCGCGAAGCTGTACTACCTGCGCGACCTGCGCGGTAAGGCCGCCAAGATCAAGGAGAAGCGCTGACACCAGCGCTCAACGGGGGCCTTGGCCCGCTGCATCAGCGGCGGCCGGGGCCCTTTTTTGCGCGCCTGTCGTCGTACTTCTGGCGATCGGGCGTGGCCGAGATCGCTCCCTTGACCCTCGCGAGCGCGAACACGTACCGTAGTGATCACACGTTCATGAACGAATGGTCACTACGAGGAGGGACGACGATGCCGAGCGCTGAGGACCGTGAACAGCTGGAGGAGCTCGAACGTCGACAGATCGCATCGTGGGGGCGCGACGGCGCGGCGTTCGCCGCGACGTTCACCGAGGACGCGGACCTCGTTGACGTGATGGGCGGCCACTACCGCGGTAGGGCGTCCATCGAGGCGACGATGACGGAGGGCTTCGCCGGCTTCATGGCGGGGACCCGCATGTCGGCGCCCACGGAACGCACGGTGGACTTCATCTCCGCGGATACCGCGGTGGTCGTCACGAGCGGCAACTGCATCCTCCGTAACGACGAGACCCGGTGCCGCGCCGAGGATCTGTCCATTCAGACGAAGGTCGCCGTCCGGGTCGGCGGCGAGTGGTTGTTCCGCACGTTCCAGAACACCCGAGTCATGTCCTGATCCGAGCCGGTCGAAAGGTCTCCGACATGCCGCGAACCCCGGCCTCACTCCGCGGGCCAGGCAGCCCAGGCATCCGCGACCACCTGGTCGAGGTCACCCGGCGGCTCATCGCCGAACGCCGCGCCGCAGGCCTGACGGTGCGGGCCATCGCGCGTGAGGCGGACGTGGCGTCCGGGGTGATCTACAACTACTTCGACGACAAGGAGGACCTGCTGGCGCAGGGCCTCCTCGCGCACCTCGACACCGTCGAGCGAACGCTGCCGCGGCCGCCGCGCCCCGGCGAGGACACGCTCGAGGGCAACCTCACCACCTACGTCGAGTACCTGCTCGCGCTGCACGATGCGATCCTTCCCGCATTCGCCGGACTGCTCGCCCACCCTGAGGCGATCGCCCGGTTCCAGGCGATGCCCGCGTCGGACAAGGGGGGTGACCTGCATCAGCACGTCGAATCCCACCTCCGTGCCGAGCGGGATCTGGGCCGCATCCGCGCGGGTGTCGACACCGCGTCGGCGGCGAGCCTCCTGATCGGTGCGTGCTATGAACTGGTGTTGCCGCAGTTCGGGCGCGATGTCCAGCCGCGTCAGGAGCGGGATCGCTGGGCCGCACGACTGGTCGAGACCCTGCTCGACGGCTGTCGCGGGTGACGTTCGCCCAGCGGACCCCGCCGGGCAGAACGGGTCGGCGTTCCGTACGCGCGCTGGTACGCGTTGCTCGGGGTACGGCTCGGTAGTGTGTACCCGTGCCCGACCAGACGAACTCCCCGGACCTCCCCGAGCCCGCCGGCGCGTCCGAGCCCGCGCGGAAGGCGGGCCGTCACGCCGCACCGGACCCGGCACCGTCGGGCAGGGCGAGCGGCGCGGACGACGCCGATGCGCCCACGGGCGGCCGCTCCGGCAAGCGCGCGAAGGCGAAGAAGGAAAAGAAGACCAACTGGCCGCTCGAGGTCGGCGCGATCGTGCTGGTCGCGCTGGTGCTCAGCTTCTGCCTACAGACCTTCGTCGGCCGTCAGTGGTACGTGCCGTCCGAGTCGATGGAACCCACCCTGATCGGGTGCGAGGGCTGCACCGGCGACCGGATCGTGACGCAGAAGATCAGCTACTTCACCGGCGACCCGAAGCCCGGAGACGTCGTCGTCTTCCGCGCGCCGACCGAGTCGTGGGGCCTCGCCCCCGTGACGCCGGTGCGATCGAGCAACACCGTGATCCGCGGGTTCCAGGAGGCGCTGTCCTACGTGGGCCTGCAGCCGCCGAACGAGAACGACCTCGTCAAGCGCGTGATCGCGGTCGGCGGGCAGACCATTCAGTGCCGACCCGAGACGGGTGTCACCGTGAACGGCAAGAAGCTCGTCGAGCCCTACCTCGCCGACGCCGCCAAGCAGATGGCCGAGCAGGACGGCTGCTGGGGCGTGCCCTTCGGGCCGATCACCGTGCCCGACGGCAACGTCTTCGCGATGGGCGACAACCGCACCATGTCGCGCGACTCGCGCTTCCACATCGAGGACGAGCTGCAGGGCACGATCCCGAAGGCGGACATCCGCGGCAAGGTCGTCGCGGTCATCTACCCGTTCAGCCGCTGGCAGACGGTGGATTCGATCAACCCGCAGCAGGGCTAGGGGCGCATGCGCGACCGATGGCCCCCGCGGCCGGTGGTGCGGGCATCGTCGGGCCTGAGCACGCTCGAGACCGTGCTCGGCCGGGCGGGACTCGGGCCCGTCGCGGGCATCGACGAGGCCGGGCGCGGCGCGTGTGCCGGTCCGATGACGGTCGCGGCGTGCATCCTCCCGAACCGGATCCCGGCATCGCTCGCCCGCCTCGACGATTCGAAGAAGCTCACCGAGAACGCCCGCGAGCAGCTGTACCCGAAGATCCTCGAACTGGCCGTGAGCTGGTCGGTGGTGTCGATCCCGGCCCCCGAGATCGACAGGATCGGCGTGCACGTCGCCAACATCATGGGCATGCGGCGCGCGGTCGCGGGCCTGCAGGTACGGCCCGGATACGTGCTCATCGACGGCTTCACCGTGCCCGGCCTCGGCATCCCGTCGCTGCCGGTGATCGGCGGCGACGCCTCCGCGTCGTGCATCGCCGCGGCCAGCGTGCTGGCGAAGGTGACGCGCGATCGCGTGATGACGGAGCTGGAGGACGATTTTCCCGGGTACGGCTTCGCGGTGCACAAGGGCTACTCGACGGCGGTGCACATGACGGCGCTGGGGGAGCTGGGGCCGAGCTCCCAGCACCGCATGCGGTACCAGAACGTGCGGGCCGCGCTGGCCGCGTCGTCGGAGAACGCGGCGGCGGCGCGGTAATCTGGAGCGGTTACGACAGATGACATCAGGTGAGGAGGACGACGTGAGCGCAGAGGATCTCGAGAAGTACGAGACCGCGATGGAGCTCTCCATGTACCGCGAGTACAAGGACGTGCTGAGCCAGTTCACCTACGTGGTGGAGACGGAGCGCCGGTTCTACCTCGCCAACGGGGTCGACCTGATCCCGCGCAATGCGGACGGCGAGGTCTACTTCGAGGTGCGGATGACCGACGCCTGGGTGTGGGACATGTACCGGCCGGCGCGCTTCCTCAAGCAGGCGCGCGTGGTCACGTTCAAGGACGTCAACATCGAGGAGCTCGACAAGCCGGAGCTGCGGCTTCCCGAGTAGTCAGCGGGTCCGCGGGAGGCGGCTGTCCACAGCTTTGCGTACATAACGTTTTTTCTCCACAGGCACCGCTCTCGCCGGCGGTGCCTATGGTGCGCCGGCGGCAGGATCGGCGCATGGGGAACAACGAGACGGGACGAGCCGGCGAGGACGTGGTCTGCGACTTCCTGGCGGACCGTGGGTGGACGGTGCTGGCGCGCAACTGGCGGTACTCGGGCGGGGGCCTGCGCGGCGAGCTGGACGTGATCGCCCGCGCGCCGGACGGGATGCTCGCGATCGTCGAGGTGAAGACGCGCTCGGGCACCGCCTTCGGCACGGGCTTCGACGCGGTGACGCCGCGCAAGGTCGCCCAGCTACGCGCCCTCACCTCGCGGTGGCTGGCCGAGACCGAGGGCGCCTTCGAGCAGGTCCGCATCGACGTCGCGTCCGTCTTCACGCCGCCCGGCGGACCCGTGACGCTCGAGTACCGCGCCGGGGTGGCGTGATGTCCGCGCTGAGCAAGGTGCACTCGGTCGCCATCACCGGGGTCGACGGTGCGGTGGTCGAGATCGAGGGCTGCATCGGTCCGGGCCTGCCGGCGGTGCACCTCGTGGGCCTGCCGGACACGGTGCTCAAGGAGTCCCGCGACCGGATCCGCGCCGCCATCGTCAACATCGGGATCAGATTCCCCGACACCCGGGTCACCGTCGCGCTGTCGCCGGCGACGCTGCCGAAGGTCGGCTCGGTCTACGACCTGCCCCTGGCGATCGCGATCCTCCTTGCGGCGGAGCGGGTGTCCGTCGGGCGGATCGACGGTGCCGTCCTGCTCGGGGAGCTCGCTCTCGACGGCCGTGTCCGGGCGGTGCGCGGGGTGCTTCCGGCCGTGCTCGCCGCGAAGGAGTCGGGCTTCACGCGCGCGGTGGTGCCGCTCGCCAACCTCGACGAGGCGGGCCTGGTGGACGGCATCGAGGTGCTCGGCGCCGCGCATCTGTCCGAGGTGGTGGCGTGGCTCGCTGGGGAGGGGCGTCTCGCCGAGCCGGGGCCGCTCGTCGCCGAGGACTGCGATCCGACGGTGGCGGACCTGGCCGACGTGGTGGGGCAGCCGGAGGCGAAGTACGCGCTCGAGGTGGCCGCCGCCGGAGCACACCACATCATGATGACGGGACCGCCGGGGATCGGGAAGACCATGCTGGCGTCGCGCCTGCCGGGGATCATGCCGGCGCTGGGCAGGCGCGAGGCGCTCGAGGTGAGTGCGATCCACTCGATCGCCGGGAACCTCCGCCCGGACCGCCCGCTCATCACCGTGCCGCCCTTCGTCGCGCCGCATCAGACGTCCTCGGTGAGCGCGCTCGTCGGAGGCGGCAGCGGATTGGCCCGGCCCGGCGCGGTCTCGCTCGCCCACCGCGGCGTGCTGTTCCTCGACGAGTGCGCCGAGATGGGGCCGCGTTCGCTGGAAGCCCTGCGGACGCCGTTGGAGGAGGGGCAGATCCGGCTGGCCCGGCGCGACGGCGTCGTGAAGTACCCGTCGCGGTTCCTGCTCGTGATGGCGGCGAATCCATGCCCGTGTGCGCCCGCCCGGAACGAGGACTGCACGTGCACGGCGACGGTGCGCCGCCGGTACCTGGGCCGGCTCTCGGGTCCGCTGCTGGATCGCGTGGACCTGTGGGTGCGCATGGAGCCGCCGGGGACGGGCGCGTTGCACGAGGACGGCGTCGCGGAGGAATCCAGTGTGTCGGTGCGCGATCGGGTACACCGGGCGCGGGAGGCCGCGGCGGACCGCTGGGGCGCCGAGGGCTGGCTGACCAACTCGGAGGTTCCGGGCGTCGTCTTGCGCCGGCGGTTCCGGCTCTCGGCCAAGGCTCTTCGTCCGCTGGAGCTCTACCTGCGGGGCGGGAAGATCACGGCGCGCGGCGCCGACCGCTGCCTGCGGCTGTCGTGGACCCTCGCGGACCTGCTCGGCCTCGACAAGCCGGGCGAGCCGGAAGTGGTGCAGGCCCTGCAGTTCCGGGACAAGGAGTGACGATGACCGACGACGTGCGGCGGGCGTGGGCGTACCTGAGCCGAGTCGCGGAGCCGCCCTGCGGGACGCTGGTCGCCCTCGTCGAGGAGGTGGGGCCCGTGGCCGCAGCCGACATGGTGCGTCGGCAGGAGTTCGCCGACGGCTTCGAGGCGGTGGCCGACGGCACCGTCGGGCGGGCGCAGGAGGATCGGGCCGAGGCCGACCTCGCTCACATCGCGCACCTCGGCGGCCGGCTCGTGACGCCGGACGATGAGGGGTGGCCCGAGCAGGCCCTGCGGCGGCTCGCGGAGCGTCTGCCATCGGAGGACACCGAGCACGAGGACGAAGTCCGCGAGCTGCGGCCGGTGGCGCTGTGGGTGGTCGGCCGGGGGCGGCTCGACGAGCTGCTGGAGCGGTCCGTCGCGATGGTGGGGACCCGCGCACCGTCGAGCTACGGCGAGCGGGTGACCGACGACTTCGCGGGCGACCTCGCGGCCGAGGGGTTCACGATCGTCTCCGGCGGCGCGTACGGGATCGACGGTGCCGCGCACCGCGCGGCGCTCGCCGCGGAGGGCCATACGGTGGCCTTCGTCGCGGGCGGTCTCGACCGGCCGTACCCCGCCGGGCACGCGGGCCTGTTCCGGCGCATCGCCGAGACGGGACTGGTGGCCTCCGAATATCCGCCGGGCGGCGTGCCCGCGCGGCACCGCTTCCTGAACCGCAACCGGATCGTGGGAACCGCCACCGGCGGCGTCGTGGTGGTGGAGGCGGGATTCCGGTCGGGCACCAAGAACACCGCTACCTGGGCGCGGCGCCGCGGGGTACCGGTGTGCGCCGTGCCCGGCCCCGTCACGGCGGCGACCTCGGTGTCCTGTCATCAGTTGATCCGCGAGGGCGCGGTCCTGGTCACCCGGTCCGCGGAGGTGATCGAGGAGGTGGGCAGGATCGGCGAACTCGCGCTCGAACTCGACGTCCCGGCGCGCCCGACCGACGGTCTCGACGGTGTGGCGCTCCGGGTGCACGGCGCGCTCCCGGCGAAATCCGCGTTGCCGGTGTCGGAGATCGCCGTGATCGCCGGGCTGCCGGCGCGGGCCGTGATGGGACAGCTCGCGCTGCTGGAGACGAAGGGGCTCGTCCGGCGCGACGGCGCCCTATGGCGCCTGGACGGCTGACCGGCGCGACGCGGCGCGATGTAGATCCGGTGAACGCGGGCACGTTGGAGTTTGCAACCGCCTCAAGCGATCACGGGCCGGTCAGACGAAATGCCGGAAATGCGATCGGTTGTCGCCGAGATTGGGGGTGTTGACGAGAGAACGGACCGCGGAGTGCCTAGGGTTGGCCGCAGGGTGGCGGTGTCCAGTAACCGGCGTGGTCCCCAAGTCCTTCCCGTGGATGCCCTCCGCGCGTTCGGCGTGCCCGGGTATCGCTGATCGAGAGGTGAACCCATGACCTCCCAACTCGCCATCGACTACGGGGCGGGGCTCTCCGACGCGTGGAGCTCCGTCGCGACCTTCGTCCCCAAACTGGCCGCCTTCCTGGTCATCCTGATCATCGGTTGGATCATCGCGAAGATCCTCTCCAAGATCATCGCGAAGATCCTCGCCAAGGTGGGCTTCGACCGGCTCGCGGAGCGCAGCGGCCTGCAGGGCGTGCTCGCCAAGAGCGACTACGACGCCTCGACCCTGCTCGCCAAGGTCGTCTACTACGCGGTCCTGCTCATCACCCTGCAGCTCGCGATCGGCGTCTTCGGCCCCAATCCGATCGGTGACCTGCTGTCCAGGTTCGTCGCGTGGCTGCCGAAGCTGTTCGTGGCGATCCTCATCATCGTGATCGTCGCCGCGATCGCGAAGGCCGTGAAGGACATCGTCGGGGGCGCGCTCGGCAGCGCCTCGTACGGCCCGCTGCTCGCCACCATCGCCTCGCTGTTCATCTGGGGTGCCGGGATCATCGCGGCCCTCAACCAGATCGGCGTCGCGACCACCGTGACCACACCGGTCCTCGTCGCGGTGCTCGCCACCCTCGGCGGCGTCATCGTCGTGGGCGTCGGCGGCGGGCTGGTCAAGCCCATGCAGCAGCGCTGGGACGGCTGGCTCGGCAAGATCGAGGCCGAGATCCCCGCCCGCAAGGCGGAGCGCGAGGCCGCCGCGAAGGAGACCGCGCGGCACGGCCAGGCGCAGCGCCCCGATCCGGCCGCGGGGGACCACCCGTTGGCGCAGGCCACCATCCAGGGGGCGGCGCAGGCTCCCGCGCAGGCGCCGGGCTACCAGCCGCCGCTCCCGCCGCAGGCGCCGCTCTCGACGCAGCACACCCAGGCCGTTCCGCAACAGGCGCCGAGCACCGGACAACAGTTCGCCCAGGGCGGGCAGCCGCCGACCGTCGGGCTGCCGGCGCAGCCCGCAGGCCAGCACCAGCCCGGGCAGCATCAGTACGGAGGGCGGGCGCCGCAGCACAGCGCGCCGAGCCAGCAGCAGGGCTGGCAGCCCGGGCCCGACGCCTGGAACCGGCAGGCCCCCGAGGCTCCGACGTGGCAGCCGGGGGAGACCCCGCAGACGGGGCAGCACGCGGGGCACCCCGGCGCTGAGCCGCAGGGATGGCAGCAGGGATGGCAGCCCGGGCCCGACCCCGAGCGCTGGCCCGGCTCGGACCCGCAGGACCCGGGTCGCCCGGGCGGGCAGCAGCCGCCGCAGAACTGAATCGATCTCGAACCCGCCGGCCGGCCCGCGTACGACGCGGACCGGCCGGCGCGGTGTTCGGCGGGGCTAGGCGGGCCGCAGGGGCGCGTCCTCAGGGGCGATCAGCTCGCCGTTCTTCATCAGCTCCGGATCGGTGCACGAGGCGAGGTCGAAGCAGCACGGGCGGCGCTTGCCGGAGCGCATCTTCGAGATGGTCACGTCCACGCGCTTCGCCCGGGTCGCCGGGTTCTTCGTCGCGCCGATCCACCGCACCCACTCCCACCGCGCCATCGGCGTGATGTCCGTCCAGACGTCGGCGGTGTCGGGCGCGGCGTCGAGGGCGGACCGCAGGTCGTCGGGAACCGTCGGCTCCGGCCACTCCTTCGTCGGCGCGATGTCCACGGCGACCTGGTCGCCGGCTTCGACCGGGGTGTCGTCGAGGGCGATCCAGTGCCCCTTGCGGCCGTCGGGCTCGACGACGGTGCGGAAGTCCGCGCCGTCGAGGGTGCCGGTGACGGCGACCTGGCCGCGCGACGGGAGCGCGGCGCTCGCGTCGGCCGGCAGCCGGACGAGGGTCCGCTCGCCGAGCCGTTCGGCGGTGGCGGTGAAGCGGGCGGCGGTGGCGCTGCGGGCGGTCATGATGCTCTCCTCGCGGTGGTCCTCGGGTTCCCCACCGAGATTACGAGCGGCGGACCGCGCGGGCTTCTCGATTCGTGATCGATCGGCCCCGCCGACCGGCTCCGCGGCCGCCGGATGATTCGGTGCACTCATGAGCGAAACCGGCGGCGGACCGTCGAACCTGGTCACGGAACCGGGCGCCGGGCCGAACCCCACTCTTGTCCCACCGATGTACTAACCAGTAGGTATCGTTCACGCAGCTGGGAGATCCCCGGTGCCGTCGAGTTGGAGAACAATAGCCGTGAAGATGAAGCGTTTCGCGCTCGCCCTGGTCGTGCCCATCGCCCTCGCCTCGGGTGTCGCCGCGTGCGGCTCGAGCTCGAGCAGTGACGCCGTCACCATCGGCGTGACCGACGGTGCCCAGGCGTTCTGGCAGGTGTACAAGGGGCTCGCGAAGGACCAGGGCATCGACGTGGAGCTGAAGAACTTCAGCGACTACAAGCAGCCCAACGCCGCGCTCAACGACGGCGACCTGAACATCAACGAGTACCAGCACCTGCTGTTCCTGGCCGATTACAACGCCAAGAACAACACCAAGCTGGTGCCGATCGGCGCGACCGCGATCTACCCACTGCCGCTGTACTCGAAGAAGCACAAGTCGGTGGCCGACATCCCGCAGGGCGGCACCATCGTCGTGCCCGACGACCCGACCAACCTCTCCCGCGCCCTGCTGGTGCTGTACTCGGCGGGCCTGGTGAAGTTCAAGGTCGAGCAGAACCCGTTCGTCACGCCGGCCGACATCGACACCGCCGCGTCGAAGGTCACCGTCAAGACGGTCGACGCCAACCAGACCGCCCTGAGCCTCGACAGCGTCGACGGCGCCGTGGTCAACAACGATCCGGCCGAGAACGCCAAGCTCGGCAAGGACCTCATCATCGCGAAGGACGACCCGGCGAACCCGGCGTCGGAGCCGTACATAAACGCCTTCGTCGTCCGCGAGGCCGACAAGGACAACCCGAAGTACCTGCAGCTGGCCAAGCTGTACCAGGATCAGAAGGTCGTCGAGGCGCTGCGCAAGGACAAGGGCGACACGTTCATCCTCATCCAGAAGCCCGCGAACGAGCTGCAGCAGATCACGGTCAAGCTGCAGGAGCAGGTCAAGGCCCGCGGCAAGTGAGTAGCGCGACCGACACCCGGGTGGCGATCGAGTTCCGCGACGCCACCCGGGATTTCGGCACGACCACGGCGCTCGACGGGGTCAGCTTCGCGATCCCCGAGGGATCGATCACCGGCGTGATCGGCCAGTCCGGCGCCGGCAAGTCCACGCTGATCCGCACCATCAACGGCCTCGAGTCGACCACGTCCGGCGAGGTGCGCGTGCTCGACACCGTGGTGGGCACGCTCGGCGAGCGGGACCTGCAGAAGCTGCGCGCCCAGGTGGGCATGATCTTCCAGCGGTTCAACCTCATGAACTCGCGCACGGTCGCCGGGAACGTCGAGTACCCGCTGACCCTCGGGGACCTGTCGAAGGCCGAGCGGCGTACGCGCGTCGCCGAACTGCTCGACTTCGTCGGCATCGGCGACAAGGCGAAGCAGTACCCGAACAAGCTCTCGGGCGGACAGAGCCAGCGCGTCGGCATCGCCCGCGCGTTGGCCCGCAACCCGAAGATCCTGCTCGCGGACGAGGCCACCAGCGCGCTCGACCCCGGCACCACCAGCGAGGTCCTCGACCTGCTGCTGCGGGTCAACCGCGAGTTCGGCACCACCATCGTGGTGATCACCCACGAGATGGACGTGATCCGGCGGATCTGCGACACCGTCGCGGTGCTCGATCACGGCAAGCTCGTCGACTACGGGCCGGTGTACGACGTCTTCGCCGCGCCCACCTCGCCCGCCACCACGTCGCTCATCCACGCGGCCGTCGGCGACGACGTGACCCCGGAGACCCTGCGGCGCCTGCACGCGGCCCGGCCCGGCACCGTCGTCACCGTCGATGTGCGGGACGAGCCCGACGCCCTCGACGCGGCGGAGGTCTTCGCCGCGCACGGCACCGGCGCCCGCGTCCTCTACGGCGGCGTCGCCGAGGTCGGCGGCCGCCCGTTCGGCTCGCTGACCTACTCGGTGACCGGCGACGAGGCCGCGGTCGCGGCGGCTGTCGCCCAACTCGGATCCCTCGCGCACGTCAAGGACCCGCAGACCGGTCAGGAGATCGCCCGATGACCTACCCGACCTTCCTGGACGACGTCTTCCCGCCCGGCACGCAGGACGTCTTCCTCGACGCCATCGGCGAGACCGTCCGTCTCGTCGGCATCACGATGATCGTCGGCGGCCTGCTGGGACTCGTCTACGGCACCCTGCTCTACGCCACCCGGCCGGGCAACCTGCTCGCGAACCGGGCCGTGTTCTCCGTGCTCAACGTGCTGGTCAACATCATCCGGCCCATCCCGTTCATCATCTTCATCACGGCGATCGCGCCGATCACCAAGGAGGTGATCGGCACCCGGATCGGCGTGGAGGCCGCGGCCTTCGCGATGACGGTGATGGCGACCTTCGTGATCGGCCGCGTCGTCGAGCAGAACCTCGTGACCGTCGATCCGGGCGTGGTCGAGGCCGCACGGTCGATGGGGGCGAGCAAGGTCCGCACGCTCGCGACCGTCGTGATCCCGGAGGGCCTCGCGCCGCTCACCCTGGGCTACACGTTCATGTTCGTCGCGGTGGTCGACATGTCGGCCATGGCCGGCTACGTCGGCGGCGGCGGCCTTGGCGACTTCGCGCGCCAGTACGGCTACCAGCAGAACAACTGGCAGCTCACGCTGGTGGTGATCGTGGTGCTCATCGTGGTGGTGCAGATCGCGCAGTTCTTCGGCAACTGGCTCAGCCGCCGGCTGCAGCACCGTGACTGAGACGGGTGCGGTCACGTCGCCCGCGACGGGACCGAACCGGCGCACGCAGGTCCTCACCGGGTCGGTGGGGCACCTCGTCGAGTACTTCGACTGGAGCGCGTACTCGTTCCTCGCGATCTACTTCTCGCGCCAGTTCTTCCCGGGCGACGCCGAATCGGTGGTGCCCCTGCTCGCGACCTTCACGGTGTTCGCGGTCGGCTTCCTCGCGCGGCCGGTCGGCGGCATCCTCATGGGCAGGATGGCCGACCGGTACGGGCGCAAGCCCACGCTGGCCGTCGGCGTCGCGATGATGGGGCTGGGCAGCCTCCTCATCGGCGTCGCGCCCACCTACGCGCAGGTGGGTATCCTCGCGCCCGTCATCCTCGTGGTGGCGCGGCTGATCCAGGGGCTCTCGACCGGCGGCGAGCTCTCCACCGCCACCGCCTTCCTCGTCGAATCCGCCCCCGCGGGCCGCCGCGGCGCCTACGGGAGCATCGTCAACGTGGGGTCCAGCCTCGGAAAGGTGCTGTGCCTGCTGGCCATCACGCTCCTGGTCGGGACCGTCGGCGCGGACGCGATGGCGGACTGGGCGTGGCGGGTCCCGTTCCTCCTCGGCGCCGTCCTCGCGGTGGTCGCCTGGTGGATCCGGCGCAGCGCCGCGGAGACCCTGGTCGATGCCGGTGCGCCCGCCCGCGCGAACCCGTACCGCGAGATCCTCTCCGCCCACCGCACCGATTTCGCGCGGGCCTTCGTCCTCACCTCGACCACCGCCGCCGTGTTCTACGCGTGGAGCACGTTCGTGCCCACCTGGGCGATCCTCACCGAGGGATTGAACAAGCAGAGCGCCGTGACCATCTCGGCGATCGCCTTCGTCGTCTACGGGCTCGTTCAGATCCCGCTCGGCCTGCTCTCGGACCGGATCGGCCGCAAGCCGATGATGTCCGCGTTCTTGATCGCCGGCGCCGTGGCGACGATCCCGCTGTTCCTCGCCCTCTCCGACGTTTTCCTCACGGTGCTGGCCGTGCAGTGCGCGGGCATGGGGATCACCGCGCTCATGATGGCGAGCCTCGGCACGGCCCTCGCCGAGATGTTCCCGGCTCGGATCCGCGTGCTGGCCACCGGCACCGCGTTCTCGCTCGCGACCGCGATCTTCGGCGGCACCGTCCCCGCCATCGGCACGGCGCTGCACGAGCGCGGCCTCGACCTGGCCTTCCCGATCTACCTCGTGGTGCTGCACCTCGTCGCGCTGCCCGTGGTTTTCCGCTGCCGCGAGACCGCGCACACCCCGCTTCCCGATTGAACACCGTTCCTGTTCATCGCGACCTGCGGCTTTCCGGTCCGAAACGGTGTTCAATTCGGGGCTAGGGTAGGGGTATGAGCGAGGCGCTGGCGGAGTACGAGACGTACCTGCGGCTCGAGCGCGGCCGCAGCGAGCACACCGTGCGCGCGTACCTCGCCGACCTCACCGCGCTCCTCGCGTTCGCCGCGGACCGCGGGGTCGCGGCGGACCGTCTGGACCTGGCGACGCTGCGCGCGTGGTTGGGGGAGCGGGCCGCGTCCGGCGCCGCCCGGACCACCCTCGCGCGACAGGCATCGTCGGCCCGCACGTACACGGCGTGGGCCGCCCGACGGGGCCACCTCGACGCCGACCCCGGCGTCCGGCTCAAGGCGCCGCGCGCGCACCGCACGCTGCCCACGGTCCTCTCGTCCGACGATGCCGGGCAGGCGCTGCGCAACGCCGCCTCCGGTGCGGCGGAGGGCGATCCGATCGCGGTCCGCGACCTCGCGATCGCCGAGCTGCTCTACGCCACGGGGATCCGCGTGAGCGAGCTGTGCGGCCTCGACCTCGGATCCGTCGACCACGGCCGGCGCGTCCTCACCGTGATCGGTAAGGGGAACAAGGAGCGGACGGTGCCCTTCGGCGCCCCTGCCGCCGCGGCCCTGCGGCGGTGGCTCGACGAGGCACGGCCCGCGCTGGCCGGCGACCGCTCCGGCGATGCCCTGTTCCTCGGGGCGCGCGGAGGACGGCTCGACCCGCGGCAGGCGCGCACCGTCGTGCACCAGGTCACCGGCTCGGTGCCGGGCGGGCGTGAGGTCGCGCCGCACGGACTCCGGCACACCGCCGCCACCCACCTGCTCGACGGTGGCGCGGACCTGCGCGTCGTGCAGGAGCTTCTCGGCCACTCGTCGCTGGCGACGACGCAGCTGTACACGCACGTCTCCGTCGCGCGGCTGCGGGCCGCCCACGAGCAGGCGCACCCGCGCGCGTAGCCCTCAGTCGCGCCAGCTGCGCTCGAAGGGCAGGCGCCAGGCGTTCGGGGCGATCAGCTGGTGGATCGAGTTCGGGCCCCACGAGCCCGGCTCGTACGAGCGCACCGGCGGCGGATCGTCGAGCAACGGGATCGAGCGTTCCCACAGCGATTCGATGCCCTCGGCCGTGGTGAACAGCGTGTGGTCGCCGTTGATCGCGTCGAGGATGAGGCGCTCGTACGCCTCCAGCACGTCGTCGGCCTGCTCGGTGTCCTCCGTGGAGAACTGCATCGACAGCTTCGACAGTCGCATGCCCGGTCCGGGGCGCTTGCCGTAGAACGACAGCGACACCTTGGACTCGTCGGCGAGGTCGAACGTCAGGTGGTCCGGGCCCTGCTGGCCGATGCCCGAGCCGGCCGGGAACATCGACTTCGGCGCCTCCTTGAAGGCGATCGAGATGATCCGCATGCCCTGCGCCAGCTTCTTGCCGGTGCGCAGGTAGAAGGGCACGCTGGCCCAGCGCCAGTTGTCGATCCGCGCCTTGAGCGCGATGAAGGTCTCGGTGTCGGACTCCGGGTCGACGCCGTCCTCCTGCCGGTAGCCCGCGTACTGGCCGCGGATCACGTCGTCCGGCCGGATCGGCTCCAACGAGCGGAAGACCTTGTTCTTCTCCTCCGAGATCGCGCGCGGCTCCAGCGCCGTCGGCGGCTCCATCGCGACGAACGCCATGACCTGGAACAGGTGCGTGACCACCATGTCCTTGTACGCGCCGGTGGGCTCGTAGAACGCCGCGCGGGCGTCGAGCCCCAGTGACTCGGGGATGTCGATCTGCACGTGGTCGATGAAGTTGCGGTTCCAGATCGGCTCGAACAGACCGTTGGCGAAGCGGAACGCCAGGATGTTCTGCGCGGCCTCCTTGCCGAGGAAGTGGTCGATCCGGAAGATCTGCTTCTCCTTGAAGGTCTTGTGCACCTCGTCGTTGAGGGCCAGCGCCGACTCCAGATCCTCGCCGAAGGGCTTCTCCATGATCACCCGCGAGCGCTCGACCAGACCCGCCTCGTTCAACGTCGCGATCACCTTGGTCGCGGCCTTGGGCGGCACGCTCAGGTAGTACAGGCGGCGCACGCGCTCGCGGTCGCCTCCTGCGTCGGCGTCGGCGAGCTCCTGCTCCTTCGTCGCGACCGCCTCGGCGAGAGCCGCGGGACCGGCCGAGGTGTTGACGTAGGACAGCTTGGGCGCGAACTGCTCCCACTGCTCAGCGGTCAGCTTGCGGGCGCCGAGCTCGTCGATCGCCTTCTTGGCGAAGGCGCGGAACTCGTCGTCGGTCATGTCGGCGAGGCTGGTGCCGATGACGCGCAGTTCGGGGGCCAGGCCGGAGACGGCCAGGTAGCCGAGGCCGCAGAGGAGCTTGCGCCGCGAGAGGTCGCCGGTGGCGCCGAACAGCACCACCAGTGTGGGATCGTCCTGCGGGGCCGTGCGGGAGCGCCGCGTGGAGCCGCTGGGATAGGCGATCGTCTGTGCCTCCTGAAGCCGTTCCGCCTTCGCGTCGTCCGTGGTCGATTCTGGCGTGCTCGCGTCCGTCACGGAGGGAATCGTCGCATTCCCGGGCGGTCGGCGCGCGACGGCACGGCGGATTCACCCCGACGGGCCGGCGTCCGGCAGCAGTCGGACCGGCGCGGCGCCCACGAGCAGCAGGGGATTGAAGTACTCGGCGGCATGCCCCGCGCCGCGCCGCAGGCCCCAGTGCAGGCACGCCACCGCCGGGCAGCCCTCGTGTCCCGCCGCCACGCGGCCCAGCGGCGTGCCGGTCCCGACCTCGTCGCCCTCGCGGACGGCCGGTTCGTCGAGCGGCTCGTAGGTGGTGAGCAGGCCGTTCGGGTGCTGCACCGACACCACGACGCGGTCGTCCACCCGGCCCACGTGGTGCACCCGGCCTGCGCCGGCGGCGTACACCGTCTGCCCCGGGGCGGCTGCGAGGTCGGCGCCGCGGTGCCCCGGCTGCCACCGCTTCTCCGGGTTCGCGAAGGGCCGCACGACGGCCGGTCGGGGGTCCAGCGGCCAGTCGTAGTCCCCGGCCGCCCGGGCGGGCGCGGCGCCCGCGAGGACGGCGAGGACCAGGGCGAGTGCCGAGCGGGTGACCGTGCGCATATCCCGACGATGCCGCACGGCACCGTCGGGCATCGGTCCGGACGGGGCCGCCTGTGGAGGGATTCGGCGTTTCCACAGGGGGTTGACACCGGCCGCTCGACTCAGCCGGGGAGGCGGCGGGGGCCGCCGCCGAGGGCGTCGGCCGCCACCTGGAGTACCGGCGCGAGGACCGGGGCGCGGAGGATCCACCCCACGATCGCCCAGCCCAGCCCGAGGTGTTCGAGCGCGCGCCCGATCGCGGCGAGGCCCGACGCCGTGCCCGAGCCGTCGGGTCGCGCGTAGCGGACGCGGCGCAGGCCCGCAGGGTGCTCCTCCGCGGCGCGGATCGTCAACTGCTCCGGCGCGCGGGCGGCGAACCATGCTCCGACCGGAGCGCAGACAGCGCAGGTCGCGGAGACCCACAACTCGGCGGGCCCACCGCCGTCGACGGGCCGGGGTCGCGGTCGCCACGTGGGCACCGTGCGCCGATAGTCCCGCCAATCGGGACCGAACCGGCCGGCGAGTTCGCCGTCCTCGTGCCGCGCGGCGAGGGCGGCGGCGAAGGCCACCGCGACCAGCGCTGCGGCGGCGAGCCGCCATTCGCGCAGCGCCGCCGCCTCGATGAGCAGGATCGCGGCGGCGCACGCCTGCATCGGGTTCGCGAGGTAGGCGTACGGCCCCGTCCGCACCAGGCGCGGCGGCGGATCCCAGGGAAAGGGCGTGCCGCCGTTCTCGGCGAACTCGGCCACCGCCCGCTGCGCGACGATCGCCAGGAGCAGGCCGCCCTGGATCCACAGCGACAGCACCGGGCGCGACCAGGCGGCGAGCGCCTCGCCCCACGAGCGGCCGGCGAAGGCGAGCGCGACGGTCGGCAGGCACCACGTCAGGATCGCCGTGAACAGGAGCGTCTGCAGCCATGACCGCACCCGGATCGCACGTCGCCGCGCGGTCAGCTCGCCCAGGACGAGGCCCGGAACCAGGGCGACCGCGACGGCCGCCGCCTCGCCCCACAGCCATGCCGGCCCGAGCACGACGAGCGGCTCCAGTGCGGCCATCGCGATCAGGTCGGCGGCGACGAGCACCGTCACCGTCAGCGCGGGACGCACCAACGCGCCCAGCAGGACGGGGACCGCGCCCCACAGCACCGCCCAGCCGAGGACGACGTCGACCGGCACGCCCGCCCACACCGACCCCACGACCGGCGCGTCGGCCGTGCCGAACGACCACCAGCCGGCGCGCACCGCGACCGCGTTCACCGCAACGAGGGCCACCGCGTTCCACAGCGCCGCGAGCGCGGCGCCGGACCGGCGCGGCCGATCCGTGGTGACGGCCGCCGCCCCGGCGAGGAGCCACGGGACGAGGGCGACCGCGGGCCGCAGCACCTCGAGCGGGACGTCGGCGGGCACGTCAGGCGGGGAGGGCGAGCGAGCCGATGAGGTAGTCCGCCGCGCGCTGGGCGACCGCTCTCTCCAGCGGGGTCCAGTACGCCGCGGGGGAGAGGCGCCGGTCGAAGGTGAGCGACCAGACGACGCGGGTGCCGCCCGCGACCGGCTCCCAGCGCACCGTCGAACCGCGCCAGGCGAGCCACGTCGCGATCGGGGTGGCGTCCTTCACCGCGACGTAGTCCACCGACCGGTCGCCCGCCGCGGCCACGCGCAGCGTCAGGGTCGACGGTGCCGTGCCCCAGTGGTGCCCGTGCAGGGGCGCGGCGCGTTCCGGCGCGCCGCTGAAGAGGATGTGTCGCGCGTCGCCCGGGGCGAGACCCTCCGGGTGGTCGACGAGCGGACGCGGGAAGCCCAGGGCGAGCGCCCCCGTCGGCTCGCCGAAGCGCAGCGGCGCCGCGAGGGCGGCCCGCACCTGGTCGGGGGTGGCCGCCACGACCCGCTCGGCGGTGACGGTGTTCTCCGCGGGCAGCGTGAGGGCCGGGACCGCGCCCTCCGTCGACGCGACGGCGAGCAGTAGGGCGGCCGCGGCAACCACCCGCGCGCCGCGACCGCCCTTGCGGACGGTGTTGACCAGGGCGGCGACCAGAAGCGCCACCGCGTAAACCAGGGGAGCGGCGAACAGCACGCACACGACGCCCTCCCCGGCGAAGATCGTGGCGATGAGCAAGAACAGCGTGGTGCCCTTGAGCACGATGCCGTAGGCGCTCGTCGACGGCCGCGAGAGCACCAGGAGGGCGGCGAGCAGCGCGGGCAGCCCGACGTAGAACACCGAGGTCTGGTTCAGCCAGCCGTTCATCGACCGCATCACGAGGCTGCCGACCACGCACACCACGATGAGCGCCAGCATCGTCAGGACGGCGGGCCGCCGGCTCAGCGGCACCGCCTCCGGGGCAGGAGTGGCAGCCGGATCGGCGCCCGGGTCCCGATCGTCCGGCGGTGCCGGCTCGCGAGCGTCGTCCGGCCCCGGCGACGGGGGAGTGCTCACTCGCCCTCGTCGTACTTCCGTGCCGAGTTGCGGCGCCACTCGTCGATCTTGCGGCCGACGCCGGTCGCGACGTCGGTCACGCCCTGCCCCACGGTGTTCACGGCCGAGGCCCCGAAGTCCCGCAGCGTGGTGATCAGCGGATCGGCGGAGGCGTCGAAGCCGTCCTTGTACGTGCGCGCGGCGGTCTTGAACTCGTCCGCCGTGCTGGCCTTGTCGTCGTCGGCGCGCTGCGGATACTCGCCGCCGATGATGCGGCCGTAATCGCCGCGCTCCACCCAGCGGTTCAGGTCGGCGGCGCGCAACACGGAGAACGGGTGCGACTGCAGTTCGAGGTTGAGCAACTTGAGCACACCGTCGCGCAGGTCGCCCGTGCGCTCGTACTCGGCGGCCTGGGCGAGGAAGCGCTGCGTGTCCATCTCGCCGAGGCGGGTGCCGCCCGCGGTCTTCATGTGCACACGCATCGCGACGTCGGGGTCCTGCACGCACAGCAGGCCGGCGCGGTCGCCCGACAGCTCGGACTTGCGCTGCCACTCCATGAGGGCCGCGACGAGCGCGCGCAGCGCCCAGCCGCCGATGGGGATCAGGCCGAACGTGCCCGCGAGCCGCATGAGGTGCATGAGCATCGTGCGGTAGACGGCGTGGCCGGAGAGGGCATGACCGAGCTCGTGGCCGATCACGAACCGCTTCTCCTCATCGTCGAGCAGCTCGAGCAGGCCGGTGTTGATCACGATGAACGGCTTGTCCATGCCGATGGTCAGGGCGTTCACCGTGGGGCTCTGCACCACGTACAGCTCGGGGACGGTATCCGTGTCCAGCACGCGCGCGCAGTCCACGAGCATCTCGTGCAGGTCGCGGAACTGACGGTCGTCCGCGCGCACTCCCGACGCGAGGAACAGGAGCCGATGCTGGCGCTCGCGCAGCAGCGCGGAGATCGCCTTGAGGACGGTGTCGAAGCCCTTGAGACTGCGCAGGGCGACGAGCGCGGCCCGATCCGCGGGGTGCTCCCACGCGCGGGTGCTGATTCCGGGCAGTGAACGGTAGGTTCGAGAGACTGAATCGGTCATACGGCCACGTTACCGGCTCGCGGTTGGCGTTCGCTTGGCGATCACGAAGGACGCCGCCGCGCCCACCGCGCACAGCACCATCACCGAGCCGAGGACCACCGGATTTCCGCCGATGCCGGCGAACAGCGCCGCGACGCCGCCGAGCACCATGCGCGCCGCGCCCAGTGCCGCGGAGGCGGTCCCGGCGAGGTCGCCGTGATCGTCGAGGGCGAGGGCCGCCACCGTCGGCATCACGAGGCCGAGGCTCGAGACCGTGACGAACAGCGAGGCGATCACCAGCGGCGGCTGCGCGGCCGCGAGGGACGCCAGGGACGCGACCGAGCCGATCACCATGCCGGCCAGGCCGATGCGGACCAACGATGCCACAGGCACGCGGCCCACCAGCCGACCGCCGATCAGATTGGTGGCGAGCAGACCCACTGCGTTGACGGCGAAGACGATGCTGAACTGCGACTCCGAGTAGCCGTAGTGGCTCTGGAAGACGAACGCCGAGGTGGAGATGTAGGCGAACATCGCCGCGAAGGCCAGGCCGCCCGTCAGGGTCAGCGCGACGAACCGCCGGTCCCGGGCGAGCGAGAGGAAGCCGCTCGCCACCGATCCCCAACCCACCGGTCGACGGTCCGCCGGCGGGAGCGTCTCCGGCACCTTCGCGGCGGCGATCGCGAGCAGCGCCACGCCGAGCACGGCGAGCACGACGAAGAGGCCGCGCCAGTCCATGAACCGCAGCAGCTGCGCGCCCGCGAGCGGCGCGACGATCGGGGCCACGCCGCCGACGGCCATGAGCGCGGCGATCATCCGGGCGGCGGCGACGCCGTCGAACAGGTCCCGGACGATGGCGAGGCTCAGCACGATCCCGGCCGCGCCCGCAGCCCCCTGGAGGAGCCGCGCGACGTCGAGCAGGTACACCGACGGGGCGACGGCGCACAGCAGCGAGCTGACGATGAACAGCGCCATCCCGACGACCATCGGGCGGCGCCGGCCGATCGAATCCGACAGCGGCCCCACGAAGATCTGCCCGACGGCGAGTCCGATCAGGCAGGCGGTGAGCGTCGCCTGGATCGCCGGCTGCGAGGCGTCGAGGTCCGCGGCGGCGGCGGGGAGGGCGGGGAGGTAGAGGTCGGTCGTGATGGGACCGAACGCCGACAGCGAGCCCAGGATGAGGGCCAGCCGCAGGTTTCCTCGGGAGTCTGCGCGGGGTCGTGACACCCGTCAATCCAACAGCAGGTGCGCCGTCGGGGCGAAATCGGGTGCGAGGAGCAGCGTGCCGTCGGGCCCCCGCCGGCAGGCCGCGACGGCGACATGCGCCGGGCGCGGAAGATCCGCGGGAAGGATTGCGCCGCCGTCGATCTGGTACCGCGTGTTGGTCACCTTCCACGACCGGGCGGTCGGGTCCACGGGCGAGCGCGGCGCGCCGCCGACGCGGGAGGTCACGTACACCTCCGTCACCTCGGGCGGCCAGTCGAAGGTGACCCGTCCGTCGGTGAACGCCACGTTCGTGATGGCAGGGAAGTCCACGGGGAGCCCGGGGGCCGACGGTGCCGGCCGCGGCGCGACGGGCGTCGGGGTGGACGGAGCCGGTGGCGGCGTGGCGGCCGGGGCCGGGGCCGGGGCCGGGGTCGGAGCGGGGGCGGGCCGCGCGTCGGAACGGGCCTCGGCCGACGGGACGCCGCCGACCACGGCGACGACCGCGTAGACCGGCACCGCGCGGCGGGGTGCGCCGCCGTCCTCGAGTCGTGTGTCGCGCGTGCGCCCGACGACGCTCCAGCCACCGTCGGGCCGCTGCCGGCTGACCTTGTAGTCGGCCGCCGGGTGCGGCGAGGACCAGGTGATCACCACGGCACCGTCGGCCTGCTGGGCCGTGACGGCGGTGGGCGGCGCGGGCGCCGTCGCCGGCGCCGCGGTCGGCGGTGGGGCCGGCGTGGGCGGTGCCGAGGTCGGGCCGTGCGGCGCGGTGCCGGGGCCCGCCTGCGCGCGGCGAGCCTCGTCGATGGCCTCCTGCAGCGTCGGCTGGCCGGGCGGCGGCGGAGCGTCGAGCGCGCGGCGCTGCAGCTGGGCCAGCGCGCGGGAGGCATCGGCGTACCGTCCTGCGGCGCGGGCCGCTGCGACCTCCCGCCAGAGCGCTGCGGCCTCGTCGAGCACGCGCTGCGCCTCGTCGGCGACGGTGCGGAGCTGAGTGCCGGCCGTTCCGTCGTCCAGCGCGTGGGCCTCGGCGGCGAGGCGGGCCGCCTCGGCCGGGCGGCCGCGGCGCAGCGCCGCGCGGGCGCCCTTGAGCGGCGCCTCCCACGCCCGCGGACCGCCGGCCGGAGCCGGAGTGGCCGTCGGCGGGGTGGTCCGGGCGGGCGTCGATGCGGGTGGCGCGTGGCCGACCCCACCGCCGTACTCGGCGGCCAGCTCGGCGAGCACTCGCTCGGCGGTGGCTCGGTCGAGCCCCAGTTGCTCGCCCTCGCCGGCGAGGTACTCGTAGTCTGGCCCGATGAGCCGGTCCTCGATGAGGATCGCCGCGCGGACCTTGGGGCGCAGCGCCTCCGTCGCGTCCGCGACCACGGCGCGGGCGTACGCGTCGGCGAGCGGGCCGCCGACGGTGAGCACCTCGCGCACGTGCACGCCGAGCTCGTCGAGCACCGCGCGGCCGCGGCCGGGGCGCATCTCGCGGGCGCGACGGTGCAGGACGTCGGCCCGCCCCCGGATCTCCATCCCGTCGTGCGCGTCGGTGATCGTCAGGCCGAGCAGGGCGAACAGGGTCGGCACGCGCTCCCCGCACAGCTCGCCCCACTCGGTGAGCAGCGCGCGGATCTGCGCCCGGCGCTGTGCGGTGAGGCCGCCGGGAACGGCGTCCGGCGCGGGGGTGGCATCGGGGAGCACCCGGTGGCGCCGTAGCCGGACGGCGACCTCGGCGGCGGTGAGGCCGCCCAGCGCGCCGATCTCCTCGAGCCCGGCGACCTTCTCGGCGGGCACGCCGCCGTAGCGCTCGACGAGCCGCGTGATGGCGGTGTCGAGGATCTCGTACCGGGCGGCGCCCCGTTCGTCGCGCTCGGCGCGGACCCGGGCCGCCTCCGCCGCGCGGCTCGTGGCCGACCGCAGCGGCGCGCTGCGCTGCTCGTGCTCGTCGACGAGGCGGGCGACCAGCGTGCGGTACTTCGGGTGGTCGCGCTGCCGCTGCCAGAAGCCCCAGACCTCGTCGAGCCGGGCCGCCACCTCGGCGTCGGTGAGGCCGGTGGCGTCGAGGGGCAGGTCGTACAGCTCGAAGGCGTCGGCCAGGTCGGGGCCGCCACGCTTCGCGATCGCGGCGAGGACCCGTTTGCGGTAGTCGTTGGGGTCGAAGGGCGGCATCGGCGTCATGATCGGCGGTCCCGGTCAGTCGCGGCGCCGCGAGCGCTGCACCTGGCCGAGCTCGCGCTCGACATCGGCCTGCGAGAGCATCGCCCCGGTCTGCGCGGAGAGGGTGAGCGGCAGGTCCGCGTCGACGTGGTGCGCCGTCACGTGGAGGACCCCGTCGAAGCCCATCTCGAAGGTGATCCGGACCTCGCTCCCCGCGGGATAGCCGGGCGGGATGTCGCGGATCGTGCCCTCCACCAACAGCTTCGCGTCGCCGAGGCGCTGCGAGGCGACCTGGCCCTGCTGCTCGACGACGGTGACCTCGATCTGCTGCTGGTCCTCGCGCATCGTGCCGAAGGAGCGGCGCACGCGGACCGGCAGCGTCTGGTTGCGTTCGACGAGCCAGGTGACGCCGAGGTCGCCGTGGTCGTGCACCGCGAGCACGCCGAAGCCGCGGGAGATCACGGTGTCGACCTGGATCTCGAGCATCCGGCGCACCAGCGAGACGGGCTGCTGGAAGGACGCCGCGACCCGGGCGATCGAGTTCTCCAGTTCCGCCGCCTGCGCGTGCAGCGGGGGAGCGCCGTCGGGCAACAGGCCGCGGGTCACGAGGTCGGCCGCGACGAGCCGCTCCATCTCCAGCTTCTCGCCGTACAGCGCGGCGCCGCGGGCCACCGCGAGGTCCGGGTCGTGCAGCTCGCCCTCGAGTCCGAGTTGCTCACGCAGCGCCCGCGCCACGGCCGGCATCCGCGAGGACCCGCCGACGAGCAGCAGCCGGTCGACCCGGTGCACGCCCCGCTTCTCGGCCGTCTTCAGGCAGTCCCGGGCCAGGTCGACGGTGCGCCGCAGCAGCGGAGCCGTCATCTCCTCCAGCTCCGCGCGGGTCAGGGTGACGACGGCGCGGGCACCGTCGTGCGCGATCACCACGTCGGTGCGGTCGGCGACGGTCAGCTCGTGCTTGGCCTGCTCGGCCGCGAGGACCAGCGACTGCGAGCCCGCGGAATCGTCGAGCGGGTCCTCCGCGTCCGGATTCGCCTCGCAGAACCTCTGCGACAGGTGCAATGCGATCCGCTCGTCCCAGTCGGCGCCGCCGAGCTGGTGGTCGCCCTCCACCCCGAGTACTGAGATCCGCCGGTCGGCGAGCTCGATGACGGTGGCGTCGAAGGTGCCGCCGCCCAGGTCGTAGACCAGCACCGTCTCGCGCGGCGCGCCCTTGCCGAGGTCGAGGCCGCCGTCGAGCCGGCCGAAACCGTAGGACAGCGCAGCCGCGATGGGCTCGGAGAGCACGCCGGCCACGTCGAAGCCCGCGTACGCGCCGGCCTGCATGGTGGCGCGGCGTTCCTCGTCGCCGAAGTAGGCGGGCACGGTGATGACCGCGCGCCGCACCGGCTCGCCGCCGCTGAACTCGACGTCGCCCGCGAGGCTCTTGAGGATCAGCGCAGAGACCGCGGGGGCCGACCAGGTCTCGCCGTGCGCGCGGAAGCGCCACTGCGAGTCGCCCATCCGGCGCTTGACCAGACTGCAGACGTGCTCCGGATCGAGCCGGGCCTGCCGGCGCGCGCCCTCGCCCACGAGGTGGTCGTACGCCGACGCGAACAGCACCACCGAGGGCACCGTCGCCTCCCCGCCGAGCCCGCGGACGATCTCGGGGCGACCGTCCGCGCCGATGCGCGCGATCGCAGAATTGGTCGTGCCCAGGTCGATTCCGTAGACCCCCATGGCGGGGATATTAGCAGCGCAGAGGGCGCGCTAGGGTTGGCGAGCATGAGCCCAGAGGACGCCCCGGCGGAGCCCGGAACCGCCGACGATCGGCTCGCGGAGCGGGTCGAGGACCTGGCCCGGATCCTGGCGCGCCAGGCCGGCACCGTCGAACGGCTGGCGGACGCGGAGCGGGCCCGCGAGGCGCGGGACCGGGCCGGTGCGGACCTGCCGCTCGTGGTCGAGTTGTTCGCCCTCCTCGGCGAGGTGACCGCGTGTGCCGACACTGCGGAGTCCGAGCGGGAGCGCGCGGCCTTCGCCGCCGTCGCCGCGCGCGTCGAGCGCCTGCTGGTCGGGCGCGGCGGCACCGTCGTGACCCCCGGCGCGGGGGAGCCCTTCGACCCGGCCGTCATGGAGGCCTCCGACGTCACCGCGACGGCGAACGAGGACGAGGACCGCACCGTCGCGGAGGTCCTCGCGCCCGGGCTCAGCGTGCCGGCGCGCAATGTACGGCCCGCCCGGGTGGTGGTGCGAGCCTTTCGCTCAGCGTGAACGAAAGGGAACACCGGACGGGCGGCCGTCGTTGCAGCCCGTTATGTCCTCTGTGGAATCCCCGTCGCGCGTGCCCGCGCTGCTGAAGAACTTCGGCTTCCAGATCATCGTCGGCCTCGTCGCCGGTGTGGTGCTGGGGCTGATCGCCCGGAACATGGCGCCCGCCGCCGACGGCAACGTGAACTGGCTGGTCGGCACGCTCAAGACGATCGGGTCGAGCTACGTCAAGCTGCTGACGGTGGCGGTCGTCCCGCTGGTGTTCACCGCGGTCATCGCGTCGATCGCCAACCTGCGCAACGTGACCAACGCCGCCCGCCTCGCGGGCAAGACCCTGCTGTGGTTCGCGATCACCGCCTTCATCTCGGTGATCATCGGCATCGTCCTCGGCCTGGTGCTGCAGCCCGGGGCGCACACCACGGTCACGGGTGAGGGCAAGGCGCCGTCGAGCACCGGCTCCTGGTGGGCCTTCATCACGGGCCTGGTCCCGTCGAACTTCCTCGGCCTGCAGGCCAAGGCCTCCGACGGTTCCGTCTCGCTCAGCTTCAACGTGCTGCAAGTGCTCGTGGTCGCCGCCGCGATCGGCATCGCCGCGCTCAAGGTGGGGGAGAAGGCCGAGCCCTTCATCACCCTCAACGCGTCTCTGCTCGCGATCATCCAGAAGGTGCTGTGGTGGATCATCCGCCTCGCGCCGATCGGCACCGCCGCGCTCATCGGCACCGCCGTCGCGACCTACGGCTGGGACGCCATCGGTTCCCTGGGCGTGTTCACCGGCGCGATCTACCTGGGCCTGCTGATCGTCGGCCTCGTCGTGTACCCGCTGATCATCCGCGCGCACGGCCTCTCGGTGAAGCAGTTCTTCAGCGGCGTCTGGCCGGCCGCGCAGCTCGGCTTCGTCTCCCGCAGCTCGATCGGCACGCTGCCCGTCACCGAGCGGGTCACCGAGCGCAATCTCGGCGTGCCGCGCGAGTACGCCTCGTTCGCGGTGCCGCTCGGCGCCACCACCAAGATGGACGGCTGCGCGGCGATCTACCCGGCGATCGCGGCGATCTTCGTCGCGCAGTTCTTCCACGTCCCGCTCGGCATCACGGACTATCTGCTCATCGTGGTCGTCTCGGTGATCGGCTCGGCCGCCACCGCGGGCACCACCGGCGCGACGGTCATGCTGACCCTGACCCTCTCGACCCTCGGGTTGCCGCTGGCCGGCGTCGGCCTGCTGCTGGCCGTCGAGCCCATCGTCGACATGGGGCGCACCGCGCTCAACGTGACCGGCCAGGCGCTGGTTCCGACCATCGTCGCCAAGCAGGAGGGCATCCTCGACGAGGACGCCTACAACGCGCCGCGCAAGGACGTCTACGCCGACGAGTCCGCGGAGCCCGCGCCCGTCGCGGCCTGACCGCCCCACAGCGCACGCAGCGCCGCGTTGACCTCCGCGGGGTGCTGCGTGTGCGGGTAGTAGCCGGGCACTCGCAGGCGCCGGGCGCCGATCCGATCGGCCACCGCGTCCGCGCAGGCCAGCAGCGGCTCGCCGGCGTACCGGCGATACGCCTCGGGTGCCCCGGCCCACGTGCCCGTGATCACGAGCGCGGGCCACGGTGCGGCGGCCAGCGGCTCCAGCGGCGGGTCCGCCTCCCAGACCGGGCGCTCCCGCATCGAGGTCCGGACGGCGCGCAGCCGTTCCGGAGTCGGTTCCGGCATCGCCATCCCCACGCCCTCGGTGGACAGCCGCAGGAATTCGGCCGGATCCAAGTCGGGCGGGCCCGCGCCGGGCGCGGCGTCGACGCGGGCGAGCAGGTCGCGCACCGCCGGGTGGTTCGCCGCGGCCCGCAGAGCGGACGGTTGGATCAGAGCCAGGGACCGCACGGCCCCTGGGCGTCGCGCCGCGGCGAGCATCGCGGCGAGCCCGCCGTTGGAGTGCCCGACGAGGTGCGCGCCGTCCGGGCAGGCGTCGAGGAGGACGACGAGATCGTCGGCGTCCGTGTCGAAGTCGCTCCGGTCCGTGTCGGGCGACCGGCCGTAGCCGCGCCGGTCCACCAGGAGGAGGCGCCGCTCGTCGGCGAGCGGCCGCTGCGCGGCGAAACCATAGGCGGCATCATCGCCCCAGGTGAAGACGCCGTGCGCGAAGATCGCGGGCACCGCGGCCCGGCGCTCCGGGGCGGCGGGTCGCCAGGTGGTGACGTGGACGGGGCCGGGCATCGGTTGCTCTCCCGGGCCGGTCAGGCGGGGGCGAACGGCGCCGGCGGGCGGCCCTGCCAGATGCGGCGCGAACGCTCCTCGGGATACGGCGACGTCGTCGACGGGGCGTCGAGGAGTCGGGTGCTCCGACGCTCGGCGTCGTAGCAGGGCCAGCCCGGATCTCCGGTGGCGCAGAACCGCACCCAGGTGCGGAGCAACTCGTCCGACACGGCACGCGCACCGTCCGGCGCGTCCTCGCCGAAGAACATCACGCCCGTGGGGCAGTCCAGGGTGCCGAAGGCGAGCGGAACGTCGATGCTGTGGCAGGCGCCGTAGACCTCGGACTCCCAGCACATCTCGAACAGGTACGAGGTCCCGCCGGCCGCGGCGTTCGCCTCGGCGAGCAGCACGGACGGCATGCGGAAGGTGGCGTCGGAGTAGACGATCTCGACCGTCTCGTCGGCCGTCGCGTCCGGGTACGCGGCGCGGTACTCGGCGGGATCGCCGGGCGCGAACACCTCGAGCGCCGTGGCGGCGTCGTCCTCGGTGAAGGCGCCGCGCACGCCCATCATGATGCTGAACAGCCGGAACTCGTCGCGCATGTGCCCGGCGAGCAGGTCGATGCCCGCGGCATTGCCGTCGGCCAGCGCCTCCCACGGGGTCTGCGGCAGCAGATCCCCGTCGATGATCGGGCAGACGACGATCCCGAGGTGGGCGAGGCGCCCCCACCGCTCCGTGTGCGCGGGGGAATCGGCGCAGAGCGCGGTGACTTCCTCGGCGAGGCGCTGCGGCGGGACCTGCGCGAACGCCGCCGCGGTCGGCGCGATGCCGAGGCGCTCCGCGAGCGCGGCCGTGACCTCCGCCGCCAGGGCGGGGGTGATGTTCAGGCCGGGGACGGAGTGGGTGATGGCCCGCCGGAACAGCGGCCGTGCCGCCGGGATCGTGAGCAGCGCGGCGACCGATCCCGCGCCGCCCGACGTGCCGGAGATGGTGACCGCGTCCGGGTCGCCGCCGAACGCGGCGATGTTGCGCTGGATCCACTCGAGGGCGGCGATCTGGTCGAGCAGGCCCCGGTTCGACGGTGCGCCCTCCAGGAATGCGAAGCCCTCGGCGCCCATCCGGCACTGGACGGTCACGACCACGAGGCCTTCTGTCGCGAGCGCGGTGGGGTCGAACATGGGATCCGCCGCGGTGCCGGCCATGTAGCCGCCGCAGGAGATCCACACCAGGACCGGCAGTCCGGACCGTCCTGGGGCCGGGGTGCACACCGCGACGGTGAGCCAGTTCGCGTCGTCCGACACCTCGGCCTTCGGGCCGGGCCCGGATTGCGGAGGCGGGGGGCCGAATTCGATCGCGGGGCGGACACCGTCCCAGCGGGGGACCGGCGCCGGGGCGGCGAACCGCAGCGTCCCGACGGGCGGCTGTGCGTAGGGGATGCCGCGGAACGTCGCGGTGCCGCCGCGGTACTCGCCCTCGACGACGCCCTCCGCGGTCGTGACCCTGGGGCGCTCGTGCATGTCGGTCTCCTTCGGTCTCGGCGTGTCCTCGCCTTCGACGTTATCAGCCAGGCGTATTATTTCAAGTGTATGGGAACGATCGGAAGGAATCGCCGTGCCGAGACAGGTCGATCACCGGCAACGCCGGGAGGAGATCGCGCGCGCGCTGTGGCGCGTGGTGGACACCTCGGGCGCCCTCCGGCTGAGCCTGCGTGAGGTGGCGAAGGAGGCCGGGATGTCGCACGGCCAGGTGCAGCACTACTTCACCTCCCGGCGGGAGCTGCTGCTGTTCGCGACGGACTTCGCCGCCGAACGGACCGCGGAGCGCATCGCCGCCGGCCTGGCCGATCTCGGGCCGGAACCGGATCCGCGTGACCTCCTGCGGATCACCTTGACGGAGATGCTCCCACTGCACCCCGACGCCCGCGCGACGAGCCGGATGAGTGCGGCGTACGTCCTCGAGGCCCTGCACGACGACGAGCTGCGCGTCCGCGCGCGGGACGGCATGGTGCAGGCGCGGGCGCAGGTCGAGGAGCTCATCGCGCGCGCGATCGCGGACGGGCGCATCGCCGCCGACCGTGCACCGTCGACCGAGACCGATCGCCTGCTCGCCATCACCGGGCTGACGCCGCTGCTCGACCTCGGGGTGATCACTCCGGAGGACGCGATCGCGGCGATCGACCGACACCTGGACGACCTCTTCACACCGTGAAGGGCTCCTCGTGTTTTGCGATCGGATTACGTCTTCGTAACCGGTGATTGCCGATGCGCCCCGCCGTGATGGGGCGGCCTTTAAGGTTGCTCCCATGTCTGACCTGCTGGCGACCCTGAACGACAAGTACATCTGGAGCCCCGCCCTCATCTACCTCTGCCTCGGCGTTGGTGTGTACTTCTCGATCCGCTCCCGGTTCGTGCAGGTCCGCCAGATCCCCGCCATGGTGGGTCAACTCATACATGGCGAGAAATCCGCGTCGGGCGTGAGCTCCTTCCAGGCCCTCGCCATGTCGCTGGCGGGGCGGGTCGGCACCGGCAACATCGCCGGGGTCGCCACCGCGATCGCGTTCGGCGGACCGGGCGCGGTGCTGTGGATGTGGGTGATGGCATTCCTCGGCGCGTCGACCTCGTATGTCGAATGCACCCTCGGCCAGATCTACAAGGAGCGCGATCGCCTCACCGGCGAATACCGGGGCGGCCCCGCCTACTACTTCCGTCGCGCCCTCGCAAAGGGGAAGTACGCCGTCGTCGGCAATGTTTACGGCCTGCTCTTCGCCGCAGTCACAGTCCTCGCCTGCGGGCTGCTCATGCCGATGGTGCAGGCGAACTCGATGGCGGTCGCCATGAAGGGCGCATGGGGGATCGAGCCCTGGGTCGCCGCCCTCGGCACTGTCATCGTGCTGGCATTCGTCATCATCGGTGGCGTCAAGCGAATCGCCACTTTCGCCTCGGTGGTCGTACCGTTCATGGCGATCCTGTACATCGCGGCCGCCCTGATCATCATGGCCTTCAACGCCGACGCCATCCCCGGCGTCTTCCAGCTAATCGTCCGCGAGGCCTTCGATCTGTCTGCCGGCTTCGGAGCGCTCGTCGGGACCGCCGTCATGTGGGGCGTCAAGCGCGGCGTCTACTCCAACGAGGCCGGGCAGGGCACCGGCCCGCACGCCGCGGCGGCCGCGGAGGTCAGTCACCCGGCCAAGCAGGGGCTCGCGCAGGCCTTCGCGGTGTACGTCGACACGCTGTTCGTCTGCTCCGCCACCGCATTCATCATCCTGAGCACCGGCGCCTACCGCGTGTTCGAGGGCGACTCCGCGTCCGGCCGCGTGCTGGCTGACGGTGGCGCCCTCGTCGGCGACCCGGAGGTCGGGCCGGCGTACGCGCAGCAGGGCTTCGACACCGTCTTCAACGGCTCCGGCGCCAGCTTCATCGCGATCTCGCTCGCCTTCTTCTGCTTCACGACGATCGTCGCCTACTACTACATGGCGGAGACGAACCTGCGGTTCCTGATGGGGCGCTTCGCCGTCGTCGTGATCCCGGTGCTCAACTCCGCGCTCGGACGGGTGCTCACGATGCTGCTGCAGGTCCTCATCCTGGCCTCCGTGGCGATCGGCGCCGTGTCCACCGCGAAGGACGCCTGGGCGATGGGCGACCTCGGCGTCGGGCTCATGGCGTGGCTCAACATCATCGGCATCCTGGTCCTGCAGAACGCGGCCTTCACGGCTCTGCGCGACTTCGAGCGGCAGCAGAAGATGGGGATCGACCCGCAGTTCGACCCGACTCCGCTGGGCATCGTCAATGCGACCTTCTGGGAGGAGCGCGCGGCCTCGCGCCGCGCCGACCCCGTCGACGCCTAGCCGGCGAGCGGCACCGTCGACCTGCGGAGTCCCGGCGATTTCGCAGGTCGGCGCCGCGGGCGTACACTTGCCCTTGCGCTCCGTCCCTATGGCGGAGTGACTACGCGTGTTCCCCAGGCGCCCAGTGGGCGTGCCGTGCAGCGCGGTCTCCTTCTCGAAGGAGTGCAGTGCGGCGGAACACCAGGACACCGCGCACCGCTCTCGCCCGCTGACCAGCGGGAACGAGGGTCGTCGCGGCGTGTACAACTGCAACTACGAAAGAGGCATCATGGCTGTCGTCACCATGAAGCAGCTGCTGGACAGCGGCGCGCACTTCGGTCATCAGACCCGTCGGTGGAACCCGAAGATGAAGCGTTTCATCTTCACCGACCGCAACGGCATCTACATCATCGATCTGCAGCAGACGCTGACCTACATCGACAAGGCCTACGAGTTCGTCAAGGAGACCGTCGCCCACGGTGGCACCGTCCTCTTCGTCGGCACGAAGAAGCAGGCCCAGGAGTCGATCGCCGAAGAGGCCACCCGCGTCGGCATGCCCTACGTGAACCAGCGCTGGCTGGGCGGCATGCTCACCAACTTCCAGACGGTCCACAAGCGTCTTCAGCGCATGAAGGAGCTGGAGACCATGGAGCAGACCGGTGGCTTCGAGGGTCGCACCAAGAAGGAAATCCTCATGCTCACGCGTGAGAAGAACAAGCTCGAGCGGACCCTCGGCGGTATCCGCGACATGGCCAAGGTCCCCTCGGCCATCTGGGTCGTGGACACCAACAAGGAGCACATCGCCGTGGGCGAGGCCCGCAAGCTGGGTATCCCGGTCATCGCGATCCTCGACACCAACTGCGATCCCGACCTCGTCGACTACCCGATCCCGGGCAACGACGACGCGATCCGCTCCGCCGCTCTGCTGACCAAGGTCGTGGCCTCCGCCGTGGCCGAGGGCGTGCAGGCCCGCGCGGGCGTCGCCACCGGCGATGCCAAGCCCGAGGCCGGCGCCGGCGAGCCCCTCGCCGAGTGGGAGCAGGAGCTGCTGGAGTCCGCCACCGTCGCGACCCCCGCCGCCGAGGCGCCCGCGACCGAGGCTCCGGCCACCGAGACCCCGGAAGCCTGATCGTTTCCGGTCGCACGACCTTCCCTTCTTAGATAGGAGCCGCATACATGGCGAACTACACCGCCGCTGACGTCAAGCGTCTCCGCGACCTCACCGGGTCGGGGATGATGGACTGCAAGAACGCGCTCACCGAGACCGACGGCGATTTCGACAAGGCCGTCGAGGTGCTGCGCATCAAGGGCGCGAAGGACGTCGGCAAGCGTGCCGGTCGTTCCACCGCCGAGGGCCTCGTGGCCGCCAAGGACGGCGTGCTCATCGAGCTCAACTCCGAGACGGACTTCGTCGCGAAGAACGAGGAGTTCCAGCAGCTCGCCGACGCGATCGTCGCTGCCGCTGCCGCGTCGGACGCCGCCACCGTCGAGGCCGTGCTCGAGCTGCCGCTCGAGGGCGAGACCGTCGCGTCGCGCATCGAGGCCGCGTCGGCCAAGCTGGGCGAGAAGCTGGTGCTGCGTCGCATCGCGCGCTACGACGGCCCCGTCGCCGTCTACCTGCACAAGCGCAGCTCGGACCTGCCGCCCGCCGTGGGCGTGCTGGTCTCGTTCTCGGGTGAGGGCGACGCCGCTGCCGAGGCCGCTCGCGGCGCCGGCATGCAGGTCGCCGCGCTCAAGGCGAAGTACGCCAGCCGGGACGAGGTTCCGGCCGACGTCATCGAGAACGAGCGTCGCATCGCCGAGGAGACCGCGCGTGCCGAGGGCAAGCCGGAGCAGGCGCTGTCGAAGATCGTCGAGGGCAAGACCGTGGCCTACTACAAGGACACCGTCCTCCCCGACCAGCCGTCCGTGACCGACAACAAGAAGTCGGTCCAGCAGGTGCTGGACGAGGCCGGCGTGAAGGTCAACGCCTTCACCCGCTTCGAGGTCGGCCAGGAGTAACTCCTCCGTCCTCACGCACGAGGCCCGCACCGATCCGTCGGTGCGGGCCTCGTCGTCTCTCCGCCCCGGAATTGAACACCGTTTCCGTCCACCGCGACCTGCGGATTCGCTGTCCGAAACAGTGTTCAATTGCGGGGCGGGGTGGGCGTGCGGATTTCTTCAAGCCCGACGGTGCCGTCCGCTGCCAGTCTGGAAGGCATGAACAGCACACGCACCGACACGAACATCTGGCCCGGACTCACCTACGAAGACGCCCTCGCCGCCCGGGAATGGCTGCGGCGGATCGGCTTCGAGGAGGGGATCCTCGTCGAGGGCGACGCCGACGGCGAGGTCGTCCACTCCGAGATGCTGTGGCCCGACGGCGGCCGCGTCATGGTCCACTCCACCTGCAAACAGGACGCCACGTTCTCGACTCCGCGGGGTAGCGGCAGCGTCTACGTGGTCGTCACCGATCCCGACGCCGTCTACGCCCGCGCACAGGAGCTCGGCGCCCGCCTGGTGCGGGAGATGCGCGAGGAGGACTATGGGTCCAAGGGATTCTCCGTCGCCGATCCGGAGGGCAACACGTGGAGTTTCGGTACCTACGCGGGGTGACCGGGCCGGGAATCGCCCGGGCCGCCGCGTACGACATCAGTGGCGTCGTCCCGGGCACCCACCTCGCCGTCCCCTCGCCGACGCTCACGATGATCATCGACCTCGGCCACGGCCTGGACCTGACGGGGCCGGGCCTGCCCGACCGCACCACCTTCCGGCTCTGCCTCTCCGGTATGCATCCCGAGCCGTACCTCGTCCACCACGACGGGCTGCAGCGCGGCGTCCAGGTGGACGTGCGGCCCAGCCTCGTCCGGGCCCTCACCGGTGCCCCCGCGGCCGAGCTCGGGGGAGAGGCCGTCGAACTCGACGCCCTGCACCCGGGGCTCGCGGCCGAGCTGTCCGGCCGTGTGGCGGCGGCGCCGGCCGGCGATCGCGAGGCCGTGGCGGCCGCCGTCCTGGCCCGCCACGCGACGTCGGGCCGCGAGGTGCAGCCCGACGCCGCGGCGGCGTGGGCCCACCTCGCCGCCCGGCAGGGCCGGGTCACGGTCGCCGAGCTGGTCGAGCGCTCCGGGTGGTCGGCGCGGTACCTGGCGATGAAGTTCACCGCCGAGTTCGGGATGGGGATCAAGCAGGCCGCCCGCCTCATGCGCTTCGACGCCGCCCGCCGTGCGCTCGAGGCGGGGGAGGGTGCCGCCGACGTGGCCGCACGCGCCGGCTACGCCGACCAGGCGCACCTGAGCCGCGACATGCGCGCCTTCCTCGGGTACTCGCCGTCGGCGTACCTCGCGCGTCGCAGGAGCGAATTCACGCCTGTGTAGTGTCGCCGGGGTGTCCTGGATCCGGCGTGCGATCGCATTCGTCCTCGTGGCGTGCCTCGTGCTCGCCGTCGGGGCGTCGACGGCCATCGGTGGGGGCAGCGGCTACGAGCACCATCAGACCAACGGCGTGAGCTACATCCCCGACCTCCCCGGCGGGGCCCAGTACGTCTCCATGGGCGACAGCTACGCCGCGTCCGGCTCCCACGCCAAGGTGCGCCCGATGGACCTCTGCGCCCGCAACGGCGACGACCTCGGGCACGTCCTCGCGCAGCGGCTGCAGCCCTACTCCTTCACGGACCGCGCCTGCTCGGGCGCCACGCTCGACGACCTCACCCAGCCCTCGCCGAAGCCCAACACCTCCCCGCAGCTGTACGGCGTCGGGCCGTACACCCGGCTCGTCACCGTCATCGTCGGCGCGAACTCCCTGGGCTTCGGCAACATCGTCGTGCACTGCCTCGGCAACCCCGACGACCGCTGCGCGGCCTCGGCCACCCAGGACCTGCCCGGCTCGCAGGGCTGGAACTTCGTGCGCGCGCAGTACGCCGCCACCGTCGACGCCATCAAGAAGGCCGCAGCGCCCGACGTGCGGATCGTCCTCGTCGGCTACCTCCCGCTGTTCCCGCTCGACGGTCCGCCCGACCTCGCCTGCCTCGACCGGGCGGGGATCCCGCCGGAGAACGTCGACCACTGGCGCACCTGGTACCGCAGCCTCGACCGGCTCATCCGGGAGGTGGCGGCGGACCGTCGGGTCATGTACGTCCAGCCCCCGATGAACCGCACCGCGTGCGACCCCGATCCGTACGTGCGGCTGGGCGGGATCAAGCTCAAGGCGCAGGAGCCCGAGGCCAACGGATTGCACCCGACGGTGGCCGGACAGCGTGCGTTGGGCAACCTGATCGAGGACCGGCTCCGAGGAACTGCGCCGCCCGCATAGGATGGTCGTCGTGACGGACACGGCCCAGGGACAGCAGACGGATCAGGACACGGAGCAACAGGTGCGGCACGGCTACAAGCGGGTGCTGCTCAAGCTGGGCGGCGAGATGTTCGGCGGCGGCGAAGTGGGGCTCGACCCCGACGTGGTGACGACGGTGGCGCAGCAGATCGCGGAGGTCGCGCGCAGCGGCCACGAGGTCGCGGTGGTCATCGGTGGAGGCAACTTCTTCCGCGGTGCCGAACTGCAGAACCGCGGCATGGACCGCGCCCGCTCGGACTACATGGGCATGCTCGGCACGGTGATGAACTGCCTCGCGCTGCAGGACTTCCTGCAGAAGGAGGGCGTCGACACCCGCGTGCAGACGGCCATCACCATGGGGCAGGTCGCCGAGCCGTACCTGCCGCTGCGCGCCAAGCGCCACCTCGAGAAGGGTCGCGTCGTGATCTTCGGCGCAGGCATGGGCATGCCCTACTTCTCCACCGACACCACCGCCGCGCAGCGTGCACTGGAGATCGGCGCCGAGGTCGTGCTCATGGCGAAGGCCGTCGACGGGGTGTACGACAGCGACCCGCGCACCAACCCCGAGGCGAAGCTCTTCGACGAGATCACGCATCGCGCGGCCCTCGAGAAGGGCCTCAAGGTGGCCGACGCGACCGCGTTCAGCCTCTGCATGGACAACAGGATGCCGATGCTGGTGTTCAATCTTCTGGAGGAGGGGAACATCGCCCGCGCCGTCGCGGGGGAGAAGATCGGCACCCTCGTCCGGCCGTGACGCCGGACCCGACCACTCATTTCGTAGCAAAGGACGTGTGACCCAAGTGATCGACGAAACGCTCTTCGACGCCGAGGAGAAGATGGAGAAGGCCGTCTCGGTGGCCCGGGAGGACTTCCAGTCGATCCGCACCGGTCGCGCGAATCCGGCGATGTTCTCCAAGGTGGTCGTGGACTACTACGGCTCGCCGACCCCGATCACCCAGATCAGCTCGATCACCACGCCGGAGGCGCGGCTCGTGGTGATCAAGCCCTACGAGGCGAACCAGCTCGGCAACATCGAGACGGCGATCCGCAACTCCGACCTGGGCGTCAACCCCACCAACGACGGCCAGCTGATCCGCGTGGGCATCCCGCAGCTCACGGAGGAGCGCCGCAAGGAGCTCGTCAAGCAGGTCAAGGGCAAGGGCGAGGACGCCAAGGTCTCCATCCGCAACGTGCGCCGCAAGGCGAACGACCAGCTCGCCAAGATCGTCAAGGACGGCGACGCCGGCGAGGACGACGTGGCCCGCGCCGAGAAGGAACTCGACAAGACGACGGCCAAGTACGTCGCCCAGATCGAGGACCTCGTGGCGCGCAAGGAAGCCGATCTGATGGAGGTCTAGCCGTGCCGGACACCCCCGACTCGGTCGGCTCCGACGCTCCGACCCCCGGCACGCCCGAGGCGGGCCAGGAGGCCGCGAAGCGCAAGATCAGCGCCGGACGCAACCTTCCGGCCGCGATCGGCGTGGGCGTCAGCCTGGGCGCGCTCATCGTCGCGATCCTGTACTTCGCGCCGCACCTGTGGGTGCCGCTGGTGGCCGCCGCGATGGCGGTCGCGACGTGGGAGGTGGTCAAGCGGTTCCGCGCCGCCGGCACCAACCTCGAGTTGTGGCCGATGCTCATCGGCGGCCAGGCCATCATCTGGTTGAGCTGGCCGCTCGGGACCGAGGGCGTGCTCGCCGCGTTCGTGGCGACCGTCCTGGTCGCCATCGTCTGGCGGTTGCTGGGGCACCAGAGCACCGCGGAGCCGAACTCCTTCACCCGCGACATCTCGACGACGGTGTTCGTGCTCGCCTGGGTGCCGCTGTTCGCGTCCTTCGGCGCGATGCTCGTGCTCCCCGAGGACCGCGGGCCGCAGCGGGTGGCGGCGCTCATCATCCTGGTGGTCTGCTCGGACGTGGGCGGGTACGCCTCGGGTGTCGTCTTCGGCAAGCACCCGATGGTGCCCGCGATCAGCCCGAAGAAGTCCTGGGAGGGCTTCGCCGGGTCGATGGTGGCCGGCGCGGTCGGCGCCGTGCTCGTGCTCAAGTTCCTGCTCGACGTGAACCCCGTGTGGGGCCTGCTCCTGGGGCCCGTCGTCGTGATCACCGCGACGCTCGGCGACCTGCTCGAGTCGCAGGTCAAGCGCGACCTCGGCATCAAGGACATGGGCACCCTGCTGCCCGGTCACGGCGGCATCATGGACCGCCTGGACTCGCTGCTGCCGAGCGCGGTGGTGGTGTGGGCGGCGCTCACCGCCCTCATGGGCTCCTGACGTCTCTCACGTACGGCGCCCGACGGCCCCGTCCGGCCCACCGCCCGACGCCCGTCAGGCGCGACGGCGCAGCGCCTCACGCAGTGGCCGGGGCGTGATCCCCTCGCGGCGTCGTGCCTTGCGCCGAGTGACGACCACGCCGATCAGCGCGATCGCCCACAGCGGGTACTGCGCCATCCACGCCGCCCGGAAGCCGTCGAAGGTCAGTCCGGCGCCCGATCCCATGATCGAGCCCATCGCCTGGATCAGGACGAGGCTCGCGAGGAACCCGCCGATGTTCACCATGCCCTGCGCGGTGCCGAGCACCCGCGTCGTGTTGAACGAGCGGGCGTAGTCGAAGCCGATCGCGGAACTGGGACCGCCGACCGCGATCACCAGCACCAGCAGCGTGAGCAGCCACACCGGCGACGGCTCGTCGCGCACGAGGACGATCGTCCAGAGCGCCGCGCTGGCGAGGATGATCGTGATCACCATCCACGAGCGACGTACCGGGAAGCGGCCCGTGAGGAAGCCGATGACGGGGCCGGACGCCAGCGTCGCCAGCACGCCGAAGCTGATCACGCCGCCCGCCGCGCCCGACGAGAGCCCCTGCGCGTTCGTCAGGTAGGGCACGCCCCACATCAGCATGAACGCGGTCACCGAGAACATCGTGCCCATGTGCGTGAAGAAGCCCAGCCGCGTGCCGGGGTGCATCCACGTCGAGCGGAGGATCGAGGGGATCTCGGCGACCCTCACCGTGACGTGCGGCGCCGTGCGGCCGGGCGGGGCGTCACGGACCGTTGCGAGCACGGCCAGGGCCGCGAACAGGCCGAGCGCGGCCGCGGACCCGTAGGCGGAGCTCCACCCGCTGCCGTGCAGCAGCGCGAGGAAGGGCACCGCGGACAGCACCTGGCCCAGCTGCCCCGTCATGCCCGTCAGCTGGGTGACCAGCGGTATCCGGCGCACCGGGAACCACGCCGGTACCAGGCGCAGCACCGAGACGAAGGTCAGGGCGTCGCCGCTGCCGACCGCCACGCGCCCCGCGATGGCGAGCGGGAGCGACTCCGTGAGCGCCAACGTCAGCTGCCCCAGGGCCATCAGGAGCGCGCCGCTCACGATCAGCCGGCGCGAGCCGAACCGGTCCAGCAGGAGGCCCGCGGGGATCTGCATGCCCGCGTACACCACGAGCTGGAGCACCACGAACGCGGCGAGCGTCGCCGGGGCCGCCCCGAACCGCTCACTCGCCTCGGTACTGGAGACGCCGAACGACGTGCGTTGCAGGATCGCGACCGCGTACGCGAGAGTCGCCACCGACCAGACGACCCATGCGCGCATGGGCCCATCGTTTCATCGGGGTCGCCGCGCTCGCACCGCGGCCCGCCGGACGGACGCCTGCCGGCCCGTGGACGGCGGGCGGGCCGATCAGTCGCGGAGCTTCTTCGCGGCGCGGCGCAGCTGGAGGATGCGGAGGCCGCCCGCCGAGCCGACGAGGAGCGCGCCGAGGATGGCGGCGATCAGCAGGGACACGCCGAGCGGGAGGTTCGCCTCCCAGAACAGCAGTGTGATCTGGGTGTTCTGCTGGTTCTGCACGATGAAGGCGAGGAGCACGAGCAGGATCACGGCGCCGCCGACGAGCCCGGACCACAGCGACGCCGAGCGGGTGTGCTTGACCTGCTCGTACGCGTCGCGGGTGTCGCCCCGCTGCTTCGTCGCCGGTGCACCGGCAGCCCGATCGGCAGTCGAATCCACGACGTCCCGCTCCGCGGGGAGGTTCTGCGCGTCGGTCGCGTCGACGTCGGGAACGGGGATCCCGGTCGCCTCTTCGCTGTCTCGAACGCGGTCTTCGTCCTTGGCCATGGCGTCATCCTGCCACCTCGGGGCGGGTCGTGACGGGGGACGCGCGGTGGCCCGGATCACGCTGGTCGGCGCCGCGCCGCCGACGTGGGAGAATGGGGGAGTTATGAGCACCCCCCTGCCTCTGGTATTCGACGCGCCCAAGCGCGGCAAGCCCCCGCGCCACCTTGCCGACCTCACCGACGACGAGCTGCAGCAGGCCGTCGTCGACCTCGGCCTGCCGAAGTTCCGGGCGAATCAGCTCGCCCGCCACTACTACGGCCGGCTCGAGGCCGACGCCGCCACCATGACGGACCTGCCGGCCGCAGCGCGCGGCACCGTCGGCGAGGCCCTCCTGCCCGAGCTGATGTCGCCCGTGCGGCACATCGCGACGGACAGCGGCACGACCCGAAAGACGCTGTGGCGCCTGCACGACGGCACACTGCTCGAGTCCGTGCTCATGCGGTACACCGACCGCGCGACGCTGTGCATCTCCAGCCAAGCCGGCTGCGGCATGGCGTGCCCGTTCTGCGCCACCGGCCAGGGTGGCCTCGACCGCAACCTGTCCACCGCCGAGATCGTCGACCAGGTCCGCAGCGCCGCCAAGGCCATGCAGGACGGCGACGTCGCGGGTGGTCCCGGACGGCTCTCGAACGTCGTCTTCATGGGCATGGGGGAGCCGCTCGCGAACTACAAGCGGGTGGTGCAGGCCGTGCGCCGGATCACCGCGCCGGCCCCCGAGGGCCTGGGGATCTCGCAGCGCCACGTCACCGTCAGCACCGTGGGACTCGCGCCCGCGATCCGGAAGCTGGCCGACGAGGGCCTGTCCGTGACGCTGGCCGTCTCGCTGCACACGCCCGACGACGAGCTCCGCGACACGCTGGTGCCCGTGAACAACCGGTGGAGCGTGCAGGAGGTCCTCGAGGCCGCGCGCTACTACGCCGACCAGACCGGCCGTCGCGTCTCGATCGAGTACGCGCTGATCCGCGACGTCAACGACCAGCCGTGGCGGGCCGACATGCTGGGCGAGAAGCTGCGCAAGAAGCTGGGCCAGTTCGCGCACGTGAACCTGATCCCGCTGAACCCGACGCCGGGCAGCGAGTGGGACGCCTCGCCGAAGGACCGGCAGGACGAGTTCGTGCGCCGCGTCATCGCGCAGGGCGTCTCGTGCACCGTGCGCGACACGCGGGGCCAGGAGATCGCGGCGGCCTGCGGTCAGCTGGCCGCCGAGGAGAAGTAGCTCAGTACTTCCACTTCTTGCGGCGGGTGGAGATCCAGTTGATCAGGATCGTGCCGAGGATCGCCACGGCGAAACCGATGAGGAAGATGTCCTCGGTCTTGCCCTGGTGGTTGCCGATGTTCATGAGCAGCAGGAGCACGGCGAACAGCACACCGGCGATGCGGGCGGCGTTGGGGGCGTTGCCGCTCCAGCCCCAATCGCGCGACGGCACGTCGGCCTCGTCGACCTTCGAGGTGGTCTGACGCTCCAGGTCGGTGGTTGCCACTCGCTTCTCCTTCGTCGCTTCCTCAGCTGAGCACCGGGCGGACCCGGGATACGGATGAATCCTATCCCGCTACGACCGTGCGTCGTACGAGGGGCGGGAATTCCTCGGTAGCGTGGCGCGGGTGATCTTCCATCTGGCACTGGTGACCGACTGGGACGCGGCCCGCGCGGCGGGTGAGTACGCGGTGTCGACCCGCGGCGCCTCGCTGGCGGACGTCGGCTTCGTCCACTGCTCCACCGCGGAGCAGTGGCGGGGCGTGCGCGAGCGGTTCTACGCCGACGTCCCCGCCGCGGACCTGGTCCTGCTGTCCGTCGACCCGACGGGGCTCGACGTGCGGTACGAGCCACCCGCGCCGGGCGTCGACGAGCTGTTTCCGCACGTCTACGGCCCGATCCCGGTGTCCGCGGTGGTCGGTGTCGAGGCCCTGCCGGAGTGAATGAGGCATAGACTCAGGCCGCGACCGGAAACACGTCGTACCGAGGTCTTACCGTCACCACAACGAGAGGGCGTGCCGATATGACTCAGCCGACCTACTCGTTCCCCGACTCGTGGGGCGAGGCCGATCTGGAGGATCTGCCGGACGACGGGCACCGCTACGAGATCGTGGACGGGAGCCTGCTCGTGACGCCACCACCGTCACAAGGCCATCAACGCATCGGCGGGAATCTGTTCATGGCTCTCCGCCTCGCCGTGCCGGACGGCTGGCGGGTGCTCGACGAGATCGGCGTCAGGGTGCCGGGTGGGAATTTCATCCCCGACATCGTGGTTCTGAGACCCGGCGCCGCTCAGAACGTGGAGTGGAGCGAGTCCGAGGACGTCGCCCTCGTGGTCGAGATCGCGTCGAAGTCCACGCGGGTCACGGACCGGACGCTCAAGGCGGCGAAGTACGCGGATGCCCGCATTCCGTCCTATGGGCGCGTCGACGCCGACGGCGCGGTCACGATCCACACCGCCCCCGTCGACGACGAGTACACCGAAGCGGTCACCGTCCGGCCCGGTGAGACCCGGTGGGTCGACCTCCCGTTCCCGGTCGAGCTGGTTCCGGCCGACCTCGTGGACTGACGGGCCGCAGCCCTCAGGCGCCGGCGTACTCCACGACGTACGTCCCCCAGCCGAGCGGCGCGATGCGGTGCGCGCCGCCGCCCGCGAGGGCGCCGAGCTCCTCCGCGGTCCGCAGGCCGCCGCCGTACAGGCAGAGGTTGCGCAGGTCGTCTTCGGTCTCGTGATCGTCGGTGGTGGCGGGGTCGAGCACGTTCCCGACGAAGACCACCCGGTCGGCGCTGCCGCGCAGGGTGGTGACGAGGAGCTCGGCGTCGGCGTCCGGCAGGGTCTGCAGGAGGTCGATGCCCACGACGAGGTCGTAGCGGTGCGGCAGGGGAGCGAAGACGGTGCCGGCCGCCGCGGTCACGCGGTCGCGGCGCTCGGGCGCGACCACCGCGATCTCCCGCTCGACGGTGCTGGGCATGCCCACGATCGCGACGGTCACGTCGGGCAGCAGGCGCGCCAGGTTGTCGGCGTAGACGCCGGAGCCGTCGCCGAACACCGCCACCGTGCGCACGGTGGCGAAGTCGACGGCCTCGGGCAGGGCCGGCGCGCGGTAGGTGGCCCAGCGGCTCGCGGCGGCGTGCAGTTGCTCGGCGAGGTTCGCGTCCGCGGCGCGGGCGCTGCGGAGGTCTCCGCCCTCGAACGGCACCGCGGCGCCGGTGCGCACGGCGTCGACCAGGTGCACGAAGGACATGTCCAGGCGGGTGCGCACCTGGTCGTGGTGCAGGCTGCCGGCGAGGAGCTCGTCCGGATCGGTGAGCAGTTCGCCCCGCGCGGTCAGCGCGTAGCCGGCGTCGGCGCGCGCGACGAAGCCCAGGAGCGCGAGGTGCCGGAGCAACTTCTCCGTCGCGCGGGCGTCGGTCCGGCAGGCGGCCGCGATGGCCGCGGGCGTCGCGGCGCCGTCGTCGATCGCGGCGAACAGGCCGAGCGTCACCGCGGCGCGGACGGCGAAGGGCGGCAACAGCTCCGTCATCTCATGGATCTCGGAGGCGACGTTCTGGTCCTGGCTGGTGTCCACCAGTTCGGCATCCCCGTCGACGGTGGCGACGGCGCGGTGGCGCCAGTAGCCCGTGATCTCCACGCGGTTCTTCTCGAGGCCCTTCTCGGTCTTCGCCCAGCGGCGCAGCGGTTTGATCGCGAGGGTCTCGCCGGCCACCCAGAGGAAGGGGCGTTCGCCGCGCCAGGCGACGTCCTGCACGGACGCGACGAGGCGGGAGCCGCCGCCGGCCTCCGACCGGTACAGCCAGACGTACTCGACGTCGCCGTCGGTGGTGAGCTCCTGGTGGTGCCCCGGCTCGGCGACCTCGATCACCGCGGTGGCCTTGAAGCCCGCGGGCAGCATCTCGATGCACCGGCCGATCGCGGGCAGCGCGGTCTCGTCGCCCGCGAGCAGGAGCCAGTCGACGTCGCGGGGGAGCGCCGCCGAGTGCTTCGGCCCGGCGATGAGCACCTTCGAGCCGGCCTCGACCCGTCGCGCCCAGGTGGCCGCGAGGCCCGTGCCGTGCAGCACGAAGTCGAGCGTCATCTCGCCGGCCTCGGCGTCGAACTCGCGCACCGTGTAGGTGCGGGCGTGCTCGAAGGAGCCGTCGGTCCAGTCGACCCGGCCCTGGTCGGTGTTCTTCGGCACCTCGAAGGGGAACTCGCCGGTGCGGAGGTCGGGCAACAGCACCTTGACGTCGTCGTCGAATCCGGTGCTGTGCACGGCCGGGAGGTCCACGCCGTCGCGCACGTGCGGCCCGATCGCGTCGCCGCCGACCACGATCCGGCGCATCCCGGGCGTCACGTCCGACACCCGCAGCACGTCGAACTCGCGGAGGCAGATCGGGAACACCGCGCCGTCGCGGAGTGTGCTGGCCATCGTGGAGATCCCTTTCGTCGCTTTCCTTGCAAGGCTAGCCTGCCCTGCCGGACCGGCGGCGACGGCGGACCGTCGGGCGGGGTGGGCCGCCGATAGGCTGACCCGGTGACCACCCGCGTCCTCATCCTCGGCAGCACCGGCTCCATCGGCACCCAGGCGCTGGAGGTGATCGCCGAGAACCCCGACCGGTTCGAGGTGGTCGGCCTCGGCGCCGGCGGCGGCAACCCCGAGCTTCTCGCGCAGCAGGCCCGCGCGGCGGGCCTCGACGGTGCGCGGATCGGCATCGCGGACCCGACCCGCGCCGTCGGCTTCGACGGTGCGCTGACCGGCCCGGACGCCATGACCCGCCTCGTCGAGACCGTCGAGGCCGACGTCGTGCTCAACGGCGTCGTCGGCAGCCTCGGCCTCGGCCCGACCCTCGCCGCGCTCGACAGCGGCGCCCGGCTCGCCCTCGCCAACAAGGAGTCCCTGGTCGCGGGCGGATCGCTCGTCCTGAAGCGGGCCGCGGAGGGGCAGATCGTGCCCGTCGACTCCGAGCACTCCGCCATCGCACAGTGCCTCCGCGGCGGCACCGCGGCCGAAGTCGACCGGCTGATCCTCACCGCCTCCGGCGGCCCCTTCTTCGGCCGCACCCGCGCCGAGCTCGCCGACGTCACCCCCGAGCAGGCCGGCAAGCACCCGACCTGGTCGATGGGGCCGATGATCACGCTCAACTCCGCGACGCTGGTGAACAAGGCCCTCGAGGTGATCGAGGCGCACCTGCTGTTCGGCGTGCCCTACGACCGCATCGACGTCACGGTCCACCGGCAGTCCGTCGTGCACTCGATGGTCACCTTCGTCGACGGCGCCACCATCGCCAAGGCCTCGCCGCCGTCCATGAAGCTGCCCATCGCGCTGGCCCTCGGCTGGCCGGACCGGGTCCTGGGCGCCTCCGCGGCCTGCGACTTCACGCAGGCGCACACCTGGACGTTCGCGCCCGTCGACGACGACGCCTTCCCGGCGATCGCCGTCGCCCGCGACGCGGGCACGCGCGGCGGCTCGTTGACCGCGGTGTTCAACGCCGCGAACGAAGTGGTCGCGCAGGCCTTCCTCGACGGCCGCACGTCCTTCCTCGCCATCGTCGACACGGTCGCGCGGGTCGTCGCCGACGGTGCGCAGTGGCAGGCCGAGCCGCGCGACGTCGCGGACGTGCTGGCCGCGGAGGAGTGGGCCCGCCGCCGGGCGTCCGAGCTGGTCGGGCTGGTCTGATCCGACCGGTATTAGGACCCATGACTGGGGGACGGCTCTGACGATCCGGCGCGGCCGACAGTCCCGGTATCCTGGTCGCTATGAGCTACGCACTGGGGATCGCGGCGTTCGCGCTGTGCATCCTGGCGTCGATCGCCTGGCACGAGTGCGGGCACATGTGGGCGGCGCAGGCCACCGGCATGAAGGTCCGGCGCTACTTCATCGGCTTCGGGCCCACCGTCTGGTCGACCCGCCGCCCGAAGGGGCCGGACGGGATCGAGTACGGGCTGAAGGCGCTGCCTCTCGGCGGCTTCTGCGACATCGCCGGGATGACCCTGCTGGACGAGCTGAAGACGCCGGTCGAGCAGGAGAAGGCGATGTACAAGCAGGCCGCGTGGAAGCGGCTGTTCGTGCTGTTCGCCGGCCCGGGCATGAACTTCATCCTCGGCGCCCTGCTGATCTACGGCGTCGCCGTCACCGCGGGCCTGCCGTCGACCACCGCGACGCCGCGCGCGGCGGTCGCCGCCACCGGCTGCGTCGCCGACGCCACCACCAAGCCCACCAAGGAGCAGCCCAGCCGCCCGGTGGGCGAGTGCCGCCCGAGCCCCGCGGCCCAGGCGGGCCTGGTGCGGGGCGACGTCATCGCCTCGGTCAACGGCACCGCCGTCGATGCCGACACCGTCTTCGACGCGCTGCAGAACTCGACGGGCGCGATCTCCCTCGGCATCGAGCGCGACGGCCAGACGCGCACCGTCGTCATCGACCCGGTGACCAGCAAGAAGTGGCGTCCGTCGGCCGACGGGAAGGAGCTCGTCGAGGTCTCCGGCCCGACCATCGGCATCAGCGTCGGGACGCTCGGCGTGACCGAGCACTACAACCCGATCACCGCGATCGGCGGCACCGCGGCGTTCACGCTGGACCTGGGTCACAAGACCATCGTCGCGATCGGTCAGCTGCCGCAGAAGATCCCCGCCCTCGTCGACGCGATCAAGGGGGAGGAGCGCGGCCTCGACACCCCGCAGTCCCTCGTCGGCGCGTCGATGATCGGCGGCGAGGTCGCCGAGCGCGACATGTGGAGCGTCTTCTTCCTGCTCCTCGCCGGCCTCAACCTCATGCTGGGCCTGATCAACCTGCTGCCGGTGCCGCCGTTCGACGGCGGTCACATGGCGGTGGTGATCTTCGAGAAGCTCCGCGACCTGGTCACCGGCCGCAAGGGTGGCCCCGTCGACTACATGAAGCTCGCGCCGTTGACGTACGTCGTCCTGGCGCTCGCGGGCGGGTACATGCTGCTCGTCCTCACAGCCGACATCGTCAATCCGATCAAGCTCTTCAACTGAACTGGAGTAGCAGGAAATGTCCGTAGGTTTGGGAATGCCGGCAGCCCCGGCCCCGACGCTCGCACCCCGTCGCAAGACCCGTCAGCTCAACGTGGGCGGCGTCGGCGTCGGCAGCGACAGCCCCATCTCGGTGCAGTCCATGTGCACCACCAAGACGCACGACGTGAACGCCACGCTGCAGCAGATCGCCGAGCTCACGGCGTCCGGCTGCGACATGGTGCGGGTCGCCTGCCCCCGGCAGGAGGACGCCGACGCGCTGCCGATCATCGCCAAGAAGGCGAACATCCCGGTCATCGCCGACATCCACTTCCAGCCCAAGTACATCTTCGCCGCGATCGACGCGGGCTGCGCCGCGGTGCGCGTGAACCCCGGCAACATCAAGGAGTTCGACGGCCGCGTGGGCGAGGTCGCGAAGGCGGCCGGCGCCGCGGGGATCCCGATCCGCATCGGCGTCAACGCCGGCAGCCTCGACAAGCGGCTCATGGAGAAGTACGGCAAGGCCACCCCCGAGGCGCTGGTCGAGTCCGCGCTGTGGGAGGCGAGCCTGTTCGAGGAGCACGGCTTCGGCGACATCAAGATCTCGGTCAAGCACAACGACCCCGTGATCATGGTGGAGGCCTACCGGCAGCTCGCCGCGCAGTGCGACTACCCGCTGCACCTCGGCGTGACCGAGGCGGGCCCGTCGTTCCAGGGCACCATCAAGAGCGCCGTGGCCTTCGGCTCCCTGCTCTCCGACGGCATCGGCGACACGATCCGCGTCTCCCTCTCGGCCCCGCCGGCGGAGGAGATCAAGGTGGGCGACGCGATCCTGCAGTCGCTGAACCTGCGGCCCCGCAAGCTGGAGATCGTCTCCTGCCCGTCGTGCGGCCGCGCACAGGTCGACGTCTACAAGCTGGCGAACGAGGTCACCGCCGGCCTCGAGGGCATGGAGGTGCCGCTGCGCGTCGCCGTCATGGGGTGCGTCGTCAACGGCCCCGGCGAGGCGCGCGAGGCCGACCTCGGCGTGGCCTCCGGCAACGGCAAGGGGCAGATCTTCGTCAAGGGTGAGGTCATCAAGACGGTGCCCGAGTCCAAGATCGTCGAGACGCTGATCGAGGAAGCCCTGCGCATCGCGGAGGAGTCGGGGGATAGTGAGAGCGGAACACCGGTCGTCACGGTGTCGTAGGTCGCGGCCCGCCGCTGCGTGCGGGCCGTGTCAGTGGTGAGGAGCCGCCGGTGCTGAGGATGCTGCACGAACGGCCGGTCCCGTCGCGGGACCTGCCGAGGGTGCTGTCCGTCCTCGACGGCGATCCCGTGGCCGCGTGCATGGTCGCCGGCCGTGTGCAGGAGTGCGGCACCGAGCCCGGCCGCCTCGGCGGCGAACTGTGGACCCACCGCGACGTGGGGAGCTCGCTGTGCTTCGCCGGAGCGAACCTCATGCCGCTGCGCGGCGACCTGGAGGACATGCGCTACTTCGCGGGCCGGGCGGGCCGCGGGCACCGCGCAGCCGCGTCGGTCGTGGGGCGCGCCGAGATGGTGCTGCCCCTGTGGGAGGGCCTCGAGAGCGCGTGGGGCCCGGCGCGCGAGGTCCGCCCCGAGCAGCCGTTGATGACGATGCCCGAGCCGTCCCGCTTCGCGCACGCCGGCGTCCGGCCCGCCCGCCTCGCCGAACTCGACCGCTACCTCGACGCCGCGATCGCGATGTTCACGGCCGAGGTCGGCGTCGACCCGCGGGGCGCCGACGGGGGGCGCGCGTACCGGCGCCGGGTGGCCAACACCATCCTCGCGGGGCGCGCGTACGTCCTGTTCGACGGTGCCGAGGTCGCCTTCAAGGCCGAGGTCGGAGCGGTCTCGCGGACCGTCGGGCAGATCCAGGGCGTGTGGGTGCGGCCGGACCTGCGCGGGCAGGGGCTCGGCGGCGCGGGTACCGCCGCGGTCGCCGATGCGGTTCTCCGCTCGGGCCGGCTGCCCAGCCTGTACGTCAACAGCTTCAACGTCGCGGCCCGGCGCGCGTACGAGCGCGTCGGCTTCCGCCAGGTGGCGACCTTCGCCACCGTCCTCCTCGCCTGATCGCTCGCGACGCGCGCGTCAGATGAACAGCGCGATCCCCATGCCGCCGAAGGCCAGCGCGATCGCGACGACGTAGACGATGAGCAGCCGGCGATACCGGCGCGGCGCGTCCTCCTCGGCGTACGAGTTGCTGAGCACGCCGACCAGCACCGTCAGCATCAGGGCCGCGGAACCGAACAGCGTCACCACGATCACCCAGTCGGTCGCGCTCTCGACGGGAGCCTTGCCGTCGTCGCGAATCGCCCACTGGGCGAGGAAGTTCAACAGGAAACCCAGGATGATGCCGAGGGACGTCACCATCGGTTGGCGCGCCTCGCGGATCTGATCGCTCATGCTTCACGCTCCTTCGTCTGGCGGTAACACTAGCGGCCGCGGTTTGACTGAAAATTCAGTCAGGACTACTGTTCGAACCGCGGCAGGGGTCCGAACCGGGCTGACCGCCGCGCACCGAGAAGAGGAACACCCACCATGCGACGCCGCACTTTCCTTCAGACCTCCATCGCCGCGCTCGGCGGCCTGCTCCTGGCCGGATGCGCCGACGACGCCGCGGGAGAGGCGCCGTCCCGCGACGGCGGCCCCTGGCTGATGCCGGAGGAGGGGACTCCGCACGCCCGCACCTGGTTGGCCTTCGGTGCGAGCGATCGCATCTGGGGCGCCGACCTGGTGCCGACGGTGCAGCGTGACCTGGCGCTGATCGCGACCACGATCGCGCGGTTCGAACCGGTCTCGATGCTCGTGCCGCCGGCCCAGATGGCGCTCGCGCAGCGGCTGGTGAGCGGGTCCCGCGTCGAGCTCGTGGCCTGCGAGCTGGACGACCTGTGGATCCGCGACACCGGGCCGACGTTCGTGAAGAACGGACCGACGAAGGCGGGGGTCGACTTCAACTTCAACGGCTGGGGCTCCAAGCAGCGCCACCGGCGCGACCGGGAGGTCGCGCGGTTCGTGGCCGGCCGGGCCGGTGCGCCCGCGCTGCGCACCGATCTGGTGCTCGAGGGCGGCGCACTCGAGGTCGACGGCGAGGGTACCGCGATCATCACCGAGAGCTGCGTGCTCAACGACAACCGCAATCGCGGCTGGACGAAGGCCGAGGTGGAGGACGAGCTGCGTGAGCTGCTCGGAATCCGGAAGGTCATCTGGCTGCCCGGGATCGCGGGAGAGGACATCACCGACGGGCACACCGACTTCTACGCGCGGTTCGCGCGCCCCGGCGTCGTGGTCGCCGGCCTCGAGACCGACCGGGAGTCGTTCGACTACGACGTGACCCGCAAGCATCTCGAGATCCTGCGCGCGGCGACGGACGTGCACGGCAATCGGCTGCGCGTCGAGGTGATGGAGAGCCCGTCGTCGGTGCGCGAGGAGTTCGCGAGCGACGACTTCGCGGGCGGGTACATCAACTTCTACGTGTGCAACGGCGCCGTCATCGGTCCTGAGTTCGGCGCCGCCGACACCGACGCCGCGGCCCGCGCGACGATGCAGCGCCTGTTCCCCGACCGGCGGATCGTCCAGATCAACATCGACGGGATCGCGGCGGGCGGTGGCGGTATCCATTGCACGACGCAGCAGGAGCCCGCGTGACGCTGCGTCCTCTGTCGTGCCGGGCCGCGTCGTGCCGGCCGGGGTCGTGCCCGGCACCGTCGTGCCCGACGGGAGGCGCGGCGGCCCTCCGATACTGTGAGGCACCATGACCGACCGCCGCACCCAGATCATGCAGGCCGCGGTCCGGGTCATCGCGCGCGACGGCGTCCGCGGTCTGCGGGTGGAGAAGCTCGCCGCGGAGGCCGGCGTCTCCACCGCGCTGATCTACTACCACTTCCACGATCGCGACGGGATCGTGCACGCGGCGCTCGAGCAGATCAACCGCACCGCGGAGGCCTACACGGAACCGCGATCGGACGCCGCGGGCCCCCGCGAGCGGCTCGAGTCGATGTTGCTCGACGAGCTCCAGGACGGCGACGAGGTGCGGACCACCAGCATCGCCTGGGGCGAGCTCCGTGCGAGCGCCGTCTTCGAGCCGGTGCTGCGGGAGGATCTACGGGCGGCCACCGACGCCTGGGACCGCGATGTCGCGTCGCTCATCGGGGACGTTCCGGAAGCCGCCGGTAGGGATGCCGAGGCCATCGCGACGCGGCTCACCGCGCTGGTCGAGGGGCTGAGCGAGCGGTGGCACAGCGGCTCGCTGGAACTGGACCGGGCCCGCGCGCTGGTGATCGGTGCCGTGGCGGCGGAGCTGCCGCCGGCGCGGTGACCCGCTCGGTGACCCGCGCGTCCCGATCCGCGGTTACTCTTCGTGCGTGAACGCATGGGGGTACGCGGCGGTCGTCGCGCTGATGGTGATCGGCCTGCTGGGGATCGTCGTTCCGGTCCTGCCGGGCTCGTCCCTGGTGGCGCTCGGCATCCTGATCTGGGCGATCTTCACGGGCGGTAGCGCCTGGTGGGTGTTCGCCGCCGCGCTGGCGGTGATGGTGCTCGCGTGGGGCGTGAAGTACCTCGTCGGCGGCCGCACGATGGCCAGGGCCGGGGTGGGGAAGTGGTCCCTGGTGGCGGGCGGCGTCGCCGGGATCATCGGTTTCTTCGTGATCCCCGTCGTGGGCCTGGTGATCGGCTTCATCGGCGGCACCTTCGCCGCAGAGGCGATCAGGCTGGGGGACGCCAAGGCCGGCTGGCAGGCCGCGCTCGCCGCCACCAAGGCCGCAGGCCTGCTCATCCTCATCGAACTGGCCGGCGCGCTCGGCGCGATCGCCATCTGGCTCGCGGCGGTCCTGACCTAGCGGTCCTCGTCCCGGGCGCGCTTCTCGGTCAGCCGCGTCACCCGGTCCGTGTTGTTCTGCACGATCGACCGCGCGAGCGAGCCGCCGACGGTGACGAACAGGCCGACCACGAGGATCGCGTAGACCAGGGTGAAGATCTTCGAGATCGTCAGGGTCGGGCTCAGCGCCCCGCCGCCCATGGGCAGGCCCACCGAGACCGCGTAGAACAGCGAATCGATCACCGACCACTTCTCGGTCAGGGTGTAGAAGACCGTCGCCGCGGTGACGATGACGACGAGGCTCAGCATCGCGGCGCGCATCGCCGGTTCCCGCCAGCTGGTGCGGATCGCGCCCGCGAGTCTCTTGAACATCAGCGTCAGCCCCAACACCGCCCCAGCCTATCGGCGCCGCCGCGTAGGGTTGCCGCCATGCGATCCGCGGTGTCAGCACTGTTCGACCTCACCGGGCGAACGGCGCTGGTCACCGGCGCGAGCTCGGGGATCGGGGCGGCGATCGCGGAGGCGCTCGATGGTGCCGGCGCGCGCGTGCTCCGGGCGGGGCGCGACCGCGACCGGCTCGGGCCCGACGGGATCAGCGCCGACCTCACCGACGGCGCCGGCGAACTCATCGAGCAGGCCGACGCCCGGGCCGACGCCGTCGACATCCTCGTCAACTGCGCCGGCAGCAACCCGCGGCCCCCGCTCGGCGACATCGACGAGGCGCTCTACCGCGCGATCCTCGCGGTCAACCTCGACGCTCCGTTCCAGCTCGGCCAGCACTACGGGCCGCGGATGGCCGCGCGCGGCTGGGGCCGGATCATCAACGTCGCTTCGACGCAGGCGCACCGCGCGTTCGGCAACAGCGGTGCTTACGGCGTCGCGAAGGCGGGCATCGCCGGGCTCACCCGCTCCCAGTCGGAGGCGTGGGCGCCGTCGGGAGTCACCGCGAACTCGCTGACGCCGGGCCTGGTCGCGACGCCGATGACCACCGCCGTCCTCGCGGATCCCGAACGCGCCGACTACTTCCGGCGCCGCGCGCACACGGGGACGCTCGGCGCGCCGTCGGACTTCGCGGCCGCGGCCGTCTTCCTCGCCGGGCCCGGATCGGCCTTCGTCACCGGGCAGAACCTGTGCGTCGACGGCGGCCTGTCCGTGACGTGAGGCGGGTCGGTCGTGAACGCGGCCGATTTCTCCGTCAGGAGGCCGATAGGGCCCTCGTGAACCGGAAATCGGCCGGATTCGCGACTACACGCGCTCGAGGACCACACTCGCGCCGTGACCGCCCGCGGCGCAGATGCCGAGCAGCGCGGTGTCCTTGCCGGTGAGCGCCAGCTCGTTCGCCATCGTCGTGACCATGCGGGCGCCGGTGGCGCCGAACGGGTGGCCGATCGATACGGAGCCGCCGTGCACGTTGAGCTTCTCGATGTCGACCTCGCCGACGGGGGTGTCGCGGCCCAGCCGGTCGGCGGCCCACTCGGGGCTGGCGAGGGCGTCCAGGACGGAGAGGGTCTGTGCGGCGAAGGCCTCGTGGATGTCGATGAGGTCGACGTCCTCGAGCTTGAGACCCGCCTTGTCCAGCGCGCGCGGCATGGAGATCGCCGGGCCGATGAGCACCTCGTCGGCGGGGTCGACGCTGACGTAGCTCCACGACCGGATCGCGGCCAGGGGTGTCAGGCCCAGCTCGCGCGCCTTCTCCTCGCTCATGATCAGGACCGCGGCCGCGCCGTCGGTGAGGGGGCTGGCGTTGCCGGCGGTGACGGTGCCGTCCCGCTCGAAGGCGGGCTTGAGGCCGGCGAGCTTCTCGACGTCGGTGTTCTCGCGGACGAGGCCGTCGCGGGTCACCGTCTTCCCGTCGGGCGTGGTCACCGGCACCACCTCGCGGTCGAACCGGCCCGACGCGATGGCCGCCGCGGCGCGGGCGTGCGAGCGGGCGGCGAACGCGTCCTGCGCCTCTCGCGTGACGCCGTGGATCCGCGCCATCTTCTCCGCGGACTCGCCCATCACCTCACCGGTGGTCCGCTCCTCGATCCGGGGGCGGCTGGGCAGGAGACCGGTGAACGGCGCGAGGCCGATCGCGGCGTCCAGGTAGGCGCGGGGCGAGGGCTTGCCGAGGGCGAGGGGAGCGGCCGCCTGGACCAGCTTCTGCGGCAGGTTGACTGCGGCGTTGGAGACGGAGTCGGAGCCGCCGGCGATCATCACGTCGTACTCGCCACGCTCGATCGCCGCGGCGGCCGTGGTGACCGCCTGCAGGCCCGAGGCGCAGGCGCGGGTCACGGTGTGTCCCTCGACGCCGTGCCCCAGGCCCAGGTCGAGCGCGATCTCGCGGGCGATGTTGGGGGCGCCCGCGGGCAGGATGACCCCGCCCCAGACGATGGCCTCGATGCGGTCGGCGACGGCGGGAACGCGGTCGAGGAGGCCGCGGACGGCCTGGTCGCCGAGCGCGATGCTGTCGAGGTGGGTGTAGTCGCCGAAGGCGCGGACGAACGGGGTGCGCGCGCCGGAGACGATGACGGCGCGACGGCTCTGCGGAGTGGTCATGCCGCGATCTTACTCACGAGTCAGTTCGGGTGCGTGACCGCGGTCACGGCGTCCGAACGTCACCTCCGCCTCACCGGTCACACCCCAGCGCGGCAACCCGGCCCGGGCGGCGCACCGTCATACGCTGGGCCGGTGAAGAAGCCGATGCGCCGCGCCGTCGTGATCGTCGCCCTCGTGGCGCTGGTCGCGACCGGCGGGTGTTCGCCGGCGAACACCAACGGCCCGGGGCCGCTCGCCGTGCGGTTCGGCGCCGCCCTCGCCGACAAGGATCTCGACGGTGCCGCCGCGCTCACCACGGCGCCGGAGACGGCGAAGAAGGCGTTGCAGTCCGCCTTCGACGGGCTGCAGGCCCGCGGCGTCCAACTCAAGGTCGGGCAGGTGCGGACCGCCGGCGCGATCAGTGAGGTCGAGTACGAGTACGTCTGGGACCTGCCGGCGGAGCAGGGGCGCTCCAGCCGTTCGTGGGACTACCGCGGCACGCTCACCGGTGTTCAGGAGAACGGGACATGGCGCGTGCGCTGGGCGCCGTCGGTGCTGCACCCGCGGCTCGGCGCGAACCAGACGATGGTGCTGCGCGCGATGCCCGCGGACAAGGCGCCGGTGAATTCGGCGTCGGGCGGCTCGGTGCTCGTGCCGGGCGTCATCACCCGGATCCGGATCGAGGCCTCCAAGATCGCCGCGCCCACGACGGTGCTCGACGTCGCGGGCCAGCTGACCCGCGCGCTGCAGCCGATCCTGCCCACCCTCGACCCGGTGCAGATCACGGAGCAGGCGACCTCGCTGAACGCGCCGTACACCGTCGCCTCGGTGAACCAGGACGACCTGCGCAAGCTCGCGGGCGACGTCACGTCCCTGCCGGGGGTCACGCTCGTCGAGCAGGCCGACCTCGTGCCCACCGACCGCACCTTCGCGCCGGCGCTCATGTCGTCGATCAAGCAGAACGTCACGGGCGACCTGGCCGGCAAGGACGGCTGGGAGGTGATCGCGCAGGCCGATACCGGTGCGCGGGTCTCCACGCTGTCGTCCACGGCGCCGCAGCCGGCCCCCGCGGTCTCGGTGAGCATCTCGCCGATCGCGCAGGCCGCGGCGCAGGCCGCCGTGAACACCCGGCGCGACCGGCAGTCGATGATGGTCGTGATCCAGCCGTCCACCGGCAACGTGCTCGCCGTCGCGCAGAACCCCGAGGCCGACAAGCTCGGCTCGCTCGCCACATCGGGCCTGTACCCGCCGGGCTCCACCGGCAAGATCGTGACCGCGACCGCCGCCATCTCCGCCGGCATCGCCACCCCCGAGACCATCGTGCCGTGCCCGGGCACGCTCACCATCGGCGAGCGCGAGGTGCCGAACTACAACCGCTTCGCCCTCGGCGACGTCTCGATGCAGCGCGCCTTCGCCCGCTCGTGCAACACGAGCTTCGCCTTCCTCGGCGCCAAGCTCAAGCCCGAGGCGCTCAACACCGCGGCCGCCGAGCTCGGCATCGGCCCCGACTACGCCATCGCCGGGCTGCCCGTCTCGTCCGGGCAGTACCCGCTGCCCAAGGCCATGGTCAACCAGGTCGAGGACAGCTTCGGCCAGGGCGAGGTGCTGGTCAGCCCGTTCGCGATGGCGCTGGCCGTCGCGTCCGTCGCGCACGGCGGCGCGGTCACCCCGCAGTTGCTGCTCGGCAAGCCCACCAAGGTCGACGGTGAGCGGCCTCCGCTCGACGCCAAGGCCGCCGACGGTGTGCGCGCCATGATGCGCGAGGTCGTCGCGTCCGGTACCGCCGAGCTGATCCGGGGCTCCGGCGACATTCTCGGCAAGACCGGTGAGGCGGAGGTCGACGGCGGCTCGCACGCCTGGTTCGTCGGCTACCGCGGCGACCTGGCCTTCGCGACCCTCGTCGTGCTCGGCGGCAGCTCCGACAACGCCGTCGCGGTCACCAAGGAGTTCTTCGACCGCTTCGACGCCCCCGTCTCCGCCGTCCCGAACTGAGCCGGCCCGAGTACGAGGGCGGCTCCCGAGCGGCGGCGACCGCCTTCCCGCGGGAGGTTTTCACTCATCATCGGGTTGCAACCCGATGATCCGTCAGAAGTCCCCGCGCGAACACGGTCAACACCCACGAACTGTTTGCGCAGCCGAAGGGAGCGCGGGACGCTCGTTCGCATGGACATCGAGTTGATGGCACCGGCCGCCGACTGGCACGACGAGTGGCTGCGCGACGTCGCGGAGTGGGGCGCCGTGACGCACCACCCGGGCTCCGGCAGCGCGCTGGCCCGCGACCTGGACCTGACGGCACCGTCGGACTTCGCGGCCTGGGTGGACCGCCTGAACGATCAGGCGATGGTCGACCGCAGCGGCGACCGCGTGCCCGCCACGAGCTGGTGGATGGTCGACGGTGACCGGTACCTCGGGGCGATCCAGCTGCGGCACGAGCTGAGCCCGATGCTCGCCGAGCTCGGCGGCCACATCGGCTATCACGTGCGGCCCTCGGCGCGACGGCAGGGCGTCGCCTCGGCGGCGCTCCGCGAGGTGGTCCGGCGTGCGGCCGGAATCGGGCTGACCGAGGTCCTCGTCACCTGCGACGAGAGCAACCTCGCCTCGCGCCGCACCGCGGCATCGGCCGGCGGCGTGCTCACGCGGATCCGCCCCGTCGACGACTTCGGCATCGGCCACGACTTCCTCGAACCCACCTGCCACTACTGGATTTCCACCGCCCCGAATCCGCCCATCCTCGTGACTTAACAGCGTTAGCGGCAGGCGTTTCCCCAGGATGCCGCCTGGGCTAACGCTGTTAAGTCGGGCCGGGGCGGTCGTGGAGGCCGGCCGGCGGCGGTGGCGGAGTCCGGGCGGGGCGCGGGGGCCGCCGTGGCCGCCGATTACGCTGAACGGATGACCCGCGCTGCACTCGTCCCCGGCACCGTCTCGCCCCGTCTGGCCGTTCCGGCGAAGATCGTGCGACCCGAGTACGTCGACAAGAAGTCGGCGAACGAGGGCAACGAGCCGTGGGTGCAGACGCCCGAGACCATCGAGAAGATGCGCGTCGCCTCGCGGATCGCCGCCGACGCCCTCCAGGCCGCGGGCGCCGAGGTGGCGCCCGGCGTCACCACCGACCACCTCGACCGGGTGGCGCACGAGTACATGCTCGACCACGGCGCCTACCCGTCGACGCTGGGCTACCGCGGCTTCCCCAAGAGCTGCTGCACGAGCCTCAACGAGGTGATCTGCCACGGCATCCCGGACTCGACGGTGATCGAGGACGGCGACATCGTCAACATCGACGTGACCGCCTACATCGACGGGGTGCACGGCGACACCAACGCCACCTTCCTCGCCGGCGACGTGTCCGAGGAGCACCGCCTCCTCGTCGAGCGCACCCGCATCGCCACCGAGCGCGCCATCAAGGCGGTCAAGCCCGGCCGCGAGCTCAACGTGGTCGGCCGCGTCATCGAGTCGTACGCGAATCGCTTCGGCTACACCGTGGTCCGCGACTTCACCGGCCACGGCATCGGCGAGACCTTCCACAACGGCCTCGTCGTGCTGCATTACGACGAGCCGAACGTGGAAACAGTGCTGGAGCCCGGCATGGTCTTCACCATCGAGCCGATGATCAACCTCGGCGGCCTGGACTACGAGATCTGGCCCGACGGTTGGACCGTCGCCACCACCGACAAGAAGTGGACGGCGCAGTTCGAGCACACGCTCGTCGTCACGGACGACGGTGCCGAGATCCTCACCCTGCCGAGCACGCCGAGCGCCCCCGCCGACTAGTGCGCGGCGCACTCCTCCTCGCCGGCGCCACCTCGGACGCCGGGAAGTCCACGGTCACGGCGGGACTGTGTCGTCTCCTGGCCCGACGGGGCGTGCGCGTCGCGCCGTTCAAGGCGCAGAACATGTCCAACAACTCGGTCGCGACCGTGGAGCCCGACGGCACCAGCGGGGAGATCGGGCGCGCGCAGGCGACCCAGGCACTCGCGTGCGGGCTGGCACCGTCGACCCGGTTCAACCCCGTCCTCCTCAAGCCCGGCAGCGACCGGCGCAGCCAGCTGATCCTGCACGGCAGGCCCGTCGGCGACGTGGGCGCCCGCGACTACGTCACCCGCCGCCAGTGGCTGCTCGACGAGGTCACCACGACCCTGCAGGGCCTGCGCGACGAGTTCGACGTCGTGCTCTGCGAGGGCGCCGGCAGCCCCGCCGAGATCAACCTGCGCGCCACCGACATCGCCAACATGGGGCTGGCCCGGGCCGCGGGCCTGCCGACGCTGATCGTCGGCGACATCGACCGCGGGGGAGTGCTCGCGCACCTTGCCGGCACCGTCGCCGTGATGCCGCCCGAGGACCAGCGCCTCGTGTACGGCTTCCTCGTCAACCGCTTCCGCGGTGACCGGTCGATCCTCGAACCCGGCCTCGAGCAGCTCGCGGACCTGACGAAACGCCCCACGCTCGGCGTGCTCCCGTACCTCACCGACCTCTGGCTCGACGCCGAGGACTCGCTCGCCGCGCTCGGGACCGACCTCGTGGGCCGCGGTGCCACCCGGCCCGACGCGATCCGCGTCGCCGCGATCGCCCTGCCGCGCGTCTCCAACACCACCGACGTCGAAGCCCTCGCGTGCGAGCCCGGCCTGACGGTCCGCTGGACCGCCCGGGCCGCCGACGTCGCCGACGCCGACCTCGTCGTGCTCCCCGGCAGCAAGAGCACCGTCGGTGATCTCGCCTGGCTGCGCGAGCGAGGCCTCGCCGACGCCCTCGTCCGCCGCGCCGCCGCCGGCGGACCGATCGTCGGCATCTGCGGCGGCTACCAGATGCTCGGCCGCACCATCACCGACGCCGCCGGTGTCGAAGCGGCCCCCGGCACGCGCGTCGACGGCCTCGGGATCCTCGATCTCGACGTCGAGTTCGCGCCCACCAAGTGCGTCCGGAACGTGTCCGGCGCCGGGCTCGGCGTGGACGCGACGGGCTACGAGATCCACCACGGCACCGTCGTCCGGAATGCGGAAGGCCCTGCGCTGCACGGCCCCGACGGGCCGGAGGGCGCGCTCACACCGAGCGTGCTCGGTACTCACTGGCACGGGCTGTTCGGGTCGGACGCCTTCCGCCGCGCGTACCTCGCCCGCACCTTCCCCGGCCGGGACCTCGGGGCGGCGATCAGCTACGACGGTGCCCGCCTCGGGCAGCTCGACGCCGTCGCCGACGCGCTCGAGGAGCACTGCGACATCGATGCGATCCTGCGCCCTTTGCATTCACCTGCCGCGTTTTCGGCGATCCTGCCGACCATCCGGATCATGAGTGACTACCGTTGACCACCATGCCGATCGATTCAGCTGACACGGTGCAGGTGCCCGCGGGCTCGTGGACCTTCGACGTGTCGGTCGGGGGGTCTGAGCACGGCGTACCCGTACTGCTGCTGCACGGATTCCCGCAGACCGAGGAGTGCTTCGACCAGGTCCGCGAACGACTCCACGAGGCGGGACTGCGCACTATCGCGCCCCGCCAGCGCGGATACAGCCCGGGCGCCCGGCCGAAGGGCGCCGATCAATACACGATGAAGCACCTCGCGGAGGACGCCGCGCGCATCCTCGACGCGCTCGAGGTGCCCTACGCGCACGTCGTGGGGCACGGCCTCGGCGCGACGGTGGCGTGGCACTTCGCCGCCGCCTACCCGCTGCGCGCGATGAGTCTTACCGCGGTGTCGTTCGGCCACCCGTCGGCGTTCGGCGACGCCATGGCGAACGATCAGGACCAGCGGCAGCGCTCGCGCTACCTGGAGCTGTTCCTGCGATCCGGAGAGGCGGAGAAGGCTCTGCTCGCCAACGATGCGCGGACGCTCCTGGCGACCGCGCCGGGCGGCGGCATCGAGGCGTTGACGGACGAGCCGACGCTCACGGCCGCCCTGAACTGGTACCGCGCGAATCTCGCGCCCGGCGGCGAGGGCCTCGACTGCCCCGTGATCGAGGTGCCCACGACGCTGGTCTGGGGCACCCGCGACGCCATCGCCGGCGCCGCGCAGGCCAAGGGCACCGCCCACTACCTCCGGGCCGATTACCGGCTCAGCGAGGTGCCCGACGGTGACCACTGGCTCCCGCTGCGCGCTCCCGCGGCCCTGGCCTCGGAGATCGCGCTGCGGACGCTCCGGAACTGACCGCGCTCCCGCGCGGCCGGTCCGGAGCGGTTCGCGTTACTTGTCGCTGCCGCAGGTGCAGCTGTCGCCGCACGAGCAGTTCTCGCAGGTGCAGTTCGGGTTGGAGCAGCCGGGGGCGAAAGAATCATGCTGAATCATGCATGTGACTGTACCCCGCGATCCGCTCGCGATCACGCGTCCTTCGCGAGCCCCAGCAGCGCGTTCTCGACCAGCTCCGGCAGCGCCGGGTGGATCCAGTACTGCCCGCGCGCGAACTCCTGCGCGGGAATGGAGAAGGACATCGCGGTGATCGCGGACTGGATCAACGCCGACGCCTGGTGCCCGACGATGTGCGCGCCCACCAGCAGCCCCGTCGACCGGTCCGCGATGAGCTTGCACACGCCCTCGGCGTCGGCCATCGCCCAGCCGTAGGCGATGTCGGCGTAGCGCTGTTCAGCGACCGCCACGTCGATGCCGCGCGAGCGTGCCTCGGTCTCCGTCAGCCCCACCGACGCCACCTGCGGGCGGGAGAACACCGCGCCCGGCACGAACCGGTGATCGGAGGTCGCGGCGGGGGAGTCCCAGCCGGAGAGGAGGTTCTCCGCGACCACGCGGGCCTCGTGGTTCGCGACGTGCCGCAGCGGGAACCGCGTGCTCACATCGCCCAGCGCCCACACGCCGCGGACCGGCGTGCGCTGATGCTCGTCGACGGGGACGCGCCCGGCACCGTCGAGCTCGATGCCGATGGCCGAGAGCGCGAGCGTGTCGCCGTTGGGCGTGCGCCCGGTCGCGACGAGCAGCACGTCGCCGGCCACCGTCGATCCGTCGGTGAGGTCCACCTCGACGCCGTCGCCGGCCGGCCGCGTCGCGGTGACCTCGGTGCCGAGCCGCACGTCCCAGCGCTGCGAGACGGCCTCGGTGAACGCCTCGGAGATGGTCTGGTCCTGTGAGCGCAGCAGTCGCTCGCCCCGCGCCACGACGGTGACCTCGGCGCCGAGGCCCGCGAAGACGTGCGCGAACTCGGCCGCGATGTAGCCGCCGCCCACGATGATCACGCGCCCGGGCAGCGCGTCGAGCCGCATGATCGTGTCGTTGGTGTGGAACGGCGCCGCACCGTCGGCGGTGAACACCGGCGGGATCACCGGGCGCGAGCCCGCGGAGATCACCACGTCGCGCCCGGAGACGACGGTGCCGTCGGCGAGCTCGAGGCGGTGCAGCCCGTCGCCGGAGGACGGCAGGAACCACGCCTCCTGCTGGAAGACGGTGACGTTGGGGCACTTGTCCACCCGGTACCGCAGGCCGCCGGCGGAGTAGCGGTCGATCCGGCCGAAGACGCGGTCGCGGATGTCGGCCCAGCGGGTGCCGACGATCTCCGCGTCGACGCCGACGGCGCCGCCCTCGCGGGCCTCGTCCGCGACGTCGGCGGGGTAGACGAACATCTTGGTCGGGATGCAGCCGACGTTGAGGCAGGTGCCGCCGAAGGCCCCGTCGAACTGGCCCTTGTCGATGATGGCGACGGTGCGGTCGTCGAACCGCTCGTCGGGGATGGTGTTGCCGGCCCCGGAGCCGATGATGACGAGATCGACGACGTGCTCGGCCATGTCAGGCCTCGATCTCGCGGGCCAGCCAGGCGCCCAGCTCGGCGTACGCGGTCTCACGGGCGTCCTTCTCGGAGAGGAAGACGTCGTGCTTGGCGTTCTCGACGGGGACCACGGTCAGCCGGCCGCCGAGGGCTCCGGACCACTTCGCGATCTGCCGGGTGTCGAGGACCACGTCCGCGCGGCCGGCCTCCTCGCTCCACTCCTTGGGAGCGAAGCTCTTCGTCGAGCGCAGCACGAGCGACGGGACGCCCACGTCCAGGCCGCGGTGCAGCAGGCTGTGCGCGACGCGGACGGCGCGCAGCCAGCCGAAGCGCACCGGGAAGCCCTCGATCGGCTTGATCCGGACGTCGAAGTCGAACTCGCCGTGCTCGTCGGTGTGGATGGTCTGGCCGTACACGCCGACCGCCTCGACGGGGACGATGCGGGTGCCCACGGCCTTGCCGATGAGCTTGACGACGGGCGTCGCGACCTCGCGCAGCACCGCGGAGCCCTGCAGGTCGAACCACGGGCTGTCGAGCACGAGACCGGCGATCGGTGCTGTGCGGCCCGCCTTGCGGCGGCGGTCGAGCCAGAGCGGCGTGATCAGGCCGCCGGTCGAGTGCGCCGCGACGACGACGCCGAGGCCCGGGTGCTCCTGCTCGATCGCCGCGACCGCGAGGTCCAGCTCGGCGTCGTAGACGGTGAAGTCCGTCGCGTAGTGCGCCGACTGCCCCTCCCGCAGCGAGCGCCCGCACTTGCGCAGGTCCAGCGCGTAGAAGGCGTAGCCGCGGTCGGCGAAGAACTCCGCCACCGCGGTCTGGAAGAAGTAGTCCGAGAAGCCGTGCACCCACAGCACCGCGTGGTGCGGGTCCTGCGGGCCGGCCACGTGCTTGACGAGCGTCGCGACGACGTCGCCGCCCGGCTCGCCGTCCGGGTCGGGGCCCAGCTCGAAGGTGTGCGCGACGAAGTCGTCGCCCAGGACGTCGGGGGAGTAGGTCAGCTCAGTGGTCGCCACGGCTTCACTGTAATGACGGTGCGCGGTCCGGTCGTACTGCAAGGTGTGCCGCGCGCCACCGGAGGGCCCCGGAGTAAGGTTCTGGCGCAGAAGGGGGCCGATGCGTGGCCCCGCCCCACGTCGAGGAGTGAACTACCAGATGGCCCGTAACGTGATCAGCACGGACGTCGCGCTCGTCGGCGCGGGAATCATGAGCGCCACGCTCGGCACCCTGCTCCGCAAGCTGGAGCCCAGCTGGTCGATCAACGTCTTCGAGTCCCTCGACGCCGCGGCCGCCGAGTCCTCCGACCCGTGGAACAACGCGGGCACAGGCCACTCGGCGCTGTGCGAGCTGAACTACACGCCGCAGGCCGCCGACGGCTCCGTCGACATCTCCAAGGCGATCACGATCAACGAGCAGTTCCAGGTCTCGCGCCAGTTCTGGGCGTACGCCGTGGACGCGGGCGTGCTCGACGAGCCGTCCGACTTCATCAACCCCATTCCGCACGCCAGCTTCGTGCACGGCGCCGACAACGTCGAGTACCTGCGCAAGCGCTACGACGCGCTGTCCGGCCAGACGCTGTTCGAGGGCATGGAGTTCTTCACCGATCCGGCCACGTTCTCCGAGCGCCTGCCGGTCATGGCCGCGGGCCGCAACTTCGGCGACCCCGTCGCCGTGAACTGGTACGAGGGCGGCACCGACGTCGACTTCGGCTCGCTGACCAAGAAGCTCATCAACTTCGTCGGCAAGGGCGGCGCCGTCCACTTCGGCACCAAGGTCACGAACCTCAAGCGCACCAAGGACGGCTGGCGCCTGACCGTCCGCAACCTGCGCACCCACGAGGTCACCCACGTGGACGCGCGGTTCGTCTTCGTCGGCGCCGGCGGCGGCGCCCTGCCGCTGCTGCAGAAGTCGGGCATCAAGGAGGCCAAGGGCTTCGGCGGCTTCCCCGTCTCGGGCCAGTTCTTCCGCTGCACCAACCCCGAGCTCATCGACCACCACGCCGCGAAGGTCTACGGCAAGGCCGCCGTCGGTGCCCCGCCGATGTCGGTGCCGCACCTCGACACCCGCGTCATCGAGGGCAACAAGGGCCTGCTGTTCGGCCCCTACGCCGGCTTCTCGCCGAAGTTCCTCAAGGCCGGCCAGTACACCGACCTGCCGCTGTCGGTGAAGCCGAACAACCTGCTCCCGATGATGGCCGTCGGCCTCAAGGAGATGGGCCTGACCAAGTACCTCATCGGCGAGCTCCTGCAGTCGCCCGCCGACCGCGTGAAGACGCTCTCCGAGTTCGTGCCCCGCGCCACCGGCGGCGACTGGGAGCTCATCACCGCCGGCCAGCGCGTCCAGGTGATCCGCAAGGGCCCCGGCGGCGGCAACCTCGAATTCGGCACCGCGGTCATCGCCGCCGACGACGAGTCGATCGCCGGCCTGCTCGGCGCCTCGCCCGGCGCCTCCACGGCCGTGCCCGCGATGCTCGACGTGCTCGGCAAGTGCTTCCCCAAGCACATGCAGGCGTGGAAGCCGTTGCTGCAGGAGATGATCCCGTCCTACGGCACCACCCTCAACGACAACAAGCAGCTCTTCGGCCAGGTCTGGGACTGGACCAACCGCACGCTGCAGCTGTCCCCGGGCGTCGGGGCCGACGCGCAGGCCTAGCGCCGTGCGCCGCGCCTCCGGAGACGAACTCGACGCGACGACCCTGTACGCGCTGCTGAAGCTGCGCGCCGAGGTCTTCATCGCCGAGCAGCAGAGCCCGTGGCTCGACGTGGACGGGCGCGACCTCGATCCGTCGACGGTGCACCTCTGGCTGTCCGACGGTGCCGCCCCCGGCGGCGCGGTCGCGACGGTGCGCATCACCGATGAGGGCCCGGGGCTGGCCGCGATCGGCCGGGTGTGCGCGGCATCGTCGCACCGCGGGCGCGGTCTGATCGGCGAACTGATGACCGCGGCGCTCGCCGAGCTCGACGGCCGGGCCTGCCTGCTCGAGGCGCAGTCGCACCTCGAGAGCATGTACGCCAAGTACGGATTCGCCCGCGAGGGCGACGAATTCATCGAGGACGGCATCCCGCACGTCCCCATGAGGAGGCCCGCCGGTGTCTGACCGCTATCCGTTCAGCGCCGTCGTCGGCCACGACGAGCTGCGGCTCGCCCTCACGCTGTGCGCCATCGCGCCCGCCGTCGGCGGCGTGCTCGTGCGCGGCGAGAAGGGCACCGCGAAGTCCACCGCCGCCCGCGCCCTCGCCCCGCTGCTGCCGCCCCGGCCCGACGGTGCGCCCGCCCGTCTCGTCGAGCTGCCCATCGGCGCCACCGAGGACCGCGTCGTCGGATCGCTGGACCTGCACCGCGCCCTCGGCGAGGGCCGGGTCGACTTCACGCCCGGCCTGCTGGCCGACGCGGACGGCGGCATCCTCTACGTCGACGAGGTCAACCTGCTGTCCGACCACCTCGTGGACGTCCTCCTCGACGCGGCCGCGATGGGGCGGGTCACCGTCGAGCGGGACGCCGTCTCGCGCTCCTACCCGGCGCGATTCGTGCTGGTCGGCACCATGAACCCCGAGGAGGGGGAGCTGCGGCCGCAGCTGTTGGACCGTTTCGGTCTGGCCGTCGACGTGTGCGCCAGCCGCGACGTGGACGCCCGCGTCGAGGTGATGCGCCGGCGCCTCGCCTTCGAGGCCGACCCCGCCGGCTTCGCCGCCGAGTACGCCGCCGCCGACGCCGAGCAGGCCCGCCGCATCGCCGAGGCCCGCGACCGGCTGCCCGCCGTCGCGCTGCCCGACGCCGAGCTGCGCCGCATCGCCGCCGTGTGCGCCGCCTTCGACGTCGACGGCATGCGCGCCGACCTCGTGATAGCCCGCGCCGCCCGCGCCCACGCCGCGTGGCGCGGCGTCGCCGAGGTCACCGAGGACGACGTCCGCGTCGCCGCGGCCCTCGCGCTGCCGCACCGCAAGCGCCGCGACCCGTTCGACGAGCCCGGGCTCGACGACGCTGAGCTCGACCGCGCGCTCGACGACGCCCGCGAGGCCGCCGACGACCCGGAACCCGACGGCCCCGACGACGGCGGGCCCGACGACGGCGGCCCCGACGGCGGGCAGCAGGCGGATCCGCCGCCGGCGCAGGACGATTCCGCCGCATCCGAGCCGGAGCCGCAGGGCGCACCGCTGCCGACCACGCGGCACCGCACGGTCAGCCGGCTGACGGTTCCCGGCACGGGGACCGGCGGGGCGACGGGCCGCCGGTCGAAGTCCCGCTCCGACCGCGGCAGCGTCGTCCGCGCCGCGCCCGCGGGCACCGGAGCCGGCCTGCACCTGGCCGCGACGCTCCGCGCCGCCGCACCGGCGCAGGCCGCCCGCGGCCGGGTCGACGGCCCGCTGCACCTCGCGCCCTCGGACCTGCGGTCCCCGATCCGCGAGGCCACCGAGGGCAACCTGGTCGTCTTCGTCGTGGACCTGTCCGGCTCGATGGCCGCGCGGGAACGCATCGCGCTGGTCGGGGAGGCCGCGGTCTCCCTGCTGCGCGACGCCTACCAGCGGCGCGACAAGGTGGCCGTGATCGGCTTCCGCGGCGCCGAGGCCACCCTGCTGGTGCCGCCGACGCGGTCCGTCGACGTGGCCGTCGCGCGGCTCGCCCGGGCCCGCACCGGCGGCCGGACGCCACTGGCGGAGGGGCTCATCGAGGCGCGCAAGCTGCTGCGCCGCGAGGACCTGCGGCCCGACGCCCGCCGCCCGCTCGTCGTGGTGCTCACCGACGGTCGCGCGACGTCCGGCCGCGATCCGCTGCCCCGCGCGCTGGCCGCGGCGGCGGGTCTGCACGCCGACGGTCGCGCGACGGTGGTCGTGGACTGCGAGACCTCGATGGTGCGGCTGGGCCTCGCGGCGAAGGTCGCGGCCGCGCTCGGCGCGCCGATGATCCCGCTCGGCGGCCTGAGCCCGCAGGATCTGGCCCGCGTCGCCTGACGTATGTTCCGAAAGTCGACTCGTGGCGGGCAGCGCGACAATATTCGTCGCCACGCCTCGCTGGAGTGAAGTTTCGTAGCGCCCCGACCCGAAGGAGTCACGTCATGCCGCAGGGCAAGGTCGAATCGGTGCCGCAGGACGGCCTGACCACCCGGCAGCGCCGCAACCAGGCGCTGCTCGCCGTGCACACCGGCCCGGGCAAGGGGAAGTCGACCGCCGCCTTCGGCATGGCCATGCGCGCGTGGAACCAGGGCTTCGACATCGGCGTCTTCCAGTTCGTCAAGAGCGCGAAGTGGAAGGTCGGCGAGGAGCAGACGATGCTCGCGCTGAACGAGCTGCACGAGCGCACCGGCGCGGGCGGTCCCGTCGAGTGGCACAAGATGGGCCAGGGCTGGTCGTGGCTGCGGCGCACCGACGACGCCGAGCAGGACCACGCCGAGGCCGCCCGCGACGGCTGGCGGGAGATCGCGCGCCGACTCAGCGTGGAGCAACACCGCTTCTACGTACTCGACGAGTTCACCTACCCCCTCAAGTGGGGCTGGATCGACGTCGACGAGGTGGTCGAGACCCTGGTGAACCGGCCCGGCAACCAGCACGTGATCATCACCGGCCGCGACGCGCCGCAGGCGCTGATGGACGCCGCCGACCTGGTCACCGAGATGACCAAGATCAAGCACCCGATGGATGCCGGCCGGAAGGGCCAGAGGGGGATCGAGTGGTGAGGGGCCGCACCCGATCCCGCGGGGCGCGGCGTCCGCGAACGCAGGTCATCGAGTGGTAGCCCCCGCGGTCGTCATCGCCGCGCCGTCGTCGGGCAGCGGCAAGACGACCATCGCGACCGGGCTCATGGGCGCTCTCGCGCGGACCGGCACCGTCGCGCCGTTCAAGGTGGGCCCCGACTACATCGACCCGGGCTATCACGCCCTCGCCACCGGCCGGCCCGGCCGCAACCTCGATGCCGTGCTGTGCGGCGAGCACCGCATCGCCCCGTTGTACCGGCACGGCGCGCGGGACGCGGACATCGCCGTCGTGGAGGGCGTGATGGGGCTGTTCGACGGGCGCATCGTCGACGGTCCCGGCGGCGCGGTCACCGAGGGCATCGGCTCCACCGCCGACGTCGCACAATCACTCGGCGCCCCGGTGGTGCTGGTCGTCGATGTGCGCGGCCACTCGCAGTCGCTCGCCGCGCTGCTCACCGGCTTCGCCACCTACCGGCCCGGCGTCGCGATCGCGGGCGTCATCCTCAACCGCGTCTCCAGCCCGCGGCACGAGCGGGTGCTGCGCGACGCGTGTGCGCACGCGGGCCTCGAGGCCGTCGGCGCGGTGCCCGGCGCCGCCGCCCTGGAGGTGCCGGCGCGGCACCTCGGCCTGATCCCCGCCGCCGAGCGCGGCGACGACGCCGTCGCCGCGGTCGCCGCGATGACGGAGCTGGTGGAACGGCACGTCGACGTCGAGCGGATCCGCGACCTGGCGAGGCCCGTCGCCGACGGGCCCGGGTGGTCACCGTCGGCCGAGGTGGCCCGCGCGGGCGGGCCGACCGTCGCCCTGGCCGGCGGCCCGGCGTTCAGCTTCGGCTACGCCGAGCACGAGGAGTTGCTGCGCGCCGCGGGCGCGCACGTCCGCCGCTTCGACCCGCTCACCGACGAGCTGCCCGACGGGACCGCGGCGGTCGTGCTGCCCGGCGGCTTCCCCGAGGTGTACGCCGAGAAGCTGTCGGGGAACGCGGCGCTGCGCGGGCAGCTGCGCACCCTGGTCGACGCCGGCGGCGCGGTGCACGCGGAGTGCGCGGGTCAGCTGTACCTCGCGGAGTCGCTCGACGGGGTCCCCATGTGCGGGATCGTGCCCGGCGCCGCGACGTTCACCCGTCGGCTCACGCTCGGCTATCGCGACGCGGTCGCCCTCGGCCCCAGCCCCCTGTTCGAGCCCGGCGAGCGAGTGACGGGGCACGAGTTCCACCGCACCGCGCTCGCGCCGGGTCCCGCGGCGGCCTGGGGTTGGCGCGACGCCGACGGTCGCGCCACGACCGACGGGTTCCTTTCGCCCACAGTGCACTCCTCGTATCTCCACGTGCATCCTGCCGGATACCCCGAGGTGGCGGAACGCCTGGTCAGAGCGGTCGCGTGAGGAGTTCGTCTCACCCTGAGCGGGGGCCTCGCGCGGGCTGAGAGCTTCCTGTACAAAAGCCTCATGCACAAGTCGATCAAGCTCGTCTCCGTCACCTTCGCCGCCGCCGCCGTGGTCGCCACCTCCGCCTGCGCCGCCGGTTCGTACGCCGCTCCCGGATCGCCCTCCTCCTCGGCCAAGCCCAGCGCCTCGGCCAAGCCGTCCGCGAAGCCCTCGACCGGCGCCTCGGCGAGCGCGTCGGCCAAGCCGTCCGCCTCGAAGCCCACCCCCGTCAAGGCCGGCACCCCGAGCGCCGTCCTCGCCTCCACCGCGTGGGAGACCACCTCCGCCAAGGACGCGAAGGGCGCCAAGGTCGCGCTGACCGACAAGAACGTCAAGAACTACGTCGGCTGGGCGTACTTCAAGAAGGACGGCACCTTCACCCTTTACAACCTCGACGACACCGCCAAGGGCAAGGGCGACTGGACCGTCTCGGCCGACGGCAAGACCCGCACCATCGTCGCCAAGAACGCCGACGGCAGCGTGCAGTACAAGCGCACCGTCGAGATCGTGACCCTCACCGAGAAGGAGTTCACGTACCGCGTGTACCCCGAGGCCTCCAACAAGGCCGTGTACTACGACATCGTGCACACCGCCACCAAGCACGCCGAGCCGCGCGCGTAGTGACGGACGCCGCTCACTAAGCTGAGCGGAATGAACAGCCACGGCGCCCCGCACGATCCCTACCTCGTCGGTCTGGATCTGCGAGGGCGCCGTGTCGTCGTCGTGGGGGCCGGCACCGTCGTGCAGCGTCGGTTGCCGGTCCTCCTCGCCGCCGGAGCGGACGTCCACGTCATCGCGCCCGAGGCCACGCCCGCCGTCGAGTCCACGCCCGGCGTCGTCTGGCACCGCCGCGAGTACGCCTCCGGCGACCTCCTCGGCGCCTGGTACGTCCTGGCCGCCACGAACGATCCCGCGGTGAACGCCGCCGTCGTCGCCGAGGCCGAGGTGCAGCGCACCTTCTGCGTCCGCGCCGACCTCGCCCGTGAGGGCACGGCCGTCACGCCCGCCACCGTCGCCACCGGCGGCCTGCAGGTGGGCGTCCTCGCCTCCGGGGATCACCGACGGTCCGCCGCCGTCCGCGACAGCCTCCGTGCCGTCCTGACGGGCGACGAGGCCGCCCGGCCCACCCACAAGCCCGAGGGGGTGGCCCTCGTCGGCGGGGGACCGGGCGACCCGGACCTCATCACCGTGCGCGGGCGGGCCCTGCTCGGTCTGGCCGACGTGGTCGTCGCGGACCGGCTCGCCCCGCCCCGGCTGCTCGCCGAGCTCGCCCCCCACGTCGAGGTGATCGACGCCGCGAAGGTGCCCTACGGGCGGGCGATGGCCCAACAGGCCATCAACCAGGTGCTCATCGACCGCGCCCGCGAGGGCAAGTTCGTCGTCCGCCTCAAGGGCGGCGACCCCTACGTCTTCGGCCGCGGATTCGAGGAGCTCGAGGCGCTGGCCGCCGAGGGCATCTCCGTCACTGTCGTCCCGGGCATCACCAGCTCGATCGCCGCGCCCTCGGCGGCCGGCATCCCCGTCACCCACCGCGGCGTGACGCACGAGTTCGTCGTCGTCTCCGGGCACGTCGCCCCGGGCCACCCCGACAGCCTCGTCGACTGGGACGCGCTCGGCCGGCTGCGCGGCACCGTCGTGGTCCTGATGGCCGTGGAGCGGCTCGCCGCCATCGCCGACGCGCTGATCGCCGGCGGCCGGCCCGCCGAGACGCCCGCCGCGGTCGTCGAGAACGCGACGACGGGCGGGCAGCGCACCGTCCGCGGCACGCTCGCCACCATCGCGGCGGACGCGGCCGCCGCCGACGTCGTGCCGCCCGCCGTGCTCGTCGTGGGCGCGACGGCCGGATTCACGGCCGCCCTCGGCGGCTGACCCGCACCCGGGGTGTGGGTTTCGCGCGTGTCGGCGAAATGTGACGGCCCCGCAGCGGCGATCATCGAGTGACCTGACGATCAGGGCCCTGCGCTGCACGAATCGCCCGATTCCGGGGCTTTCCGTCCGAACCCGGACCGCCACTTCAGTAACTCTCGTCACAATTGTTACCGTTCTCGACTTCCGGATCGGGCGGGGGAGTCGGTAGCCTCGGGCATCATGACCTCAACGATGGCGCCCAGCAGCCCGGCGCAGTCCTACCGCGTCAAGGGCAGCGCCGTCGGCATCCCGATCCTCGTGCTGTGCGGGATGATCTTCCTCTCCGTGCTCGACGGCACCGTCGTCTTCGTGGCCATGCCGGAGATCCAGGACGCCCTGGGGCTCTCCGACGCGACCAAGGTCTGGGTCTTCGGCGCCTACGCGCTCACCTTCGGCGGGTTCCTGCTGCTCGGCGGCAGGCTCGGCGACACCTTCGGCCGGAAGAAGATGTTCCTGCTCGGGGTCGTCGGCTTCACCGTCGCGTCCGCGCTGGCGGGATTCGCGACCAATGAGGCGTGGCTGCTGGCCGCGCGGGTCGGCCAGGGCTTCTTCGCCGCGATCGCCGGCCCCACGGCGCTCGCGCTCATCGCCACCACCTTCGCGCCGGGCAAGGCCCGCAACCAGGCGTTCGCCGTCTTCGGCGCGATGGCGGGCCTCGGCTCCATCGCCGGGCTCGTGGCCGGCGGCCTGCTTGCCACCATCGACTGGCGCCTCATCTTCTGGATCAACGTGCCCGTCGGCATCGCCTGCGCGATCGGCGGCTGGTTCACCCTCGACGAGGCCGTGGCCGAGCGCCGGCACGCTCTCGACGTCAAGGGCGCCGCGCTCGCCGTCGCGGGCTGCGTGACCGGCGTCTACGCCCTCACGGCGGGCCCCGAGGCGCACTGGCAGAGCACCTCGGTCTACGTCGCCGCCGTGGTCAGCGCGATCTGCCTGGCCCTGTTCCTGTGGGTCGAGCGGACCGCCAAGAACCCGATCCTGCCGTTCTCGCTGTTCAACAACCGCAACCGCGTCGCGGCCATGCTCGCGATCCTGGTGTGCGGCGCGCTGATCCCCACGCTCGGCTTCTACGTCGCGCTGACGTTCCAACTGGTCCTCGGCTACACGCCCTTCCAGTCCGGGCTCGCGCTGCTGCCCTTCGCCGTCGGCTTCGGCATCTCCGTCGCGATCAGCGCGACGCTGGTGCGCCGGTTCCAGGCCCGCTGGCTGGTCGCCTTCGGTGGGGCCATCGTCTTCCTGCCCTGCGTCTACGTCCCGACCCTGATGAGCAAGGCCCCGGCCACCATCGACTACTTCCCGCAGATCGCGATCCCGGTGTTCCTCATCGGCATCGGCGTGGGCATGGCCGTCGTCCCGCTGCCGCTCGGCGCCGTCGCCGGCGTGCGTCCGTCCGAGATCGGCCCGCTGACCGCACTCATCGAGGTCGCGCAGAACCTCGGCGGCATCATCGGCCTCGCCTCGGTCCAGGTCGTGGTGACCTCCCGGATCATGGCCGAGGGCGGCCCGACCTCCGGCCATCTGCGGCACGACGGTTTGACCGGGGACCAGATCCACGCCCTGGCCTCCGGCTACGGCCTCGCGTTCATCGCCTGCGCCGCGATCCTCATCCTCGCCGGCTTCGTCGTGGTCCCGTTCATGCGCTTCACCCCGCAGGAGATCGCCGAGGGCCAGGCCGCCAAGGAGTCCAGCGAGTCCGGCGGCGCGATCCCGTCCACGTCGTTCCCGGCGCAGGCCTTCGAGGACGATGACGACGACGTCGACGACGACTGGGAGCCGCTCGAGGGCGACGTCACCTCGGGCTCCTTCGCCGCCATCCGGCGCGAGGACTTCGACCGCGCCTACAACGAGCAGCCCGGCGACCCCGAGCCCGTCTACTTCACCGACCGGTTCCGCGCCATCAAGCGCACCGACGTCGAGACGTCGGCGTCGCCGCTCGCCGGCCTCGGGGTCCAGCCTGGCCCGCCGCAGTCCGCGCCGGTCCCGCAGCCCGCGGCCCCGCAGCCGCCGACGCAGCAGGTCCCCGTCGCCCGGCCGCAGCAGCGCCCGCAGCCGACGGCCCCGCAGCAGGCCTACTCGCAGCCGAGCGACCCCCTGACCCGCCCGGCGCCGACGGTCCCGCAGCAGGCCTACTCCCACCCGAGTGACCCGCTGCCCCGCCCGGCCTCGCGCCCGGGGGAGGGCCTCGCCGGCATCGCCCGCCCGTCGGGCCCGATCCAGCGCGAGAGCGTCGACCTGCCGCGCCCGCCGGTGCCGCCCACGCCGCGGGCCTCGGTCCCGGACTACCGCCCGCCGCGCCCGGCTCCGCAGCAGTACCGGGTCGAGCAGCCGGCGCCGCGCCCCAGCGGTCCCGTGCCGCGCCGCGCCGCCGACCAGCCGGAGCCGCAGCAGCAGCCCGTCCCGGTGCCCGCGCGCGCCGGTCGGCACGCGGCCCCGGAGCCCGACGGCATGCACCACCCCGCGCCGACGTCGCAGGCGGACCGCGTCAGCCGCGCCCGCCGGCACCGGCTGGAGGACTGACGGGCTCCGTGCCCGGCGTGTCGCCCGAGATGTGACCGTCCGGGCGACCTCGCCGGGCCGGATCCGGCGGCACCGTCCGTGGGCTGCGCAAACGGCCCCGCACGATGCGTGCTGAGTGCACGCACCGGGGGTGCGACGTCCTTCGTCGAACCGGGAAACCGGCACGAGCGATTTCTTCGTGCCTTCGCTCAGCCGGTAGCCTCGGTCTTCATGACCTCAACGATGGCACCCGGTGCCCCGGCGCAGACGTACCGCGTCAAGGGCAGCGCTCTCGGCATCGCCATCGTCGTCCTCTCCGGGATGATGTTCCTCGCGGTCCTCGACGGCACGGTGGTCTTCGTCGCCCTCCCGCGCATCCAGGACGCGATGCACCTCTCGGACGCGGCGAAGATCTGGGTCTTCGGCGCCTACGCGGTGACCTTCGGCGGGTTCATGCTGCTCGGCGGCAGGCTGGGGGACACCTTCGGCCGCAAGCGGATGTTCATCCTCGGCGTCGCGGGATTCACGTTCGCCTCTCTCCTCACCGGCTTCGCCACCAACGAGGCGTGGCTGCTCGTCGCGCGCGCCGCGCAGGGACTCTTCGCCGCGATCGCCTGCCCCACGGCGCTCGCGCTCATCGCCACCACCTTCGCGCCGGGCAAGGCGCGTAACCAGGCCTTCGCGATCTTCGGCGCTATGGCCGGCCTGGGCTCGGTGTCGGGTCTCGTCGCGGGCGGCCTCCTCGCCACATGGGACTGGCGATTCGTCTTCTGGATCAACGTCCCGGTCGGGATCGTGTGCATCATCGGCGCGGTCATCGCCCTGGAGGAGTCGACCTCGGAGCGCCGCCACGCCCTCGACATCAAGGGCGCGTTCCTGGCCGTCGCGGGCTGCGTGGCCGGGGTCTACACCTTGACCATGGGCCCCGAGGTCCACTGGCAGGGCGTCAGCGTCTACGTCGCCGCCGCCGTCAGCGTGGTCTGCCTCGTCGCGTTCCTCGTGGTGGAGCGCACCGCGAAGAACCCGATCCTGCCGTTCTCGCTGTTCCACAACCGCAACCGCGTCGCGGCCATGGTCGCGATCCTGGTCTGCGGTGCGCTGATCCCGACGCTCGGCTTCTACGTCGCGCTCACCTTCCAGCAGGTGCTCGGGTACACCCCGCTGGAATCCGGCCTGGCCCTCATCCCGTTCGCGGTCGGCATGGGCATCGCGGCGCCCATCTCGTCCAAGCTCGCCCTCAAAGTCCAGGCCCGCTGGCTCGTCGCCATCGGCGGCGTCATCGTCTTCCTGCCGTGCATCTACGTCCCGACACTGATGACCAAGGACCCGTCGACGGTCAGCTACTTCCCGTACATCGGGCTTCCGGTCTTCGTCATCGGCCTGGGCGTCGGTTTCGCGATGATCCCGCTGCCGATCTGCGCCCTGGCGGGGGTGCGCCCGTCCGAGACCGGTCCGATGTCGGCGCTGGTCGAGGTGTGCCAGAACATCGGCGGCATCGTCGGGCTGGCCTCGGTGCAGGTGTTGGTGACCTCCCGGATCATGAAGGAGGGCGGCCCGACCAAGGGCGACATCACCCACGAGATGCTCACCGATGCGCAACGCAGCGCGCTCGCGTCGGGCTTCGGCCTCGCCTTCATCGCCTGCGCCGCGATCCTGATCCTCGCCGGCCTGGTCGTGGTGCCCTTCATGCGGTTCACCCCGGAGGAGGTCGCCGAGGGGCAGGCGGCGCAGGAGTCGAGCAAGTCCGGCGGATCGATCCCGTCCACGTCGTTCCCGGCGCAGGCCTTCGATCACGACGACGACGTCGACGACGATTGGGAGCCCATCGAGGGCGACGTCACCTCCGGGTCCTTCCCGGCGGTGCGCCGCGAGGACTACGACCGCGCCTACAACGAGAAGCCCGGCGACCCCGAGCCGGTCTACTTCACCGACCGCTTCCGTGCCATCAAGCGACCGCAGGCCCCGCAGCAGGAGCAGCCGGTGCAGCACCGGCCCGCGACGCAACCGCCCCAGGCGCCCCCGGCCGCGCCGCAGCAGGCGTACTCGCACCCCAGCGACCCGCTGCCCCGCACCGGCCGGCCCGGCGAGGGGCTCGCGGGCGTCGCCCGCCCCTCGGGCCCGATCCAGCGGGAGAGCACCGACCTGCCGCGTCCGTCGCAGGCCCCGCAGCCTCCCCGTCCGGCGGCGGACCCGCAGTACCGGGCTCCAGCGGCGCCCCCGCAGTCGCAGCAGCGCCCGAGCGCGCCGATCCAGCGTCCGAGCGGGCAGGTGCCGCGGCCGAGCGCGCCGATCCGGCGCCCGAGCGGGCAGCAGCCGCGCCCCAGCGGCCCCGTCCAGCGCCCCGGCCGGCCGGGTCAGCCCGGCCCGGCGCCGCAGGGCGGGCCGGGTCAGCAGGGCCAGCCGGGTCAGCAGGGCGGACCGAGCCGGCCCATGCAGCGCCCCAGCGGCGCGATGCCGCGGCCCGGCCAGCAGGCGCCGCGTCCGAGCGGGCCCGTGCAGCGGCCGAGCGCCCCGATCCAGCGCCCGCCCGCGGTGCCCCCGCAGCCGCAGGCCCCGTCGGCCGGAGCCTCATCCACTGGAGCTCCGTCCACCGGGGCACCCTCGACCGGCGGGCGGCACTCGCTGCCCGAGCCCGACGCGATGCACCACCCCGAGGCCTCGCCTCAGGCCGAACGCGTGAGCCGCGCCCGGCGGCACCGCCTCGACGAGGACTAGGAACCGGCCGGGCGACCGGCGCGTCACCCCGCGGTCACGATCGTCACCTCGGTGGGCGACGACAGCTCTGCGCGCAGGCCTGCCTTCTCGGCGACCTTCACCACGGCCTTCGCGTCGCCGGGCTCTGCGCGGGTGACCACGAGCGCCCGGGCCAGCAGGCCCTTGTGGTGCTTGTTGAAGTGCGAGACGACGGCGCGCGAGCCGTCGGGCTTCTCGGTCACGACGGTGGCGGTGACCGCCCCGGGCACCTTGCCGAGCGCCGCGTAGCCGCCGGACCGCAGGTCCACGACGAGGCCGCGGTCGGCCGCGGCGAGCGCGTCGGCCAGTGCGGGCTTCCACTCCGCGGCCAGCGTGCCCAGGCCCGGCAGTTTCGACCCCGACGAGAGCCGGTACGCGGGGATCGGGTCGACGGCGCCGACGACCCCGAACAGCGCCGATCCGACGGCCAGGCGGGCGTCGGCCTTCGCGCGCTGCGCCTTCGTCAGCCCGCGCACGTCGAGGGCGTCGTAGAGCACGCCCGTGTACTGCTCGATCGCGGGTCGGGTGGGCGCGGTGCGCAGCGCCCGGTTGCGCTCCAGCTCGTCCGTCTGCCCCGCCGACAGGCTCAGCGCGGCGCGGGCGGCACCGTCGTCCTGCGAGACGGCGACGAGGGCGTCGAGGAGTCGTTCGCGGGTGGGCCTCAGCGTGGGAAAGGTGAGCAGCCCGAGGTCGAGGGGCGCGCCCTCGCCGCCGCCGGCCTTGGTTTCCGATGGGGGAAGCAGGATCAGCACACCGGACACACTAAGCTGTGGCGTCGTGATCACCCGATTCTCCCAGCTGTTCCTGCGCACGCTCCGCGACGACCCCGCGGACGCGGAGGTCCCCAGCCACAAGCTGCTCGTCCGCGCCGGCTACGTGCGGCGCATCGCGCCCGGCGTCTACTCCTGGCTGCCGCTGGGCCTGCGGGTGCTACGGAACGTCGAGCAGGTCGTCCGCGAGGAGATGAACGCGATCGGCGGCCAGGAGATCCTGCTGCCCGCGCTGCTCCCGCGCGAGCCCTACGAGACCACGAACCGGTGGACGGAGTACGGCGACAGCCTGTTCCGCCTCAAGGACCGCAAGGGCGCCGACATGATGCTCGGCCCCACCCACGAGGAGATCTTCGCCCTCACCGTGAAGGGCGAGTACAACTCGTACAAGGACCTGCCGGTCATCCTGTACCAGATCCAGACGAAGTACCGCGACGAGGAGCGGCCCCGCGCGGGCATCCTCCGCGGCCGCGAGTTCGTCATGAAGGACAGCTACAGCTTCGACACCTCCGACGAGGGGCTGTCCGAGGCGTACGCCAAGCACCGTGCCGCCTATCAGCGGATCTTCGCGCGCCTTAACGTCGAGCACGTCATCGTGTCCGCCACGTCCGGCGCCATGGGCGGCAGCGCCTCCGAGGAGTTCCTCGCGGTGAGCCCCGTCGGCGAGGACACCTACGTGCACTCGACCGAGTCGGACTACGCCGCGAACGTCGAGGCCGTCATCACGCCCGCGCCGCCCGCGATCCCGCTCGACGGTCTGCCCGCCGCGCAGGTCTTCGACACCCCCGGCACGCCCACCATCGAGACGCTCGTCGCCTGGGCCAACGAGGCCGCCGACGGCGCCTCCGTCCTCGGGCGCGAGGTCGTCGCGGGGGACACCCTCAAGAACGTCATGGTCAAGACCCGCGCCCCCGGCGGGGACTGGGAGCTGCTCGGCATCGGCGTGCCCGGCGACCGCGAGGTCGACTTCAAGCGCCTCGAGGCCTCCCTGGAGCCGACCGAGGTGGCGCTGATCGAGGCGGAGGACTTCGAGAAGTACCCGTTCCTCGTCAAGGGCTACATCGGGCCGAAGGCACTGCTGGAGAACGAAGTGCGCTACCTCGTCGACCCGCGCGTGGTCGACGGCACCGCCTGGATCACCGGCGCCGACGCGCCCGGGCAGCACGTGGTGAACCTCACCGCGGGCCGCGACTTCACCCCCGACGGCACCATCGAGGCCGCCGAGGTCCGCGACGGCGACGCCTCGCCCGACGGCAAGGGCGTCCTGCAGTCCGCGCGCGGCATCGAGATCGGCCACATCTTCCAGCTGGGCCGCAAGTACACCGACGCCTTCGAGGTGGACGTGCTGGGCGAGAACGGCAAGCCCGTGCGCCTCACCCAGGGCTCGTACGGCGTCGGCGTCTCCCGGCTCGTCGCCGTGATCGCCGAGCAGCAGCACGACGACAAGGGCCTGCGCTGGCCCAAGGGCATCGCCCCGTTCGACGTGCACGTCGTGATCGCGAACAAGGACGAGGGCGCCTGGACGGGCGCCGAGTCGCTGGCCGCCGAACTGGACGCGGCCGGCCTGCAGGTGCTGCTCGACGACCGCAAGGCGTCGCCGGGCATCAAGTTCAAGGACTCCGAGCTCGTCGGCGTCCCGACCGTGGTCGTGGTCGGCCGGGGCTGGGCCGACGGTGTCGTCGAGCTCCGCGACCGCCTCACCGGCGAGTCCCGCGAGATCCCTGTCGCCGACGCCGCCGCGGAGATCGTCACCGCCGCGCGCTGACTCAGTAGACGCAGAAGCCCGCACCGACTGGTGCGGGCTTCCGTGCTCTTCGCGTCAGGAAATGACGGACAACAGGTTCGAGGTGCTGTCGAAGCCTCCGCTGACGCCGACCACCAAGATGAGGATGATCGCGATGATGAACAATACGATGTAGACGCCGCCGAGGATCACGCCCGCGAGGGCCATCCCGTGCCCGCCCTGGCCCGACTGCTTGACCTGCTTCATCCCGATGATGCCCATCACGACGGCGGCGATCGCCGTGGCGATGCCGATGCCGTACGCGCACCCCAGCGGGTACGAGACGAGGCCGCACACCAGCGCGGCGATCGCGAGGCCGTTGGTGCCGGCCTGCTGGCCGTAGTTCTGCGCGGGGTACCCGGGCTGCGCCGGGTAGCCGGGGAACGCCTGGCCGGGGTACTGCTGCTGCCCGAACTGGTCCTGGCCCGGGTACTGAGGCGGCGCGGCGTACGGGTTCTGCACCGCGTAGGGATCCGCGGGGGCGCCGTACGGGTTCTGTTGCGCGGCGTAGGGATCCGCGGGGGCGCCGTACGGGTTCTGCTGCGCCGCGTAGGGATCGGCCGGCGCGGCGTACGGATCCGCCGGCGGGGTGTACGCCGAGGGCGCCGCATACGGATCCGGCTGCGCGGTCTGGTGCACCGTCGTCGCCGCGTCGGGATCGCCGCCGACGTCCTGTCCGGCGGGCGTGTCACCGTCGCGCTTGGTCAGGTCGGGCGCGGAGGGGTTCGGCTCGGCCGGCCGGATCACCGTCGGGTCGTAGGTCCCGTCGCCGGGCTGCTGGGGATCGCTGGACGTCATCCCCCGAGTGTAAAGGCAGGCAAAGGGAACGTCAGGTGCGGATACCGGGGAACGGCGTGGTCACGGGGGACACGCCGAGCGCGACGCGCCACCGTGCGCCGCGGACGGCGGCGCCGCCGAGGCCCGTCACCCCGAGGTGCCGGATCCCGTCCCCGTCGGCCTGCGAGAGCACGTTGCGGTGCGCGGCCGCGGCGTCGTCCTCGACCGCCGCGGCCACCTTCGCCGCGCTGACGGGGTCGGTGACCGGCTCGGGCGGGGTGTACGCGGGCGCCGCGACGGGAACCTCGACGCCGGCGGCGCTGAGCACGCGCGCGAGGGCGTCGCGCTGCGACCGGTGTTCGGCGGCGTAGGTGGCGATCTCGGCCTTGCGGGTGGGCGCGGCATAGGCCTCGACGAGGCCGTACAGGTACACGGCGGCGTGCTCGGACGTCAGCGCCGCGGCCACGGCGTCCTGGGCGGGGGTCATGCGAGCACCACCTCCGCGTGCACCCGGGCCGCCGCGGCCACGGAGCCCAGCAGCGCGGCCTGGTAGCCGGAGGCGGCGACGGCGGCATCGCCGGCGTCCTTCGCGGACCGGGTCAGTTGGGCGTGCAACGACTGTCGGTTCAGCGGCGACGCCGCCGCCGGGATCGACGACGGTGCGGCGGTCACGGAGGTGGGGCGCTCGATGTACCGGGACAGCTCGTCGGCCAGCGCCGACGCGTGCTGGCCGCGCTGATCGGCGATGAGCCGCAGCTGCGGGCCCGCGGCCCCGTCGAGCACGGCCAGGCCGCGCGCGGCGTCCGCATCGGCCTGGGCCTGCGCGGCGGCGGCCTGCAGCCGCACGGCCTGCGGATCGTCGGCGCGGTCCTCGGGGGTGGTGCACCCGGCCAGCGCGGCCCCGCCCGCGAGTGCGCCCCCGGCAAGGAGGACGGACGTGAGGGCGGTGCGTCGGTCGATGCCGGGACGCGACGGCGCGTCGTCGTCGCGGCGGGGGGATGGGGCGATCACGGGGGCGAGTCTAGCGGCGCGTCCGGGTACACTGGCCGCAGCGTTCGACACCGGGCACGTCCGGTGACAATTTCACAGGGAGGCGCGTATGGCTTACGACGAAACGGCGGTGAAGGCCGTGATCGCGCCTCACCTGGACGCGGCCGGGCTCGATCTCGAGCAGGTGAAGATCAACAACGCGGGCACGAAGTCGTCCATCGCGGTCGTCGTGGACAGCGACGCCGGCCCCACGCTCGACGAGCTCGCCGACGTCGCGCGGACGCTCTCCGCCGCGGTCGACGACGCCGACGAGGTCTTCGGCGCCCAGGCGTTCACCCTCGAGGTCACCACGCCCGGCGCGGAGCGCCCGCTCACCGAGCCCCGCCACTGGCGCCGCGCCCGCGGCCGCCAGGCGGCGATCGAGCTCGCGGACGGAACGAACCTGCTGGCCCGGATCGGGCCGCTCACGGACGACGGGCCGGACGGCGGGACCACGGTCACCGTCGTCCTGCCCGGGGCGAAGGGGGCCGCCCCGACGACCCGCGACCTCGACCTCGCGGAGGTGGCCGCGGCCGCCGTCCGGGTCGAGTTCCGCAGGCCGAACCCCAAGGAGATGGAGCTCTCGGGCATCACGCCCGGGCGCGTGGAGTCGGGTACCGAACCGGAGGACCTGACGGGCGAGGGCGCCGGTGCGGCGCAGAGGAACGAGGACTAGATGAACATCGACATGGCGACCCTGCGGGCGATCGAGGCGGAGAAGGACATCTCCGTGGAGACCGTCATCGAGGCGATCCAGGTGGCCCTCCTCACCGCCTACAAGCACACCGACGGGCACGAGCCGCACGCGCGGATCGACGTCAACCGCCGCACCGGCGAGGTGAAGGTGCTCGCGCAGGAGCTCGACACCGACGGCAACATCATCACCGAGTGGGACGACACCCCCGAGGGCTTCGGCCGCATCGCCGCGGACTCGGCGCGGCAGCTCATCACGCAGCGCCTCCGCGACGCCGAGAACGACCGCACGTTCGGCGAGTTCGCGGTCTACGAGGGCGAGGTCGTCTCCGGTGTGGTGCAGGCCGACGCCCGCGCCGCGGCCCGCGGTTTCGTCGTGGTCCGGATCGGCGGCGAGCGCGAGGGCCACGAGGGCCTGCTGCCGCCCGCCGAGCAGGTGCCGGGGGAGAGCTACAACCACGGCGACCGGATGAAGTTCTACGTCGTCGGCGTCAGCCGCGGCCAGCGCGGCACGCAGATCACCCTGTCGCGCACCCACCCGAACCTGGTGAAGAAGCTCTTCGCGCTCGAGGTCCCCGAGATCGCCGACGGCAGCGTCGAGATCACCTCGGTGGCGCGCGAGGCGGGCCACCGCTCGAAGATCGCGGTGCGCACCTCCGTCGCCGGCCTCAACGCCAAGGGTGCCTGCATCGGCCCGATGGGCCAGCGCGTGCGGAACGTGATGAGCGACCTCGAGGGCGAGAAGATCGACATCATCTCCTACGACGACGACCCCGCGGTCTTCGTCGGTAACGCCCTGTCGCCGTCGTCGGTGGTGTCGGTGACCATCGTCGACGCCAAGGAGAAGGCCGCCCGCGTGGTGGTCCCCGACTTCAAGCTGTCGCTCGCGATCGGCAAGGAGGGGCAGAACGCCCGCCTCGCCGCCCGGCTCACCGGCTGGCGGATCGACATCCGCTCGGACGCGGAGAGTGCGCCGCGAGGTGAGTAGGAGGCCGGGCGGGAACCCCGGCTCCGGGGCCGGCCCCCGCGCGGCCGGCGACGTCCCGGGGCCGGTCCGCACCTGCATCGGGTGCCGGCGCCGGGCGCCCGCGACCGAGCTGATCCGGGTCGTCGCCTCCGACGAGGTCGACGGTGCGCGCACCGTGGTCGTGGACGAGCGGCGCCGCCTCCCGGGCCGCGGCGCGTGGCTGCACGACGATCCGTCGTGCCGGGAGCAGGCCCGGAAGAGAAACGCGTTCCGCCGGGCGCTCCGGGTTTCGGGGCCGTTGGACGACTCCCTGCGGTGAATCGACTTGCACGGACGCGCTATGCTTATGAGCGGTCTGAAGACGGTTGGTCTTTCCCAAGGCCCACCTACTCGGAGATGAAGGAATCGAGCTGAAGACATGAGCACACCGTGAAGCACCAGCGATGAACGGCAATCGGAGTAACTAACCGAGGTCGGCGGGACCAGTGATGCCCTCGACCTCACATTTGAGGAGAAGAGTGGCAGGCAAGGCCCGCGTGCACGAGTTGGCTAAAGAGCTCGGTGTCACCAGCAAGGAAGTTCTCGCACGGCTCAGTGAGCAGGGCGAGTTCGTGAAGTCCGCGTCGTCGACGGTGGAAGCCCCCGTCGCGCGACGCCTGCGCGAGTCGTACGGATCCAAGTCCGACGCAGGCGCGAAGCCGGGCCCCGCCCCGGCCAAGAAGCCCGGCCCCGCGGCCGCGAGCACCCCCGCAGCCCCGGCGCCCGCCGCGGATGCACCCCGTCCCACGTCGGCCCGTCCCGGCCCGCGCCCCGCGGCGCCGGCCGCGCCCGAGCCGACCCCCGAGCCCGCCGCACCGGCGGCCCCCGCCGCGAGCGCCGCACCGTCGGAGCCCGAGGCCCGTCCCGCGGCTCCCGGCGCACGCCCGGGCCCGCGCCCGGCCGGCCCCAAGCCCGGCCCGCGCACCCCGAAGGTGGGCAACAACCCGTTCTCCTCGCAGGCTCCCGTCGAGCGTGCGCCGCGTCCGCAGCCGGGCCCCGGCGGCCCGCGTCCGCAGGGCGGCGCGCGTCCGGCTCCCGGCCAGGGCGGTCCCCGTCCCCAGGGCGGCGCGCGTCCGGCTCCCGGCCAGGGCGGTCCCCGTCCCCAGGGCGGTCGCCCCGCGGCCGGTCCCGGCGGCCCGCGTCCGACCCCCGGCAGCATGCCTCCGCGCCCGACCCCGGGTGCGATGCCCGCGCGCGCCGCACGTCCGGCCGCGCAGGGCCGTCCCGGCCCCGGTGGTCGTGGCGGGCCCGGCGGTCGTCCCGGCGGCGGTGGCGGCGGCTACCGCGGTGGGCCCGGCGGCGGCACCGGTACCGGTGCGCCCGCGGGCGGTTTCCGGGGTCGTCCCGGTGGCGGCGGCGGTCGTGGTCGTCCCGGCGGCACCGCGGGTGCATTCGGTCGTCCCGGTGGCGCTCCGCGTCGTGGCCGTAAGTCGAAGCGGGCGAAACGCGCCGAGTACGAGAACATGCAGGCGCCGATCGCCGGTGGCGTCCGGTTGCCCCGCGGCCAGGGCGAGACGATCCGTCTCGCTCGCGGCGCGTCGCTGAGCGACTTCGCGGAGAAGATCGACGCGAACCCGGCATCGCTGGTCCAGGCGCTGTTCAACCTGGGCGAGATGGTCACCGCCACCCAGTCGGTGAACGAGGAGACCCTCGTGCTGCTGGGCGAGGAGATGAACTACGTCGTCCAGGTCGTCAGCCCGGAGGACGAGGACCGCGAGCTGCTCGACAGCTTCGACCTCACCTACGGCGAGGACGAGGGCGGCGAGGACGACCTCGAGCAGCGCCCGCCGGTGGTCACCGTCATGGGCC